>NZ_JBOHJB010000121.1:0-6950 GCF_050728395.1 Methyloceanibacter sp.
CTGCCCAAGGCCCACCAGCTCCGTGACATCCACTGCGTCACCAAATGGTCGAAGCTCGACACGCTTTGGGACGGCGTGCTGGTCGACGATGTGTTCAAGGCCGCAGGCATCGGCGAGCCGCCGACCGAGTACATCCTCGCCCACTCCTTCGACGGCTATTCCACCAACGTGCCGGTCGCCGATCTCACCGGAGGCCAGGCGATGATCGCGCTCCGCTATGAGGGCAAGCCCCTGCCGCCCGATCATGGCGGGCCGGCAAGGCTCTTGGTGCCGCATCTCTATTTCTGGAAGTCGGCGAAATGGGTGAGCGGCTTGCAATTCACGCAAGCGGACGAGGCCGGCTTCTGGGAGCTCCGCGGCTATCACATTTATGGCGATCCCTGGCGCGAGCAGCGCTTCACCGGTGACTGAGGCTGGCGCCTTGCAGCCGCAAGAGCCGAAGCTCCGCTGGCAGGAGGCGAAGATCGCCGCGATCATGTCCGATACGCCGCGGGTGAAGAGCTTCCTGCTCGCGCCGTCGGCGCCATTTCCCTTCCGTGCCGGGCAGCATGTCGACGTGCGGCTCACCGCGCCAGACAGCTATCAGGCAGAGCGCAGCTATTCCATCGCCTCGGCGCCAGAGGACACCGCGAACATCGAGCTCGCCATCGAGCGGCTCGACGACGGCGAGGTCTCGCCCTTCTTCCATGACGTGGCCGAGGTCGGCGATGCCATCGAATTGCGCGGGCCGATCGGCGGGCATTTCGTGTGGGAGGTCGAAGACGGCGGTCCGCTGCTCCTGCTCGGCGGCGGCTCGGGCGTCGTGCCGCTGATGTCGATGCTGCGCCACCGCGCTGCGGCCGGCTCGCGCGTGCCGGCGCTCTTGCTGTTCTCCTCGCGCACCTGGGAGGACGTGATCTTCCGCGACGAGCTGCTGGCGCTCGACGCCAAGAACAACGGCTTTCAGCTGGCGCTCGCGCTCACCCGCGACCAGACGCGGCGCGAGCAGGATTTCGGCCGCAGGGTCGATGCCGCCATGGTCGCCGAGCTTGTGAACAGACTTCCCGCGCCGCCGCGCCAAGTTTTCGTCTGCGGGGGAAATCCGTTCGTCGAGGCAGCGGCGCAAGGCGCGATCGAAGCCGGCGTCACCCCCTCCATGATCCGCACCGAGCGTTATGGCGGCTGATGCGCGCCCGCGGAAGGGCAACGGAGTCATTTCCCCTCCCCCCTTGAGGGGGAGGGCTTCCCCGCCGCGATCTTGCGCGTTGCGCTAAAGTAGCGAAGCGGTAGCGCATTAAGCTTGCGCGCAAGTCGCATGGCGGGAAGGGTGAGGGGTAAATCCTTTCTTTGACGCGGCTCCCACGCCACGCGTGTCCGCCGCTCACCCCCCTCCGACTGCGCGGTTCGCGCAGTCGTGCTCCCCCTCAAGGGGGGAGCGGGAGCAAGCATTGCAGCATCGCGCATCATCGCCGGCTTGCCCCGCAGGCGTTGCGCCAGGCGAAGAAGGCCGCCGTCTCCTCCCTTCCCTCCATGTCGGCGCG
Organism: Methyloceanibacter sp.; assembly: GCF_050728395.1. Classification (GTDB taxonomy): domain Bacteria; phylum Pseudomonadota; class Alphaproteobacteria; order Rhizobiales; family Methyloligellaceae; genus Methyloceanibacter. Next base: position 1,521 of record NZ_JBOHJB010000121.1, read on the forward strand.
GAAATCCTCGAACGGAAGGCCGGCATATTGCGCAGCGAGAAAGGTGACGAAGAAATCGCGTGCGGGGCTCGGCACCGCGCTCGTATTGCGCCTGGCGCAAAGCTGCGCCCGCCCGCGGCAGGATCGCGCGCGGCGGCAGGCGGCGTTGCCGCACACGCGCCACAGGCAGAGCAGATCGCTTGCCCGGCGCAAGCCTTCGACCTCGCGCCGGCGCGGCAGCGCCGCATCGCTTGCGGCGGTGTTGGTCTCGGTCATCGTGTCGGTCATTCGCGTACTCCTCGACGTCATTTCATACCTCCCCCTCGCGGGGAGGTCCGGCGGCGCGCGGAACGCGCGACGCTGGGGTGGGGGCATGGCCGAAGCCCATCAGCCGGCGAGTCGTTTTTCGACGCGGCAAAGCCGCTGACACCTCACCGCGCTCGCGATGCGAGCGCTTGCTCTCCCACAAGGGGAGAGCGGGGAGTGTGTTGCGCCGTCTCGGCCATGCAGGCGTGCTCCATCGTTTCATTGCCTCGACTCTCGCTGCATACCTCCCCCTCGCGGGGAGGTTCGGCGGCGCGCTTTTTCGACGCGCTACCGCTTTTGCTGCTTGAGCGCAAAGCGCGACGCTGGGGTGGGGGCATCGCGCTCAAACAGCAAAGCGCCCGCGCAACGCAACTCCCCCCACCCCGACGCCGCCGGCAGGCGTCGTCGGACCTCCCCACGAGGGGGAGGTATGGAGTCTGCTGCTCCGTCCCGACCATCAAGGCGTGCTCCATCGTTGCCGCGATGCGTTTGCAGCATCCGGGGTTTGCTGTTTCCTCATCCTTCGCGACGGGCCTTCGGCCCTCCTCAGGATGAGGACTCCTTCCCCTCGAAGGGGGTGGCGCGCCGAAAAGCGCAAACCTATGGCTCCGCGATCCTTGCGGACCACGGCGGGCGCCTCTCGGCGCGCCACAGGCGGTGATTAGCGGACGGCCGGGCCGCGCTTTCGCTTGGGACTTCGCTCGAAACTCGGCGAACAGGTCGCCTTCGTTCCGGTCTCAGTCACGTCGCGCTCAAGGTGGCCAGAGGCCGTCAGCGCAACAATCTCGCGCTCAAGCAGGGCGAAGCCCGGTAGCGCAAAATCCCGCGCTCAAGTAGGGCGAAGCCCGGTAGCGCATAGATCAAGTCGTCAGCCAGCTCCTGGCAGGGCCTCATAGTGGACCCGGGCGGAGCCCCGGCGCCGCCCGAGCGCCAGGCTTGCGAAGCCTGACCCGCGGGACACCGCACCTCGTCCCGCCTCACGACGCCTCATGAGCGCGCCCTTTAGTGGACGAGGTGAGTGGAGTGTAAGGCAGGCGCCGAGGGCGGGGATAAGTGCGTCCGCTAACGTCCGCTTTGCACCAGCAGACGTTGAAGGCTTGCTAATCAGACACATCCGATTTAGGGGCACGAGGACCTGGTGAGGTTTGGGCTCCTGAGATTCGCTGAAGCCGACATGTTCAATACGGTATTGGGCGTCCTTTTAATCTTGGTTGTGGGAATGTGCGTCGTCGCATTCCCGTTCGTCCTTTGGATGCTGTTTGGTGGTGGACCTAGGTCCCGGCGCACGCGCTACACTTCTCGCCCGCGTGGGAATGCCACGGGTTCTTCCGGCTGGAGCGAAGATCGTGAAAAAGCCCCGCCGAGATATGACGAGGGTGACGAGTAAGCGGCCTCTAAAGGGCGTTAGGAGGCCGCAGCAAAAAGGGTCACGCACTTGTAAAACAAAGCGCCGATCGCAGCCGCAGCCGGTAGCGTGATTACCCAGGCGATGATGATACTTCCGGCAATACCCCAACGAACCGCTGAGACCCTGCGAGCAGCCCCGACCCCCATGATGGCGCCGGTGATCGTATGCGTCGTTGACACCGGAACTCCGAACGACGTCGCTAAATAAAGGGTCATCGCCCCCGCCGTCTCGGCGCAGAACCCCTGCACCGGCTTCAGCCGCGTGATCCTCGATCCCATGGTCTTGACGATGCGCCAGCCGCCTACGAGCGTGCCGAGTGCCATCGCCACCTGGCAGGAAAGCACCACCCAGAACGGAACGTAAAACTCTGAGCCGAGCATTCCTTTCGCGAACAGGAGGCTGGCAATGATCCCCATGGTCTTCTGCGCATCGTTGGCGCCATGGCCGATGGAATAGAGAGCGGCGGACCCGAGCTGGAGCACGCGAAACTTCCGGTCCACGGCATAGGGCGTGCTCCGCATCAATAGCCACGCCACGACCAGCCACAAGAGGAGCGCCAGAGCGAAGCCAAGCAGCGGCGACCAAACTATGGCCGCCATCGTCTTCAGCGTGCCCCACCACACGACCGCGCTGAAGCCGGCTTTCGCTGCGCCGGCGCCGATGAGTCCGCCGATCAGGGCATGCGAGCTCGACGAGGGGATAGCCCCCCACCAGGTCAGCAGGTTCCACGCGATGGCGCCCATCAGCGCCCCGAAGATGACCTGCCCATCGACGATGTCCGGAGAGATGATCCCGGTGCCGACGGTCTGTGCCACATGCAAGCCAAAGAACAAGAAGGCGATAAAATTGAAGAACGCAGCCCAGACCACTGCGATATTGGGCGAAAGCACGCGCGTCGAGACCACCGTCGCGATCGAATTGGCGGCATCATGCAGGCCGTTGAGAAAGTCGAAGATGAGGGCAACCGCGATTAGGGCGGCAAGCAGCATGAGCGAATCTGGCATCGCGGAAGGGCCCCCCGTCGCGTTCAGACGTGCTCGATAACGATGCCTTGAATCTCGTCGGCGACGTCATCAAGGCTGTCCACCGTATCCTCCAAATGCTTGTATATCTCGCTGCCGCGGATGAACTCGAGCGCATCCCCGCCTTTGACCCTTTGGTAGAGCAGTTCCAGCCCACGGTCGTAGGTATCGTCGGCGTTCCCTTCGATGTGCGTGATCTGCAGGCAGATCTCGTTGAGGGCCGCAGCGTTCTTCGCAACGTCGGACAGCAATGCGACCGCGCGCTGCGCGAGTTCCGAACAGTCGACGACCGCGTCCGCCATTTTCCGCATGTCCGGTTCGAAATTCGTTATCTCGAACAGCATGATGGCCTTCGCCGTCGCTTTGCATTGATCGACGGAATCGTCCATCGAGGTGATCAGACTCTGGATGTCCGCCCGGTCGAACGGCGTGATGAACATCGTGCGCAAGCCCAGAAGCACTTCCCGGGCAATGCCGTCTGCTTCGTGCTCAAGATCGAGGATCTCTTGGAAGCGGGGGTTGAGCTGGCCGCCGCCGCCGATCATTTCGCGCAAGGCCACCGCCGTTTTGACCATCACGGCGGCGTGTCGCTCGAAGGCGGGGAAAAAGGCGTCCTGGCGCGGCATCAATCGCTGAAACCATTGCAGCATCGCGCGCCTCTATCCGCTAATGCCTTGATGAATGACTAAAAAAACAGGTCCCGGTCAAGCAAGTCTTGTGTAAGCCTCGCGGCGGGATTTCTGAGACCCGCGGCGCTCATTCCTCATAGTAGCCGACGCCGCAAACCTGATCGCCGGCCTTGGTGTAGAGGGCTTTCTTCTCGAAGGCCTCGTCTGAGCCTGGGCGCGGCCACCAATAGGTCGTCTCCTTGATCGTTCCTTCGACGGCATTCTGCATGATCACTTCGCCGAACGGAGCGCCCTGCTTGCCTTTGATGTCCCGCAAGTCCTTGCCCTTGTTGGTGGGATGCGCCGTCAGGATGCCGTCCGAGGCGTTGGCGCACCAGACATAGAGGTCCTTGACCTTGAATCCGCCCTCGCCCGTTTGGAACATCTCGAGCGCCTTCGCCTTGTCGTCCTTGACCGCCGCAACTGCTTTCTCGAGCAAGGCCTTGGCTTCCTCTGGCGTGGCGAATTGAGGTTCCGCCACTGACGGCGCAGCGGAGAGAACTAGAAACGCGACACATGCGGCGGCGAATGCGAGACGACGTAACATGGCTTCCTCCATGGCTGCTACACTTCGACCGTATTCAGCAAAGGATATGCCCCTCGCCCCTTGTGGGAGAGGGCTTCCAGCCGCGATCTTGCGGCGATGCTCTTGAGCGGCGCACCCCGCAAGTCGCATGGCGGGAAGGGTGAGGGGTGACCAAAAATCGCGGCTTTCCTGATTCTTTTGTCTGACGCGGCAACAGCCGCTGACCCCTCACCGACTGCGCGAAACGCGCAGTCGTGCTCTCCCACAAGGGGAGAGCGGGGAGTCCGTTGCGGCGCTCAGACAAGCCTGAGAGCACACCACGAACTCCATACCTCCCCCTTGCGGGGAGGTCCGGCGGCGCGCGGGACGCGCGACGCTGGGGTGGGGCAATTTCGTTTGCGCTACCGCTTCGTTGCTTGAGCGCGGGTTACATCCCGGCGGTTTTGGCCTTGTTGAGCAGAGACTCGGCCTGGCGGATCGAGGCGAGGTCGATCAGGCGGCCGTCCAGCGACACCGCGCCCTTGCCCTCCTTCGCCGCCTGCTTCATCGCCTCGACGATGCGCTTGGCCTTGGTCACCTCGGCCTCGGACGGGGTGAACACCGTGTTGGCAAGCTCGACCTGGCTCGGATGGATCGCCCATTTGCCCTCGAAGCCGAGCACGGCCGCACGCTTCGCCGCCGCCATGTAGCCGTCGGGATCGGAGAAATCGCCGAACGGCCCGTCGATCGGGCGAAGCCCGTAGGCGCGGCAGGCGACCATCATGCGCGACAGGGCAAAATGCCAAGGATCGCCCCAGTGATAGGCGCGGTTGCCGTCGGCATCCTTGTCGGTGAGCACGCCGTAATCCGGGTGCGGGCCGCCGATGCCGACGGTGCGGGCGCGGGTCGACGCCGCATAGTCGGCGACGCCGAAGCTCATCGCCTCGAGGCGCTTCGAGGCCTGCGCGATCGCTTCGACATTGGCCATGCCGAGCGCCGTCTCGATCAGCACCTCGAAGCCGATCCTCTTCTCGCGCTTCTTAAATTGCTCGATCTGGGTGACCAGCATGTCGATGGCATAGACGTCCTGCGGCACGCCGGTCTTGGGGATCAGGATCATGTCGAGGCGCGGGCAGTTCTCCACCACATCCACCACGTCGCGATAGGCGTAGTGGGTGTCGAGGCCGTTGATGCGGATCATCATGGTCTTTGCGCCCCAATCGACATCGTTGAGGCCGGCGATGATGTTCTTGCGCGCCTGCTCCTTGTCGTCGGGGGCAACGGCATCTTCCAGGTCGAGGAAGATGATGTCGGCTTGGCCCTTCGCCGCCTTCTCGAACAGCGACGGGTTGGACCCCGGCACGGCAAGCTCTGAACGGTGGAGACGCGGGGTCGCCTGTTGGATCAGGGTAAAGCTCATTATTGGATTCCTCTTCCTCTTAGACTTGGTTGGCTGGATTGAACGGCCCCTACCCAGGAGCACGAGGAGCCGCCACACACTCCATCCCTCCCCTTGATGGGGAGGGTGGCTCGGCCGAAGGC
>NZ_JBOHJB010000122.1:0-6868 GCF_050728395.1 Methyloceanibacter sp.
GGGTTAGGGAGGGGGTTTTTTCAAAGAGACGCGGCTTCGCCGCTCACCCCCCTCCGCTCGCGTCAAAAACGCGAGCGTGCTCCCCCACAAGGGGGGAGCGGAAGCAAGGTGCACATCGATGGCTTTGGCAAGCCACTTTGGCGGCCCTATTTCGCCGCAAAAACGCGCTTAGCTGAGCCTCCCAAACCTCCCTACGAATCGAGCCCGCCCGCAGACTAAAGCGGGCCGATAAGCCAAGGACGAATTCAATGACGAGAACATTCATGAAGGCCCTCGCCGTCGCCGCCATTATGGGGCTAAGCGCCCTCATCCTCCCCGCGCCGGCTGAAGCCGGCCATGGCTGGGGCGGTCATGGCTGGGGCGGCCACGGCTGGGACAGCCACGGCTGGGACGGCCACTGGCGTGGCGGCGGCTGGGGCTGGGGCGGCCCGGGCTATTGGGGCGCCGGCCTCATTGGCCTCGGCGTTGGTGCCGCCGTCGGCGCTGCCCTTACCGCCCCGGCCTATGTCGGCCCGCCGCCTCCGGGCCCCTACGCGCCGGTCGCCGGCGCCTATGGGCCGCCAGCCTGGTCGCCCGAATGGTACACCTATTGCGCCCAGCGCTACCGCAGCTTCAATTCGCATACCGGTTACTTCACCGGCTATGACGGGCAGCCCTATTTCTGCCAGTAGAGCGACGCCGGACATCTATTGAGGGCCCGCCGGGACGGTTCGATCCGCTGCCGGAGGGCCCTTTTGCTTTTTGACGGGGCATTTGCCCCTGCGGCAACTCGGCCGAGTTTGCGGCTTGAACGCGAAGCGGCCGAAGGGCAAAATTCATCACTTCCGGGGATGAGTCTCGCGGCGGGCAACGCTCGCCGCGGGTGTTTGTGTGACTGAAGCTGAGGACCGGAAGCATGAGCATGACGACTGAAGCAGCCGCTGTACCCGCGGGAACCATGGCGGAGGCCCCGCGCGACCTGCCCAATGTCCCGGCCGACCGCCAGGCGCTCGGCCTGGTGAAGCCTTATCTCGGCAGGGTGGCCTGGCCCACCGTGTTCGTCGCCATCGGTATCGTCGCGGCGTTTGTCACCGTGACCACGCTTGGCGCCATGCACATCATCCCGCTCTGGCTCGGGCTGATCCTCAACAGCTTCATTCTCTATCTCGACCAGACGCCGCTGCACGAGGCTTGCCATGGCAACATCGCCGGCAAGGACTCAAAGATGCTGTGGCTCAATCATACGGTCGGCTATGTGTGCGGCGCGATCCTACTGCATGAGTACAAAGCCTTCCGCTACATGCACCTTGCGCATCATCGCGACACCAATAATGCGGATCTCGATCCTGACAATTGGGTGGCGGTGGAGGGTCCGTTCAAGGTGCTCTGGCGCTGCCTCACCATCACCTTCTGGTATAACCAGTATTTCTGGAAGCACATCGCCTTCCACGCCCACATTCCCGGCATGCGCCCGCTCACCATTCACATTGCGGTCGTGTACCTAATCCTCTATTCCATCGCCTTCTGGCTGTCGGTGTTCGGCTGGTGGCGCGAGGTGCTGGCGCTGTGGATCGTGCCGCACATCCTTGCCTCGGCGCTCATCATCTACTTCTTCGCCTACCTCACCCACAAGCCGCATGAGGTGCATGAGCGCTATCGCGACACCAACGTGTTCTGGGTGAAGGGAAGGATCATGGAGCCGATCGTCAACTGGCTATACATGTTCCAGAACTTCCACCTCATCCATCACCTCTTCCCGCGGATTCCGTTCTACCTCTATCCGAACGCCTTCCGCTCGCTGAAGCCGGTGCTGGAAAAAGAACGCGCCCACATCTACGAATACGAGTTCGGGCGTTAGCACCGCTCGATCCTGCCCACTTCGTCATTGCCGGGCTTGACCCGGCAATCCATTCCGTCAACGCATCGGCGCTCGGAGAGGTAACTGCATGGATGCCCGGATCAAGTCCGGGCATGACGGGCTTTGGGAATTGCGTGCCGACGTCCTATCTAATGCAGCATGAGCTCGCCGCGGACGAAGTTGAACTCCGTGGGCGAGATCAGCCCGCGATGGGCCACCCGTACGCGATAGAGCGGGCCGTCGAGATTGGCCTCCCAGAAATCGAGAAAGTCGGTGAGCTTGGGAAAGCGCGGCGCGACATCGTAGTCCTGCCAGATATAGCTCTGCAGCAGCACGCGATGATCCGGAAGGCGATAGATGATCTCAGCCGTGGTCAGAGCGAAGCCTTCGAGCTGCCGAAGGAAAGCCGTGTCGGTCATGGACCCCCTGCGTGTCGTCTGTTCTTGCCCCGCCTGAAATCCTAGCCGTGCCGGCGATTCGGGTCCAGGGTGATTCCCGAGACAAATCAGCGCTCTAGCAGCAAATGCGATCGTCTGCTAACGCCTTAGCACTCAGGCCTTGAAAGTGCTAATATGTCTCGCTAAATACCGCGGCGGGGGAGCATCACAAGGCACCCCAAGCGCAAATTTCCCAAAGTTTCCCGAGGAGGAGGTTCATCATGAAGTTTCGTCCGTTGCACGATCGTGTGGTCGTACGCCGTATCGAGGAGGACGATCGTACCAAAGGCGGCATCATCATCCCCGATACCGCGAAGGAAAAGCCGCAGCAGGGCGAGGTTGTCGCCGTCGGCCCCGGCGCCCCCGATGAGAAGGGCAAGGTCCAGCCACTCGACGTGAAACCGGGCGACCGCGTGCTGTTCGGCAAGTGGTCCGGCACCGAGGTCAAGCTCGACGGCGAGGAGCTGTTGATCATGAAGGAGAGCGATATCCTCGGTGTGCTCGAAGGCGTCGTCGCCAAGAAGAAGGCCGCCTAACAACAATCCTCTTCCTGAGGAGCGCCCGCAGGGCGCATCTCGAAGGATGAGACCCCCCGCGAATTCGAAGCTCACCCTTCGAGATGCCGGCTGAGCCGGCCCCTCGGGGTGAAGCCCCACCAATGGAGTTTGGACCATGGCTGCCAAAGAAGTGAAATTTGGACAGGACGCCCGCGAGCGCATGCTCCACGGCGTCGACGTCTTGGCCAATGCGGTCAAGGTGACGCTCGGCCCCAAGGGCCGCAACGTCGTGCTCGAGAAGTCGTTCGGCGCCCCCCGCATCACCAAGGACGGCGTAACAGTGGCGAAGGAGATCGAGCTCGAGGACAAGTTCGAGAATATGGGTGCGCAGATGGTGCGCGAGGTGGCGTCCAAGACCTCCGACACCGCCGGCGACGGCACCACCACCGCGACCCTGCTCGCGCAGGCCATCGTCAAGGAAGGTGCGAAGTCGGTCGCGGCAGGTGCGAACCCGATGGATCTGAAGCGTGGCGTCGACATAGCGGTCACTGCCGTCCTCGACGAGCTGAAGGCCAGAGCCAAGAAGGTCACTTCCAGCGAGGAGATCGCGCAAGTTGGCACCATCTCAGCCAATGGCGACCACGAGATCGGCGCCATGATCGCCAAGGCCATGCAGAAGGTCGGCAATGACGGCGTGATTACCGTCGAGGAGGCGAAGAGCCTCGAGACCGAGCTCGAAGTGGTCGAGGGCATGCAGTTCGACCGCGGCTACATTTCCCCCTACTTCATTACCGACGCCGACAAGATGCGCGTCGAGCTCGAGGCTCCCTACATTCTCATCTACGAGAAGAAGCTCTCCAACATGCAGTCGCTGCTTCCCCTGCTCGAGCAGGTGGTGCAGGGCGGCAAGCCGATCCTGGTCATTGCCGAGGACGTCGAAGGCGAGGCTCTCGCCACGCTCGTGGTCAATAAGCTGCGCGGCGGGCTGAAGGTCGCCGCGGTCAAGGCGCCTGGCTTCGGCGATCGCCGCAAGGCCATGCTCCAGGACATCGCCGTTCTGACCAACGGTCAGGTGATCTCGGAAGACCTCGGCATCAAGCTCGAGAACGTCACTCTCGACATGCTCGGCAAGGCCAAGAAGGTGGTCATCACCAAGGATGACACGACCATCGTCGGCGGCGCCGGCAAGAAGCCGGAAATCGAGGCGCGCGTCGCCCAGATCCGGCAGCAGATCGAGGACACCACCTCGGATTATGACAGCGAGAAGCTCCAGGAGCGTCTGGCCAAGCTCGCCGGCGGCGTTGCCGTGATCAAGGTCGGCGGCGTCACCGAGATGGAGGTCAAGGAGAAGAAGGACCGCGTCGACGATGCTCTGAATGCCACGCGGGCCGCGGTCGAGGAAGGCATTCTGCCCGGTGGCGGCGTGGCGTTGATTCGCGCGCAATCGGCACTCGTCAAGCTGAAGACCGCCAATGACGACCAGCAGGTCGGCATCAACATCGTCCGCCGCGCGCTTCAGGCGCCGGCCCGGCAGATCGCCGAGAATGCCGGCGAAGACGGCGCCGTGGTCGTCGGTAAGATCACGGACAAGAACGACTATGCCTTCGGCTACAACGCCGCGACCGGCGAATACGGCAATCTGGTGAAGCAGGGCGTCATCGACCCGGCCAAGGTCGTGCGCACCGCGCTGCAGGATGCTGCGTCGGTCGCGGGTCTGCTCATCACCACCGAGGCGATGGTCGCCGAGAAGCCGAAGAAGTCGGCCCCCCCGATGCCTGGTGGTGGTGGTGGCATGGGTGGCATGGACTTCTAGGAAGTCCATTCGCCCAAACATCTTGACTGCCGAAGCCGGCAAGCCGGCTTCGGTGGCGGCATGGACGTCTGGTCAGTCCCTGTTGCGTTCAATCGTAAACGAAGGGCCGTGTCCGCAAGGTACGGCCCTTTATATTTTTGCGTAGGGGCGCCTCACACCAGCTCCATCTTGAGCTGGCGGCCGACAGCTTGAGCCGCGCGCGTGAGCGTGCCGAGAGTCACCGATTCATTCTCCGGGTCGAGGAGGCGATCGAGCTGCGCGCGACTCGTCTGCATTCTTCTAGCCAATTCTGACTTGGTCAGACCCTGCTTCTGCATGAGTCCCGAAAGCTGGCGAGCAAGAACCCGCTTGATCGCACGCGCAGTTACCTCTTCGTAGATACCTTCGTCCTTGAGAAACTTGTCGAAAGACGAACCGATACGGCCCTTCTTGGTCATGTCACTTCCTTCATGCGCTTTAGTGCGAGATCGCGATCGGCCTTCGGTGTCTTCTGCGTCGTCTTCATAAATGCGTGCAGCAACACCATTTGGCCGTCATGCGCGCAAAACAACACGCGACCGATGCGTCCACGGCTCAACTGACTTCTTACCTCCCAAAGACCGTAGCCGAGTGAGCGGCAAAGCGGCATCCCGATCGGCCAAGAGAACTCGACGTCTTTGATGTCTTCGCCGACCGTCTTTCGGTCGATGGCATCGAGCGATTTCAGCCATTCGCGAACTGGCTCACGTCCGGAGGGGAGCGCATAGAAGGCGGCAGGCAATCGCTTCAAGGGTTACTCTTTTATAAGTACCAAATTCGGTACAAGTAGACAAGAGCCTCAAAAAGACATCGCAAGACTATAAAGAACGTTTCTCCTTGGCTTAAGCATCCCCGGCGATGGCCCCAGAATGGTACAACGACAAAAAGGTCAACAACTAGAAGCAGGCCGCATTCGCGTCGGCGTCGGCGGCTGGAGCTATGCGCCGTGGCGCGGGGTGTTTTACCCCAAGGGACTGAAGCAGGGTGACGAGCTCAGCTACGCCACGAGCAAGCTCACCTCGATCGAGATCAACGCCACCCACTATCGGCTGCAAAGCCCGAAGAGCTTCCGCATTTGGGGAGCGACCGCGCCTGACGGTTTCGTGTTCTCGGTCAAAGGTCCGCGCATCGTCACCCAGCAGAAGGCGCTCGCCGAGACCGGCAACTTCATCGCCCGCTTTCTCAAGTCAGGGCTGGCCGAACTCGGCGACAAGCTTGGGCCGATCCTCTGGCAGTTTGCGCCCTTCAAGCGTTTCGACGAGGACGATTTCGGCAAGTTTCTCGATTTGTTGCCAAGCGATCTCGAGGGGCTCAAGCTCGATCACGTCGTCGAGGTTCGCCATGCGAGCTTCGCCACGCCGCGTTTCGCCGAGCTCGCGCGCGACGCGGGCGTTACCATCGCCTATGTCGACGCTGAGGGCTGGCCGAACATCGCCGACCTTACCGGAGACGTCGTCTATGCCCGGCTGCAAAGAGGCGATGACGCGCTCGTCGCCGCCTATCCCCCGGGCGCGCTCGACGCCTGGGCGGGCCGCGCCAAGACCTGGGCGAAAGGCAACGCTCCCGACGGCCTGCCGCTCCTTGCCGGAGCCGGAGCATCGAAGCCTCGCCCGCGCGACGTGTTCGTGTACTTCATCCACGAAGGCAAGCTGCGCGCTCCTGCCGCAGCCATGGCCCTGATCGAGCGTCTCGGCGCCCGCGCCTAGCCCCCGCGTCTAAATGCCCCGGCGCCGATTGCGCGGCTCGCGCGTTTAGCCCCCATATCGATGTCACGGTCGGCCGATCCGGCCGACCGCCTCCGCAGTCTGATGTCAGGAGGCAGCCATGTCAGACCGTATTCCTAGCGCGCAACACAGCGGCCATGGCGCAAGCGCCGAAGATCGGCAGCACATCACCGATACGGCGCCGGAGCCTTCGTCGCGCAGGGCTGAAACCAGCGTCCATCCCGTCGCCATCGAGGTCGCCCTCGCCGCCGCCCTTTGGTTCATTGCCGTGACATGGGTGAGCTTCGCGCGCGGCGCTGAAGTTGACTGGGACCTCGTCGTCGTCACGCTGTTCTTCATCTTCTTCTTCGCGCTGTTCCTGTTCACAGCGTCTCGTGGATTGAAGGACCCGCGCTGGCGTCAGCGCAACACGAGCTTCCGCGAGTTTCTCGACAGCGAGGTGGAAACCGCCACCGGGCCGATGCGCGGCCGCGAGGTTCTGTTGGAGATCGCCGTCATGCCGGTCGCGCTCGCTTTCGCCGCGACGGTGATCGGCCTCATCT
>NZ_JBOHJB010000123.1:0-6866 GCF_050728395.1 Methyloceanibacter sp.
ACTCATCGGTGTGCTCTCGTTCGCGACGGGCTGAGGGAAATTCTAAGCAAATCCTCCTTTCGTCCAGTGCACATCCTTCCTGCGCTCAATCAGGACGCCGAAGGCGTGTTGGCGTCCGGGGGGGTGTGCATCTGGCTCGTTGGGGTTAACGAATGCGGGCCGGCCGCCAACGATTTGGTGCGGAGCGTGGTGGCCGCAAACCCGAGCGTAAGGGCTGTCATTCTCACCGCGTCGCACACCGCTGCCTGCATCCTTCCCGCTTTTCAAGCGGGAGCTTGCGGCTTCCTCCGTCAAGACATTCCGAGCAAGCAGCTCATCAAGTCGTTGGAGCTGGTGGCGCTCGGCCAATCCGTCATGCATCCGCACTTTCAGCAGATGGCTCTCACCTCGCCGGCTGGTCCGGAGACGGGCGTCGTCGCGGTCGGCAGCGAGCTCTCGGCCGACAATGACCGCACGGCAAACATACAGTTGTTCCCGCCCAGGCTCGCGGATATGCGGTCGCTTGAGGCTCGCGGGCCGGCGGGCGAGCTGCCGATGCCTGGCAACGACGTCGCAAGAAGCCTGTCGCGTCGCGAGCTGGTGATTTTGCGCACGCTCACCGAAGGCGCGTCGAACAAGATCATCGCGCGCAAGCTGGTGATCACCGAGTCGACGGTGAAGGTGCATATGAAGGCCATCCTTCGGAAGCTCAGGCTGCAGAACAGGACCCAGGCCGCGATCTGGGCACGCACGCATCTCGGCGCATTTCTGGAAAACGCCGCCGCCTAGCGCCGGGTCGATTAGAGGGTCAGGCTTCCGCCGCTGCGACAGCACGTTCGTCGAGCGCCACCGACTTGACCAGGGCGTACACGCGATCGCCGGGGCGAAGCGCAAGCTCGTCGATGGCCTTGCGCGTCGCCAGCGCGAAGAGATGGCCGTGCCCGTCGAGGTCGATGGAGACCCCGGCGAGCGGACCATCGTCTTCGGCCTCGATACCGGCGACGGTGCCGGCAAGCGTGGTGCGCACGCTGAGATTTTGCGCCGGCGTCTTGGCAAGCGTGATGTCGGTGGCCCTGATGACGACGCGCGCCTCGCGGCCGATCGGGCCGGCGCGGCCGGTGAGCCAGATCGTTCCGGCCGGGTGCGAGATCTCGGTGAGGTCGTAAGCGGCATCGACCGCGGCAAGCCTGCCGGCGACCACCGAAGACCGGGCGAAGCGGCTTAACCCGGTGCCGCTCAGGCCTGGTCCCAGGACGTCTTCGACCGTGCCTGCCGCCACCACATGACCGTTGTCCAGCACCACGACGCGCGAGGCGAGCCGCGCGACCTCGTCGACGGCATGCGACACGTACACGATGGGAATGCGCAGATTGTCGCGGAGCGACTCGATCAACGGCAGGATCTCGAGCTTGCGCTCGGTGTCGAGCGAGGCGAGCGGTTCGTCCATCAGCAGGATTTCAGGCGAGGCGAGCAGCGCCCGGCCCATGGCCACGCGCTGCTTTTCGCCCCCGGAAAGGCGCGCCGGCTTGCGCTCGAGCAGGTGCCCGATCCCAAGCGTCTCGACTACCGGCCCAAACGGAATGTTCGCCGCCGCCTTCGGCGCGAACCAGCGCCCGAACAGGAGATTTTGCCTGACGCTGAGATGCGGGAAGAGCTGAGCGTCCTGGAACACGAGCCCGACCCGGCGCCGATAGGCCGGCACGAAGATATTGGCTTCGGTGTCCACCAGAACACGGCCATCGAGCACGATGCAGCCGCGATCCGGGCGCCTGAGGCCGGCGATCAGATTGATGGTCATCGACTTGCCCGAGCCCGACCGGCCGAACAAGGCGGTGATGCCCGCGCCGTTCTCAAAGTCGACGTCGAGATCGAAGTCACCGAGCTTCAGCGCAACGTCCACGCGGATCATGTGAAACCAGCCATCAGACAATAGATAGAGACACTGGCGCTATACATAGCATGGCGGCAGCGCTAATCGCTGGTCGGCTGATCGCTGCTAGGGGCGTCGCGGCACGATCAGCTTGGCCACGAGGATCTGCACCTCTTCGTCGCGCTGATTGAGCGTGACGATGCGCACCAACGCGACGCCGCGATCCGACCGAGACCGCGAGGGGATGATCTCCCGAACCTCGCTTTCGACGCGCAGGATGTCGCCCGGCCTGGTCGGCCGCGGCCAGGAGAGTTCCCCTCCGGCGCCGATGATGCCTCCAGCCAGCGGCAATCCCGTCTCGACCAGCAGGCGCATGGTCATCGCCGCGGTGTGCCAGCCGCTCGCCACCAAGCCGGAGAACAGGCTGTCCTTGGCGGCCGCCTCGTCGAGGTGAAACGGTTGCGGATCGAACTGGCGGGCGAACGCCTTGATCTCGGCTTCGTCGACGAGGAGGGTCTTGCTGACGAAGCGCTGCCCCACCTGAAGGTCATCGAGATAGAGCGGATCCTCTCCGCCTATCTCACCCGCCATCGTCATGATCCGTCCACCGGCGAATCGTCATTCGACGCATGACCCCCCGCTCGCTCATGCGACTAGCGGCTGGTCCAACTTCGCCAGGCATCGCCTGGGCGAAGGCGGCGGCGCCGGCCGCGGCGAGTTCCCGGCGCAGCCAGTTGTACCAGGCATCGAGCGCTCAAGGAGAGAAGGCGTGAAAAACAGAACGGCGCCGAAGCGGCACCGTTCGCTGCGACTGAGCTTCGCAAGACGGTCAGACGTAGCCGAGCAGAAGCGCTAGCCCTGCGGCCGAGGCAAGACCTCCTGCCAGGCGATAGACGTTGTTGCCGAGCGTCCGGCTGGACATGCCGATCAGCATACCGATGCCGATGCCCACTGCATGGAGAACCGCCGTGGCCAGCATGAAGCCGAGGCCGTATTCGAAGCCTGAGGCATCCAGCGGCATCTCCGAGCCGTGGGCATGCCCATGGAAAATGGCGAACAGACCAACCGCGCCCATGGCCGCCGCGACCGAAGCCTTGACGCCGAAGGCGATGACGGCGCCGAGCACGATCACCGACAGCGCGATGCCAATTTCGACGAACGGAACCGGTATGCCGGCGACGCCGAGAAAACCGCCTAACGCCATGACCGCGACGAAAGTGAGCGGCACCAGCCATAGCGCGCGTCCGCCGAGCCGATAGGCAAAGACGCCGACCAGGATCATGGTGAGCTGATGGTCGAGGCCGCTGAGCGGATGCACGAATCCGTGCATGAACCCGCTCGTGTTGCCGACGCCGACATGGGCGAGAGCCGCGGTCGGAGCGAGGAATAGCGTGAAGGTTGCAAGCTGAAGAAACCGCTTCATGAAGTATCTCCCTCCCTGGACTGTAAATCATGTTCGCAAGCGGGTAAGCACACTTACGATAAACCGCATACCACGGCGCGCCATGCGTCACAACTGCGCAAGCGTAATTGTGATCGCTTAGTTGGTATGCAGTTTGATGAAATCCGTCTTACCGGCGTGGGCGCCGGTCACCACAAGTCGTCATGGCCGGGCTTGACCCGGCCATCCACGCCTTTGCATCCTCCGAGGAAATTCGTGGATGGTCCGCACAAGGCGGGGCATTACGAGGAAAGCCTCAGCGCGCGGTTTTGCGCAGACGCTTTACGCGACGCGCCGGCCTTTGCCCGTCATGGCCGTGGGAATGATGATGGCCGTGGTGGCTGTGCGAAACCTTGCGCGCCTTGGCCGGCTCGAATGGCATGCGCACGATTTTGCCGTGGCGCACGCCGCGCTCGGCGATCACGTGCTCGCCGAAATGCTGGACGTCGTCGGTCTTGCCTCTGAGCACCGTGACCTCGAGACAGGTGTCATGGTCGAGATGCACGTGCAGCGAGGCGAGCGACAGCTCGTGATGCTCGTGATAGGCGGATGTCAGGCGCTTGGACAGCTGCCTGGCCGCGTGGTCGTAGGTGTAGACCAGAGCCGCCACGCAGTCGCGCTTTTGACCAATGTCCTCGGCGGCTTCGCGGATGCCGGCGCGGGCAAGATCGCGGATCGCCTCCGATCTGTTCTGATAGCCGCGCGCGGCGATGATGGCATCGAGCTCGTCCATCAGCGCATCGTCCAGCGTGATCGTCACTCTTTGCATTGCGCATTCTCCAATCGGCGGCATCAATAGGCGGCATCGGGCCAGGCGGGATGAAGCGTGGCGAATTCACACGCCGTTGTCACATAAGCAAAAATGGGAAATCGGCGCTAGGCGTAACCCCCGGGAAGTGGGTCGAGGCCTTAGTACTGGGTGGTGAGACGCGTGAGCCAGCCAGGCGAGGCATCGACCAGCAGGGTCTCCAGCCTCTTGTCGAGGCCTGTCGCCACCAAGAGGCCGATCGCGACCAACAGTCCGCCGAGCAGGGCCTTGCCGCCTTCGCCGGCTTCCATCAGCCGTCCGCGCCAGCGCGACAAGGCTTCGCGCGACAAGAGCCCAATGGCGATGAGCGGCACGGCCGCGCCGATGCCGAAGGCGATCATAGTGAGCGCCACCTGTCCGAGATTCTCGCCCTTTGCCGCGAGGATCGAAGCCGCGCCAAGTGTCGGTCCGACACAAGGGCTCCACACCGCCCCGAGCAGCAGGCCGAGCAGGAATTGGCCCCCGAGCCCGTGTGCGGCAAAGCCTCCGAATTGTCCTTCGACCCAGTTGCTCGCCGGTCCGCCGGCAGCGGCGGCTTGAGCGCCAAGCCTCGGCACCAGAAGCAGCGTGCCGATGGCGATGAGGAGGGCTGCCGACACCAGGCGAAACACGCCTGTGTCGAGGCCTGCCGCGAATCCGATCGTGGCCACGAACAGGCCGATGACGACGAAGGAGAGCGAAAGTCCCGCGGCTAGCGCTGCCGGCGCGAAACGATGCTCGCTCGCGGCGGCGCCGAGCATGATCGGCAAAAGCGGCAGCACGCAAGGCGACAGGACCGACAAGGCTCCCGCCAGAAAAGCGAGGCCGAGAGTGCCGAGGCTCATGGCGGAGGCCTAGAGCGCGCTTTTCAGAAGCGCTTCGATGTTGCCGGGATTGGTATCGCCGACAGTGCGGGCGATTTCGTCCGCGCCCTTGTACACGATCAGCGTGCTCTGCTGCTGCGCCTTGAGCGCGCGCACGTCATCGGCCTGCTGGTCGAAATCGACCACGAGCACGACGAGATCCTTGAACTCAGGTTCGGCGGTGAGTTCCTCGAGGATCGGCTTCTGCGCCCGGCAGGTCGGGCACCAGGTCGCGAAGATGTCGACGAGAATCGACTTCCCATCCTTCTGCGCCGCACTGAAGTCTGCTTGGGTGAACGGCTTCCAATCGGCTGCGATGGCTGGGAGCGAGCCGAGCATGACGCCGACGAGAATGCCGGCGGCGAGGAGAACCCGATGCGCGATCATCTGTTGCGAACCTCCGGTTTTGGCGTGGTTCGCATATTGCCGCGCGCGGAAGCTTGCGCCTAATCACTATGGCTTGACGCGGCCGTGAAAGGCCGGTTGCGCCTATAGGACTTTAGGCCAATGAATCGGTCAATCGCCGCCATTCGGCTTCGCTTCCCGGCAGGCCGAAGCGGAGCCAGGATGGGTTAGTGTCGAAGCGCCGCACGAGAATTCCCGCGCTGCCAAGCCGCCGGAACAATTCCGGGGCGGCGGCGCCCTCCGCCAGACGAAACAGCAACGTGCCGCCAATGATTGAAAACCCCGCGCGCTGCAACATTCGATCGAGGCGCCCGACATCCTGGTGAAGCCGTCGCTTTGCCACGCCAAGCCACGCCCGATCGACTAGCGCCTTGCGGCCGATCTCGATGGCAGGTCCGGAGATTGGCCAGGGCCCGAGCGCGGCGCGGATTGCCTCCACAAGATCGGGGTTGGCCAGCGCAAATCCGAGCCTGAGACCGCCAAGCCCGTAGGTCTTGGACAGCGAGCGCAGCACGATGAGGTTGCTTTGCGGCAGATACGGCGCAAGGCTCAAGCCGTCCTCTTCGAGGTCGGCGAAGGACTCATCGATTAGAACCAATCCACCAGTCTTTCGCTCGCGCAAGAATTCGAGCAGCGCCGCAGCCTCGAAGCGCCGTCCGTCCGGATTGTTGGGGTTGCAGATCACGGCGCAAGGGGCATCAGCCAGCCCGGCAAGCGTGCGCGCCTGCACGACCAGGCTTCCGGCAGCGGCGAAGCTCCGCGCATATTCGCCATAGGTTGGGGAGAGGATCACGACCGGGCTTTGCGGAAACAGGCGGGGCAACAGCGAGATCAGGAGTTGCGTGCCGGGCAGGCTTACGACCATGCTCGCGTGCGCCACGCCATAGGCTTTCGCCGCCGCATCCTCGAGCGCCGCGATTTCCTCCGGCTCCGGCAGGCGAGTCCAAGCCGATGGCGCGATAGACGGCACGGGGTAGGGAAGGGGATTGATCCCGGTGGAAAGATCGATGAAAGGTTCGGGCGCGCCGGGAAAAAGACGACGCGCCTCGATCATGCGGCCTCCATGTCCGGAAGCCCCGGCCAGCGCGCTCTCTTTGGGTTGATCCATGTGCTTATCGTTCAACGCCGTCACCGTTCTTTGCGCCCTTCTGATCGAGGCGGCCTTTGGCTATCCCGTCTCGCTGCTCGAGCGCATCAAGCATCCGGTGATGTGGATGGGCGCTCTGATCGAGAGCCTCGACAGCCGGCTCAATCGCCCGAGCATGCCCGAGGCTGAACGGCGCCTCAACGGCTGGATCGCGCTCGTCCTGCTTGTCGCCGCCGCCGCGCTGCCCGCGTTCGCCCTGCAATACACCCTGTTGCAGCTTCCGGCCCCGCTCGCGCTCGTCATTCTGGCGTGTCTCGCCAGCACGCTCGTCGCCCAGCGCAGTCTCTATGTGCATGTAGAGGCCGTGGCCGATGCGCTCGATGCACACGGGCTCAAAGCTGGACGCGAAGCGGTGGCAAAGATCGTCGGCCGCG
>NZ_JBOHJB010000124.1:0-6851 GCF_050728395.1 Methyloceanibacter sp.
ACGACAGCCGCATCCGCGACCTGCTCGCCCGCTACCTCCAGGAACATGGGTTCCGCGTCACCACCGCCATCGACGCGGCAACGGCGCGGGCGACCATGCGCAGCCTTTCCTTCGACTTGCTCATCCTCGACGTGATGATGCCGCACGAATCCGGTCTCGATTTCGCCCGCTCGCTGAGGCGCGAGTCCCAGGTGCCAATCCTGATGCTGACGGCGCGCGCCGAGCCCGAGCAGCGCATCGCGGGGCTGGAGACCGGGGTCGACGACTATCTCACCAAGCCCTTCGAGCCTCGCGAGCTTCTGCTTCGCGTGAGCAACGTACTTCGCCGTGGTGGCGCAGCGCCCACGACCGGCGAGGTGCGCATGGGCAATTTCGTGTTTCACATTGGCCGCGGCGAGCTCAAATGCGGCGGCGAAACCGTCCGCCTGACCGAGCGCGAGCGCGAGCTGTTGCGCTATTTCGCCCAGCGGCCGGGCATGCCGGTATCGCGGCACGAGCTTGCCAAGGATGACGGCGAGAACGGCGGCGAGCGCGCCATCGATGTGCAAATCAATCGGCTCCGGCGCAAGATCGAGAAGGATCCCGCCAACCCAGTTTATCTACAGACCGTGCGTGGCAAAGGCTACATTCTCTATCCGGAATGAGGCTCGCGATCCCAGACCCCAAGTCTCTTCTCGAACGGTGGCGTAAGTTCTACGGCCAGTTCGCCGCGTGGACCCGCGAGCGCATGCCGAAGGGGCTCTATGCCCGCGCCCTGATCATCATCATCGCACCGATGGTGCTGCTTCAGTCGGTGCTCACCTTCGTGTTCCTGGAGCGTCACTGGGAAACCGTGACCCGGCGGCTGTCCACCGCCACGGTGCAGAACATCGCCATGCTCATCGACATCTATAAGTCCTACCCCCAGGGCAAGGACTCCCAGACGCTGATCAAGCTCGCCAACGACGACCTCGGGCTCAGGGTCAAGATCGTTCCCAATGACGAGCTGCCGCAGACGCGCTCGCGGCCCTTCTTCGACCTGCTCGACCGAACGCTGTCCGACGAGATCACCCGGCAGATCGGCAAGCCGTTCTGGATCGACACCGTCGGCACGTCGAACCTCGTCGACATTCGCATCAAGCTCGACAACGCGGTGATGCATGTGCTGGCGCGGCGCAGCCAGACCTATGCCTCCAATTCGCAGATCTTCCTGTTGTGGATGCTCGGAACGTCGCTCGTGCTGCTCACCGTGGCCATCCTGTTCCTGCGCAACCAGATCAAGCCGATCCTGCGTCTGGCCGAGGCTGCCGAAAGCTTGGGCAAGGGGCGCCCGACGCCGCCCGACTTCCGCCCGCGCGGCGCTCGCGAGGTGCGGCAGGCGGCGCAAGCCTTCATCGAGATGCGCGACCGCATCGAGCGCCATGTCGAGCAACGCACCACTATGCTCGCCGGCGTGAGCCACGATCTCCGCACCGTGCTGACCCGGTTCAAGCTGCAGCTCGCGATGTTCGAGGAGTCGCCAGAGCTCGACGCCATGCGCGCCGATGTCGACGAGATGCAAGCGATGCTGGAAGACTACGTGGCCTTTGCCAAGGGCGCCTCCGGCGAGGAGATCGTGCGCACCGATATCAGCGAGATCCTGACCGAGGTGCGCAACCAGGCCCATGGCAAGTCGGACATTCGCATCGACGTTGGCGATGCGCCCCTGGTCGTGCCGCTCAGGCGCCATGCTTTCAAGCGTGCCGTCGCCAATCTCGTCAACAACGCCGTGCGCTTCGCCGATCACGTCGCGGTCAGCGCTGGGCGAGAGGATGGCTCGCTCGTGGTCGAGGTCGAGGACGACGGGCCGGGCATCCCGGAAAATGAGCGCGATCAGGTGTTCCGGCCCTTCTACCGGCTCGATGACGCGCGCAATCAGGACGCCAAATCGACCGGCCTGGGATTGGCCATCGCCCGCGACATCGCCCGCATTCATGGCGGCGACATCGCCTTGAGCGAGTCTCGGCTCGGCGGATTGAGGGCTGTTCTCAAGGTTCCCGTTTGAGCTCTGCCCGTGTACCTTGTTGCGAGTCATTGGGGAGGAGGGACATGCCAAAAACACTCGTTGCGGCCGTGGCGCTGGTCGCCTGCGGCGTCACAAGCGGCGCCTATGCACAATCGTCTGACGGATCCGATGGAACAGGGAGCGGCCAAGCGCCGACCCTGATCATGCCGAGCCTGCTGACGAATCCCCTGACGAGCGGGCTCGATTCGGAGGGCTCTCCAGGCGCCGGCGCGCCGGCTGGGAGCGAGACGCCCGATGCGGCTTCGGAGGCCCCGTACTCGGTGGAGGGCGAAGAAACCTTGGACCCGGATAGCAATTAGGCGACAGCCGGCAAAATCGGGAGGAACCGCATGCGTATCAGGACAATGGGATTGGCAGCGTTGATGGCAGGTTCCATGATGGGAGACGGCTTGGCGCAACAGACCCTGGAGGATGAAATTCAGCAGGAAGAGGCTCCCGGCTCGGAAATAGAAATGGATATCAAGCCTGGCAGGGTCATCGTCGGGCGCGAGAGGAACATGAATCCATCACCGGTCGAGATCCAAGGCCGCACCCTCGACGTTCCCGACGATCCGGACACGCCAGCGGCGGAACACCCGGTCGACGCCGAGCTGCCAGGCGAGGGACCTGAGAATTTGTCCGGTCCCGACGACGACGATTCGCTCCCCGACTGACGAGCTTACGCGCCTGCCGGATTGGCCGAGGCGCCGCCGGGCGCCGGCTGTGCGGCATCGCCTCTTTCGCGGCGCTTCCAGCCCCGCGGCATGAGCCCGCAGGCGAAGCGGCAGAAGCTTCCGCACGCCGTCTCGACCCTTGCGAGCCACTCCTCGCCGTTCTTGAGCCTGCGGTCGAGCGCGGCCATGGTGTGATCGAGCCCGGGCGTATCGTCGTCGAGCCAGACTCCGAACACCTTGCAGTAGATCGAAGCGAGCCCTGCGACGCGGAGGCCTGCGCCGGGACCATCGAGCTTGGCGCCGGCGCCGGCCAGCATCCAATATTGCGCGGCAAGCGACGACGGGATGAGTTGCACCGCTTCGGCCGGATGGCAGCAAAGGGCAGCCGAGATGCGGCGAAGCGCGGGCTTGTACGGCGTCATCGCCTCGAAACGCGTCATGACCATGTCGAACACGCGATCCCGCGGGCTCTGCTCCGGCGTCGCTGGTTTGGACTTGGCAAGCACCTCGGCATCGATCTCGGCCTGGAAGGCTCTGAGAATATCCGTCTTGCAGGTGAAGTCGCGGCGAAGGTCTGCAAGGCTCACGCCGCTGCGTTCGGCAATCGCCGGGAAGGTCACGGCTTTCCACCCACCCTCGGCCGCAAGTTCAAGCGCCGCCACGATGGCCTTGTTGCGTTTGCTGTACTCCTCGAACATGGCGCGTCTCCTCTCTCGCGAGAAGCATAAGGAGTTTCTGTGGCCATCGAAAGACGCCATAGGTCCAACCTCGTGGTCAGAGATGGGCCTTTCTGCACCTCTTCACCGTGCGGATTGAGCCTTCATCCCGAGCAGCGGCGAAGCCGCGTCTCGAAGGATGAGGCCAAATCTTCTGTCTTCTGGCTTCTGATTTCTGGTTTCTGGCTACGACGACAGCTCGCGGGAGCGCTTGGCGGCTGCCGCAACCGCGCGTTTGAGGAGATCGCTCAAACCGCCTTTGCCCATCAACACTTCGAGCGCCACGGCGGTCACGCCTTTTGGAGACGTGACGTTCTGCCTGAGCTCTGCCGGCGAAAGATCTGAGCGGCGCAGGAGCTCGCCGGCACCGGCAATCGTCGCTCGCGCCAGCCGCGCGGCTAGTTCAGGGTCGAGGCCTTCGGCAACGCCCGCCTCCGCCAGGCATTCAGCGAGCAGAAACACATAAGCAGGTCCGCTGCCTGAGACCGCCGTAACGGCATCGAGCAGGGTCTCGTCGTCGAGCCAGATCACCTCGCCGACCGCTTCGAGCAGCATGTTGCAAACCAGCGCTTGATCGCGCGTCACCTCGCTGCTTGCGCAAGCGACCGTCATCCCCTGCCCGATCGATGCCGGTGTGTTGGGCATCGCTCGTACGATTGCACTGCCCGGCGGCAGACGCGATGCGAGATTGGCAAGGGTGCGCCCCGCGGCGATCGACAGCACCACCGTCGACGGCCCGACCGACGAGCTAAGCGCCGGCAGCACCTCGTCGATGATCTGCGGCTTCACCGCGATCACCATCACTGACGGAGCCGCGGGCAATTTCGCCTGATGGCGCACGCGAATGCCGTGGCTTGCCATCAGCGCAGCAACTTCCGGCGCGGGCGTCGGGTCCTGCACATAAACGAGAGTCGGATCGAGACCCTGGCGGAGCCAGCCTGCGAGCAGCGCTCCACCCATCTTCCCCGCCCCAACCAGAAGGAGCGGGCCACCGAGGGTGACCGTCACGCCTGTCCTTCTGTCTCGAGCATGGTCGCCGCGAGCGCATCCTCAGACGACTTGCCGGCCCACACCACGAATTGGAAGGATTGATAGTAGCGCTCGCAGGCCTCGAGCGCGCCGCGCAGCAGCGCCTCGCATTGGCCGACATGGGTCTTGGCGCCGGCAAGCAGCAAGCCGTGGCGATAAAGCAGCATGCCGTCCTCCTTCCACAGGTCGAAATGCCCGAGCCAGAGCTGCTCGTTGATCAGCGCGATCAGACGGTAGATCTCGTTCAGCCTGGGCTTCGACACCTTGCAGTCGAAGGCGCAAGCAAGGTGCAGCGCCTCGAGATCGTCCCGCCAGGTGAGCGAGAGGTGATAGTCGCACCAGGCGCCCGAGACCGACAGCGTCAGCTCGTCGGGAGCGCTTCGCTCGAACGTCCAGTCGTGGATGGTAGCGATATGCTCGACCATGTCCACCGGGTTGGTGAAGTGGTCGTAGTTTGCCTGTATCGTTGCCATGCGTGTTTCTCTGTGGCCTCTCCAGAGTTCCCGCGCACGCGTCACGCCGCCGCGAATCAGATTGTGAATCAGTTATATATCGGAGTTTGTGCGTCCACCAACTGGGCCCGGACTCGCCGACTCAAAATGCTGTGGACGTTGCAAAGATAGTTGTGGATGACGCTTTGCCGGCGAGCGCTTGCGAGGAATCCGATTCGCTTGGCCTTCGCGCTGGCAGATCTGCCTGGACGGTCAATAGCTGCGTTTGACCTTCTTTTGCCGGCGGATCGGGCGGGGAGTGGTCGGCTCGGCGATTTCGGCTTCAAATTCCTCCAGCACCTCTTCCAGCAGAGCCACACGCTGCTTCAGCTGCTCATTCTCCTCCCGCGCCTTTTGCGCCATGGCCTTCACCGCCTCGAACTCCTCGCGCTGAACGACATCGAGCTCGCGCAGGATGCTTTCCGCCTGGGCACGGACGACGCTTTCGATCTCCTTGCGGACGCCCTGCGCCGCACCTGCCGCGTCGGTGATGAGTTTGCCGAGCTCGTCGAAGAACCTGCCGGTTGTTTGCGTCATGCATGCACCCTTGAAGACAGCCTATTCTCTAAACTATGGGGTTCTGCGCCTTCTCGATCAAGCGCCAGACCCCGGGCGCCACGCCGCCTTGACAGCCTAGGGCTGGCGGTGAAGGGTCCAGCCGTTCGCGGACTCCTTGGGGCCACATGCCGCTTTTCGCTATCCCCTACCCTGTCATCGATCCGATTGCGTTCGAGATCGGGCCGCTCGCCGTCCGCTGGTACGGCCTCGCCTATATGGCCGGCATCCTGCTCGGCTGGCTCTATGGGCGCTATCTCCTGTCGCGCCCCGATCTGTGGAACGGTAAGCCGCCGATGACCATCAGCCAGGCCGACGATTTCCTGCTGTGGATCACCCTCGGCATCGTACTCGGCGGCAGGCTCGGCTTCGTTCTCTTCTATGAGCCGAGCTATTTCTGGGCGAATCCGCTCGAGATCCCGGCGGTGTGGAACGGAGGCATGTCCTTCCACGGCGGACTGCTTGGCGTCGTCGCCGCCGTCTATTTCTTCTCCCGCGCCAAGGGTATCAACCCTCTGTCGCTCGGCGATATCGCCTCGGCAGCCGCCCCCTTCGGCCTGTTCTTCGGCCGCATCGCCAATTTCATCAATTCGGAGGTGGTGGGCCGCGTGAGCGACGTGCCCTGGGCCATGGTATTTCCCGGCGCCGGCGATGCGCCGCGCCATCCGAGCCAGCTCTACGAGGCGGCGCTCGAGGGCGTCCTGCTCTTCATCATCCTTGCCGCTGCCACCTATCGCTACAAGGCATTGACCCGTCCGGGCACGATCTTCGGTCTGTTCCTTGTCTTCTATGGTCTGTTCCGCAGTTTCGTGGAGTTCTTCCGCGAACCCCATGCGGGACACCCGCTCGACATTGGTGTTCTCACGCCGGGCATCGTCTATTCTATTCCCATGATCCTGCTTGGCCTTTGGCTGATCCGCCGCGCGCAAGTAAAACCGGCGCTCGCGCCATGACGAGCGCGCTTGCCCGTCAGTCCGGCGACGACCTCTCGCTTGCGGCAAGACTGCACGCGCGCATCGCCAAGAGCGGTCCGTTAAGCGTCGAAGCCTTCATGCAGGCTTGCCTGTCCGATGCGTCGTCCGGTGCCTACACGTCCCGCCAGCCGATCGGCGGCGCCGGCGACTTCATCACCGCGCCTGAAATCAGCCAGATCTTCGGCGAGTTGATCGGCCTGTGGTCCGCTGCCGTTTGGCAGTCGGTGGGCGAGCCGCGCACAGTGACCGTCGCCGAGCTTGGGCCAGGGCGCGGCACCTTGATGGCTGATGCGCTCCGCGCCTGGCGTAGCCTGCCGAAATTTCTCGACGCAGTCTCTGTCGCTCTTATCGAGATCAGCCCGGTCATGGTTGAGGCGCAACGAAAGACC
>NZ_JBOHJB010000125.1:0-6720 GCF_050728395.1 Methyloceanibacter sp.
AAGCCGAAGCGATAAGAAGCAAACAAGGAATTCCGCTGTTGAAACCAGTAGTGGATGATTTGCTGGATATTGCGAAACAAACTGGAATACCGTTCAAAGAACGATAGCCCGCGCCCGAATTTTTTTGCTCCACGCCCGTAACATGACAACGGAAGGGAGGATCCATGGGCAATGAGAACCAAACACTAGGGCAATCCATGATCCGTCTGTTCATGGGGTATATTCCCACCCGGGTGATCTACGTAGCGGCTAAGCTGGAACTCACTGATAATATCGGTGATAACGGAGCCAGCGCGCAAGACCTCGCGCAGAAACTCGAACTCGATCCCGCAGCCTTGTACCGCGTCTTGCGCGTGCTCGCAGGGCTTGGCGTGCTGCGCCAGGATGAGAGCGAGCGATTTTTCGTAACGCCATTCGGCGACACGCTACGAAAGGACTCTCCTCAATCCGTCCGCGATTATGCGATCTATAGTCACGAAATTGTCTACGACAGTTTTAAGACCATCACAGACAGTGTTCGCACCGGCAAACCCGGGATGAACGATTTATTCGGCTTTCTTCGCGCAAATCCGCAACAGGAAGCGATCTTTCATGCGGGTATGAGCAACCGCGGACGGATCGAAACAGCGGCAATCCTCGAAGCGTACAAGTTCTTGGACAGTAAGACGGTTGTGGATGTTGGCGGCGGCAACGGCGGATTCCTCTCCGCGATTTTGGCGCGCCACACTCATCTCTCCGCTATGTTATTTGACCAGATATCCGCCATCGAGGCGGCAAAGGCGGGGCTCGGCGGTCCTTTGCCCCGCTGCACGCTTATGGCGGGAGATTTTTTCGATAACGTTCCCTCCGATGGCGATACTTACTTACTAAAGCGCGTGCTTTTCGACTGGACCGACGAAGAGGCGCTCCGGATTCTCAAAAATTGCCGTCGGGCAATGAACAGCGACACACGCCTGCTGATCATCGAACCTCTGATCGGGGCGCCGAACGAGCAATGCCCTGCGCATCTTTTCGACATGACATTGCTGGTGATGCTGCACGGGCGGCTCAGGACAGCGGATGAATACTCGGGTCTGCTGAGTCAAGCGGGATTTCGGCTGCAACGCGTGGTGCCGACAGGCTCCGATGTCTCGATCCTGGAAGCTTTCGTAGCCTAGCGCTGCGAGAAAGAATGGAAAGTAAAGAGTTATTTAGCGATCGGCTTGAGACCGACCTTTCAATTCCGCTCTCAAAGTTCGCCGTCCTACGCTCCCTTATCTTTTACATTGATCCCGTAATTGGATTGGATTCTCCATCCAAAGAGTCTTACGTGAGATGAAGCTTCGTTCAATGCGCTCTGAAGTGAATAGTTGAATCTGGCTTCGCAGATTCCGCTTCTTGACCGGTGCTTAGTGCGTGTTGTAGTAGGGACAAGTTGGACGACACTGAGTGAGCGAAAACGCAAGGCGGTCGATCCAGACATCGCATTCGTGCGTACCATGCTGTCGCCCGGACCGGATCTGCCCGGGCCGGGTTTTTTGGCTTTAGGGGAGCTTGAGGCGTGGCCAAGAATAAGATCAAAAAAGACCGGCTGCAGAGCGATTCTAAAAGGAAGCCTGGAGGTCCAAAGCCAAAATCGCGGAGCTCATCATCTACCGCGTCCTACGCCGCCCTGAAGAAAAGATTCGACGCGCAGGCGGGGGAACTTCGGGAGGCCCTGGAGCACCAGAAGGCAACGGCCGAAGTACTCGGTATTATCAGCCACTCGCCGACTGACATACAGCCAGTGCTCGACGCCATCGTCGAAAGCGCCGCCCGGGTTTGTGGGATTGACGATGTGCATCTGCGACTTCGTGAGGCAAACTTTATGATTCCCCGCGCCCATTTTGGTCCAATACCCCTCGGCCGCGGCGAGATCAGCATTGATGAGCCAGAGCAGCGCTGGCTGAGCGGGCACGGCGCGCTCCACATTCCCGACCTCCACGCGCAAAACGAATTTCCAGCGATCGGTGCCGCCGGCATCTTTCGCACCTACTTGGGCGCTCCCCTCCGTCTGCAAGGCAACCTCATCGGATCGCTGAACGCACGGCGCACCGAAGTGCGCCCATTCACCGCGGCGCAGATCATGCTCCTAGAAACCTTCGCCAATCAGGCAGTGATTGCAATCGAGAACGTGCGCTTGTTCCAGGAATTGCAGGCGCGGACGCAGGAGTTGGCTCGCTCGGTCGGTGAGCTGAGGCGCTAGGTGAAGTCGGCCAAACGGTCAGCTCGACTTTGGACCTCGAGACCGTGCTAACGAGAATCGTCTCCCACGCCGTTCAACTCAGCGGCACCGACGGCGGAGCGATTTACGAATACGACGAATCTTCGGAAGAGTTTCTCCTGCGCGCCACCGATCATATGGAAGAAGAACTGATCAATGCCCTGCGCGCCAATCCGCCGCGGCTAGGAGACGGAGTCGTCGGCCGGGCGGCGGCGAGTCGTGAACCGGTCGTGGTCCCCAATATCTTGGAGGAGCGCGCTTACGCGCCGCGCATGCGCCAGATGCTTGAGCGTTTCGGCTTCCGCGCCAGCCTGGCCGTGCCGCTGCTGCGTGAAGAGCGGATCATCGGCGGACTAGCCCTCAAGTAAGCGCTGTACTGATAGTTGTAAAGTGAAAAAAAGTACTGAGACGAGAAAAGCCCTCTAGAATGGGGTATACGAAGAGTTGCAACACCGCAACGTAACCTCAAAAAGTAGAGGGCTTCCAAGTGAAAGTATCTATCCCATTTGAGCGCGCAAGTCACGTCAATTCAGGGACCAGCGTCGATCCTGCGGAACTCCCGTGGCCTGAGACCCGTGGTCGGGTGATACGTCACCCGCTACTTCATCTTGAGGGCGATCCGCGCGGCGAGATGACGCACTATGGGGGGCTGGTATTGGCGCAGCAGTTGGTGCGGCGCTTTGGGGTCGCCAAGCGAATCGACGAAGGGCTGAAGTTGCTCAAGCGTCATGCGCCGTATCACGAGTCGGACCACGTGCTGGCGCTGGCGTATACGCTGTATGCGGATGGGACGTGTTTGGAAGATCAAGGGGCGTTGCAAGGGAGCGAGGCGGTAAGACGGCTGGTGGGAGCATGGCGGATCCCGGACCCGACGACGGCCGGAGATTTCCTGCGTCGGTTTAAGAGCGCACAAGAGGTGGGGCAGCTCAGTGGCGCGGGCGACGACGTGCAAGAGGTGGTGTGGTCGAAGTTGCCCGCCAAGGTGCGTCGTCACCGAAAGAAGCACGAGATGGCGCTGGTGGATCTCGATGGGCACATCAAGCCCCTGTACGGGGTACAGAAAGAGGGAGCGGATTTTAGCTACGACGGGCGTTGGTCGTATCAGCCGTTGGTGGTGACGCTGGGGGGCAGCGGGGAATGCTTGAAGGTGGTCAACCAGCCGGGCAGCGCCCGGTCTTCGGACGCAGCCGCCGAGGCTGTTAGGGAGGTGTTGCCGCGGGTTAAGCGCCATTTCAAAAACGCGATTGTGCGCGGCGATACGGACTTTGACCGCGCCGATGTGTACCAGGCGGTGATCGAGCAGGGAGCGTACTTTGCGATTGGAGGTCGACTGTATGGGAACCGGGCAGCGCTGGCGGAGAGGATTTCTGAGAAGCGTTGGCAGCGCTTTTATCCGCGCGCTGAACGCGAAGCATCCGGCGGGCCTTGGCGCCAGGGGCGCACACCGAACTACCGTAAGAACAAAGCCCAACAGCGCGGGTACCGCACGTTGAGCACCGTCAAGCAGTGGATCAGCGAGATCGAGTATCAGCCCTCCGGGGTTCCCTTTCCGTGTCGGCTGATCGTGCGGCGGATATTGATCGAAGAGAGCGATGGCCAGGGGGTGCTTTTAAAGCATTTCCGTTACCGGTTGGTGCTGAGCGATCTGCCCCGTTCTTACACGGCTCAGAAGGTCGTCGATCTGACGTATCAGCGCTGCGACCAGGAAAACGTCATCGAGCAATTCGGTCACGGCATTGCCGGGTGGCGCATGCCAGTGGCGCAGTTCATGGGCAACTCGGCGTGGCTCGAAATCGCTCGGCTGGCGTGGAATCTGGGCAAGTGGATCGCCCAACTGGCCTTGCCCGCGGAGGTGGTGCGTTGGGAGTGGAAGCGCTTTCGCCGCCACTTTGTCCACATCGCGGCCAAAGTCCTAAAGCTCGGCCACAGCGTGGTCGTGCGGC
The DNA here is from genome assembly GCF_050728395.1 of Methyloceanibacter sp. Lineage (GTDB taxonomy): Bacteria > Pseudomonadota > Alphaproteobacteria > Rhizobiales > Methyloligellaceae > Methyloceanibacter. Next base: position 4,186 of record NZ_JBOHJB010000125.1, read on the forward strand.
TAGCCGGATCGCATCGGTATTTGCCCGACATCCTGACGGCTCATGCTCGGTTACAAACTTAAAAGCTGGGGCTTTGACGTGACGAGATCTTCCCGCTCCAGCGAGCAGAGGCAGGCAGCGGTGTGTTCAAAATCAGTATCCAACTTCGCAAATCGTCCGACAACGCCAGATTGAATCCGATTTGTGATACAAACGCACTCCCTGAAGCGCTTACGAACCGTCAAGGAGCTACTCGCAGCCCGACGACGAATACTTTTAGCTCCTTGGCGCTTATTTCAGGACTAGTGTTCGAGGACCTGCAACATGATGCGCGGTATCGTGAGCTGAGTCGGGCAGGTACAGTCGCCTCACTTGGTTTCCAGGCGGGCGCGGCGTTTCCGATTCGGAGCAAGGACAAAATCTTGGGTACGCTGCATGTCACTAATCTTACAAAGCGTCAGTTCGCTCCGGAGGAACTACAACTGCTCGAGTCCATCGCTCAGCAAGTCGGTGTCGCTTCGGAAAACGCTAAGATCTTTGAGGAGCTCCGCGAGGCCAAAGAACGAGCAGAGTTATCCGATCGCGCCAAGTCCGACTTCCTCGCTAATATGTCGCACGAGTTGCGTACCCCATTAAATGCCATCATCGGCTTCTCTCAAATGCTCGTGGATAAGAAAGCTGGTCCTCTGAATCCTGACCAAAAGGAATTTCTAAGCGATATTTTGAAAAGCGGCGAGCACTTGCTCGAGGTCATTAATGACGTGCTCGATTTGGCCAAAGTTGCAAGCGGAAAGTTGGAGTTGAAGGTTCAAAGTTTTTCGCTCAGGGAAGCCATTGCCGAGACCTGCGGGGTTGTCAAACCGATGGCGGATGAGAGAAATGTTGCCATAAACGTTGATGCGTCCATCGACAACGACATCGTCACCTTAGACCTACTCAGGTTTAAGCAGGTTCTCTATAATCTCTTGTCGAACGCCATAAAATATAATCACGCTAATGGCAACGTCAAAATTGCGCTCACAGTCGACGAGCAAAAGCAGATTCGGTTACAAGTAAAGGATACTGGTATAGGCATTGAAGAAGAGGATTTGCCGCGCATCTTTCACGATTTTGTCCAACTCAATATTGGCACTACGAAAGTTCAACAAGGAACCGGCCTGGGTCTTGCGCTCTCTAAAAAGATCCTCGAACAACAAAAAGGCTCAATTACCGCCGAGAGCGAAGTTGGCCACGGAAGCACGTTCACTGTCGTACTTCCACTAGTCTCACCAAGCACATGAACATGCGTAGTCTGAGTAGGAAAAATTAAATCACGATACTGCCGTTCAACTGTGGTTCAAGCGACATGCCCCTGTCTAGCTTTACCTTCGCCGGAACTTTAGAAACGCTCCAAACTATTTCGTCATTGACCGACTGTATAGGAAGAATATAACTCCAATGAGCTAGAACCCGATAATAATTGAATCGAACGACACGAGGATTGATGATTCTCATATCGCGTGCAACCCTATGAGAACACATGCTAATTTTCTAACTTTGCCATTACTTTGCCAGAAGAAAACGCGGCAATAATACGAATGCGGTCGCAACCGAGCACACGAATCGCTCTGCACAGCGGCAAACTTACCGATCATGCGGTAAGCTCTACGCATGGCAGGATTAGCCGGCAAGTCGGGACCACCGGGAAATCAGAATGCTTTTCGCCACGGTCTCTCAAGAATCTCGCAGCGACGCAGCAACGGCGCGTTGAATCCCACTGAACAGTCAGTTCGAGAGGAAATTCTAGCGGGTTTGCTTGCAGACAAGGGCGGTGATGCGCAGATCAGCACCGCCGTGCGTGTGTTGGCGGAGATCATCGCGAGCGACGTCTCGCTGTTGGTCACGTTTAATCAGGCAATCGACGGCGTGATCCAGAACAATCAGAAAGCAAGGCAAAATCCCAAGGCGCTGGCGCAATTGGACGGCTACAAAAGACCGCTGGTGAGTTCTCTCTCAGGTAATCTTCAGCGGTTCGGCATGGAGAAGGCCGGCAAAATGGAATCGCTTCAGGAGATAATAGCGGAGATGTCCGACGACACTATGAGTGGCCAGAAGGCCACACGAGATATTGCAACACGGGCAGCGACTGATGACGATGAAGGATAACAGCGGCTTGTTAAATCACCTCGGTTCATTGTCGGTGGTCTGATTAACCGGTCTTTTTAACAGAACGGTATCACTCTGGAAGACATACGCTACAGTTTCCCAACCCTCTGACCCAAGATTATTCAAATTCTTCTCATGCTTTTCTCGTTGCTTCGGTTCGGTAGCATCAACAATCAGCCCGAGTGCGACGATTTCATATTCCCATTGCATGTGAGCGTACCATTTCTCGCCGTGCGCTATTTCCTGTCCGAATCGTCAATAGCATTAGAAGCGGTGACAACGCATCATCTACCCGGCTTTCCGCGCCGTCATAAGCCCGCTACCGTCTAATAAAAAATTCGCACGCTCGATGGCGACAAATCCCGCCTCCGTCAACCAATCTCGGTGCTTCCATTCGGTGTAGGATTCACC
>NZ_JBOHJB010000126.1:0-6519 GCF_050728395.1 Methyloceanibacter sp.
CAAGGACGCCGGCGCCGACGGCGTGCTCGTGGTCACGCCCTATTACAACAAGCCGACGCAGGAGGGCCTCTATCTCCACTATAAGGCGATCAACGACGCGGCCGACATCCCGATCATCATCTACAACATTCCCGGCCGCAGCATCGTCGACATGTCGGTCGACACCATGGCGCGGCTGTCCGAGCTTCCGAACATCGTCGGCGTCAAGGACGCGACCGCCAACATGGCGCGGGTGAGCCAGCAGCGGGCGGCGATGGGCACCGAGTTCGTGCAGCTCTCCGGCGAGGATGCGACCGCGCTCGGCTTCATGGCGCATGGCGGGCAGGGCTGCATCTCGGTCACGGCCAATATCGCCCCTTCTCTCTGTTCGGAGTTTCAGCTCGCCTGCCTGGGCGGCAATTTCAAACGCGCGCTCGAGCTTCAGGACAGACTGATGCCGTTGCACGACGCATTGTTCGTGGAATCGAACCCAGGACCGGTGAAATACGCTGCCGAGAAGCTTGGGCTCTGCTCAGGCGAGACGCGGCTTCCGCTTGCCCCGCTCGCGGCAAGCTCCAAGGCCAAGGTCGACGCAGCGCTTGCCAAAGCCGGCCTGTTTCTCGTTTAGCACCGTAAGGTCGAGCCGATGGCGCAAAAGCGCGAGAGCGGCAAGCTCGTCGCCGAGAATCGCAAGGCGAGGTTCAACTACGCGATCGAAGACAAGCTCGAGGCCGGCCTCGTGCTTACCGGCTCGGAAGTGAAGTCGCTGCGTGCCGGCAAAGCGAATATCGGCGATGCCTACGCCTCTGACGAAGGCGGCGGCGCGCTCTATCTGATCAACGCTCATATTGCCGAATATGCGCAGAGCGGGCGCAACACCCATGAGCCCACGCGGCCGCGCAAACTTTTGCTGCACAAGCGCGAGCTCGACCGGCTGATGGGCGCCATCCAACGGCAGGGGATGACGGTCGTGCCGCTCAAGCTTTATTTCAACGCGCGCGGTATCGCCAAGGTCCAACTCGGCCTTGGCAAGGGCAAGAAGCTGCACGACAAGCGCGAGACCGAGAAGAGGCGCGACTGGGATCGGCAGAAGGGCCGCCTGATGCGCGACAAGGGGTAAACATCGGTGCGGGAATCACCTCCCCCCTTGAGGGGGAGGTCGGCGCGAGGCCGCTTGCGGCGTCGTGCCGGGAGGGGGGTAATGGCTGCGTCATTCTTGACTTTAACCCCCCTCCCTATCCCTCAAGGGGGGAGGGGAGAGTTCACGGCGCACTCTGGGGAGGACTTGCAATCGTGGTGGTTGGGGCGGCTGATCACCTTCAACTCGGCATGGCGCTGCCGCGCATCGCTCTGCCCGCAACAACCGGCCAGGAAATTTGTCTCGCCGACGTGCCGGGCCAGAGCGTCCTCATTGTGTACCCGTGGACGGGACGGCCGGGACATCCCAATCCGCCGAACTGGGACGACATCGAAGGCGCCCATGGCTCGACGCCGGAGCTTGAGGGGTTTCGCGACCTCAGCCCCGACTTCGCTGTGCTGAATGTCGGATTGTTCGGCCTCTCCCGCCAGGCGACCGACTATCAGCGCGAAATGGCCCTGCGCTTGCGCCTTCCATTTCCAATTTTGAGCGACGCCGACGGGAGCATGACGGGCGCCCTTGCCTTACCCAGTTTTGCAACCGGCGGAGAGACCTATCTGAAAAGACTCACGCTTATCCTCTCATCCGGAGCGATTGAGCACGTGCTCTATCCTGTGCCTGACCCTGCGTGTCACGCAGGCGTGGTGCTGCGATTATTCAGAAAAGAGAACCGGACCTAAAGAGCGTCATCTTCGGCGTCCTCGACCGAATAGCCGAGCCGGTCCAATCCTTCCTCGAGATAATCGGCGAGCAGCGGCATGCCGAGCAGGTAGTCCTCTCTGCGGTTGACGTGCTCGGTGCGCGCGGTATCGAGCGCCTCGTCGAGCTCCTCAGGTCCGAAGGAGCCTCTGCCGATCCAGGCGAGCGCCACGAGGCTCGCCTGCTCGTCCTCGTTCAGGTCGCGGATGAAGTCCTTGAGTTGCCCGCGTGTCGCGTCGTCGCTGAAGGATTCAAGAATCGAATCGGCGTCGTGATCTGAGGTGGCGCCGTCGTCCCAGGCCGCGACCTTGACTGCGCATTCGCGCGCCTTGACAATCACGTAGCCGATCTTGGTCGGCGAGATCTCCAACGCGGCCATGGGCCTCTCCTAAAGGCGTGCCCGCAACCCCAAAGCCAGAATGCCCGAGAAGGCGGCCCCCAGCAACACTTTCAGCGGCGCTTTCCGCCGCAGAGCTCGTTGACGATGTCGGTCAGCACGGCCTCGAACATCGGCGTGGTCAGCCTCCCGGTATTCGTGTTCTGGCGCGAGCAGTGATAGCTGTCGAAGAGCACCAGTCCGCTCTGGAGCTCGTGGCGGGCGCCGTGGGAAAACGGATGATCCCGCCGTTTCCGCTGAAGCGCATCGAGCGTGCTGTCATGGGCGATGCGGCCAAGCGCCAGGATGACCCGCAGCTTCGGCAGTGCGGCGATGCGCGCCTCCAGAAAATGCCGGCAATGGGAGATCTCGCCAGGCGTCGGCTTATTTGCCGGCGGTACGCAGCGCACGGCATTGGTGATCATGCAGTCGGTGAGCGTGAGCGCCTCTGGCCGCTCAGGATCGTGAACCCCTCGGGCAAGCCTGGCCTTGAGCAGGGTGCGATAAAGCAGCTCGCCAGCATGGTCTCCGAGGAAGGGGCGGCCGGTGCGATTGGCTCCCTTCAATCCAGGTGCCAGCCCGACAATGAGGAGCCGCGCGCTGTCGGGCCCGAAGGATGGAACCGCGCCGTTGAACCAGTCTGGATGCGCAGCTCTGTTGGTCGCGCGGAAGGACACGAGCCGCGGACAAAGCGGACAGTTTGCAGAGGGCTCAGGCGCGCTTGGTTGGTGAGGTTGGATGAGGGGCATGCACTATGCCTAGTCGAGCCCGGCGATGACGGATCGGGACGGGACCGTCGTCAGGTCTCGATCAGATCCTCCGAATCGAACTCATCGTGCGGCTCGGGCCTGCGCCGCTGGGCGCGCTCGGCCGGATCGCGGCCAATCTCGTTCTGCAGATAGGCAAGATCGATGAACTGGTCCGCCTGGCGGCGCAGCTCGTCGGCCACCATCGGCGGATTGGTGGTGAGCGTCGAGACTACGCTGACCCGCTTGCCCTTGTGCTGCAACGCCTCGACCAGCGAGCGGAAATCGCCGTCGCCGGAAAACAGCACGATATGGTCGAGATGCTCCGACAGCTCCATGGCGTCGACGGCAAGCTCGATGTCCATGTTGCCCTTGATCTTGCGCCGGCCGGTCGCGTCGGTGAACTCCTTGGTCGGCTTCGTCACCATGGTGTAGCCGTTATAGTCGAGCCAGTCGATCAACGGCCTGATCGAGGAATACTCCTGCTCCTCGGCGAGCGCCGTATAGTAGAGCGCCCTGATGAGCTGTCCCTTGGTGCCGAACAGCGCCAGCAGCCGCTTATAGTCGATGTCGAAGCCGAGAGATTTGGCGGTGGCGTAGAGATTGGCGCCGTCGATGAAGAGAGCGACGCGCTCGTTTGGATAGAAATGCATTGTGAGTCCTATCGTTAACAATATGGAGGCAAGCAATGAGCAGCCTGCAAGTAACGCGTCTTGGGGCCGCATAACAAACATAGGAACGCAAGCGTGAATGCGCAATCGACCGGGCACGGAAAAGTCCTGGTAGGGCTTGGTGCCAATTCTCCCGGGCCATGGGGCCGTCCGGCAATGACCCTGACGCTGGCGCTTCGCGAACTGGAGCGGAGAGGAATCACAGTAGAGGCCGTGTCCAACCTCTACGAGACCGCTGCCATGGGGGCGGCGCGCCAGCCGCCTTACGTCAATCAGGTGGCGCTTGTCGACACCAGCCTGCCGGCGCCGGCCCTGCTGCGCCTCCTGAAGCAGATCGAGGCGCGGGCCGGGCGGCGAGGAGGGCGCCCCTGGGGCGCACGCACCCTCGACCTCGACATCATCGACTATAAGGGCATGACCATGAATTGGTCGGGGAGCCGCAAAACCATGCCGCTGGCGCGTGTCAGGCCGCTGGTCCTGCCCCATCCGCAGCTCGAGCAGAGGCCGTTCGTGCTCCGGCCGCTGCTCGACGTCGCCCCCGATTGGCGCCATCCGGTCTCGAAGCTGAGCGCCCGCGAACTCTGGCGGCTTGTGCCGAAGCACGGGCAGGGGAGCGTGCTGAAACGCCTCTCCTGACCCTTTGCCGCCCTTGCTTTACCTTGCCAGGCCGGTGCGAACCGCCTAAATAGGGGATAACCTCCTCTTACTGACACAAGGATTTGCTGATGGCTCGCGTTACCGTCGAGGACTGCATCGACAAGATTCCCAACCGTTTCGAGCTTGTGCTGCTTTCCGGCCATCGCGCCCGGACCATCTCGGCCGGCGCCCAGATCGCCGTCGATCGCGACAACGACAAGAATCCGGTCGTCGCTCTGCGCGAGATCGCCGATGAGAAGATCGTCTGCGACGACCTTAGGGAAGACTTCATCCACTCCATGCAGAAATATGTCGAAGTGGATGAGCCAGAAGCAGAAGCCGTGCCTATGCTCTCGGCGGACACGAGAATGCCGATCCTCGGCCAGGACGATCAGTCGAACGATAATGCGATCGACAAGATGACCGAGGAGGAGCTGTTGCGCAGGATGGCGACCCAGGCGCCGTCAGATGGCTCCAATGCGGGACCCCGCTCGCGCTAATCAAGCTTACGCCCATAGTGCCGGGTCGCATCGCCGCGCCTTGCTGAGAGGCGTGCCATGACCACCCGCCAATACGAGCTGGTCGAGCGGGTGAAGAGCTACGAGCCCGACGCCGATGAGGCGTTGCTCAACCGCGCCTATGTCTACGCCATGAAGGCGCACGGCAATCAGAAGCGGGCCTCCGGCGCCCCCTTCTTTTCCCACCCGCTCGAAGTCGCCGCCATCCTCGCCGAGATGCGGCTCGACGACGCCACCATCGCCACCGCCCTGCTGCACGATACCATCGAGGACACCGGCGCCACCCGCAGCGAGATCGACGCGCTGTTCGGCGCCGAGATCGGCTCGCTGGTCGACGGACTCACCAAGATCAAGAAGCTCGACCTCGTCACCAAGAAGGCCGAGCAGGCCGAGAACTTCCGCAAGCTGTTGCTCGCCATCTCGAGCGACATTCGCGTGCTCTTGGTCAAGTTCGCCGATCGGCTGCACAACATGCGCACGCTGGGGGCAATGAAGCCGGCCAAGCGCGAGATCATCGCCGAGGAGACCATGGAGATCTATGCGCCGCTTGCCGGGCGCATGGGCATGCAGTGGCTGCGCGAGGAGCTCGAGGACCACGCCTTTCGCTGGCTCAACCCTGAAGGCCACGCCGCCGTCGTCGATCGCCTCAAGATGCTGCGTGAGCGCAATCAGGGCCCGATCGAGGAAATCGAGAACGCTCTGCGCAAGAAGCTCGAAGAGGCGAAGGTGCCGGCGGTGGTCGCCTTCCGCGAGAAGAAGCCCTACGCCATCTGGAGCAAGATGGAGCGCAAGCAGATCTCGCTCGAGCAGCTCTCCGACATCTACGCCTTCCGCATCGTGGTGAACGAGCTGACCGACTGCTACCGGGCGCTCGCCGTGGTGCACACCACCTGGCACGCGGTTCCCGGCCGCTTCAAGGACTACATTTCGAGCCCCAAGCAGAACGACTACCAGTCGATCCACACCACTATCGTCGGCCCGCGTCACCAGCGTGCCGAGCTGCAGATCCGCACCGAGCGGATGCATTCGGTCGCCGAGTATGGCGTGGCGGCGCATGCGCTCTACAAGGATGCCGCCAATGGCTCAGGGCCGCAAAACGGCGTGCTGCCGAGCCATGAGAGCAACGCCTATCGCTGGCTGCGCCATCTCGTTGACATGCTGCTCGAAGGCGACAACCCGGAAGAGTTTCTCGAGCACACCAAGCTCGAGCTGTTCCAGGATCAGGTGTTCTGCTTCACCCCGAAGGGCAGGCTGATCGCGCTGCCGCGCGGCGCCAACCCCATCGACTTCGCCTACGCGGTACACACCGACATCGGCAACACTTGCGTCGGCTGCAAGATCAACGGCCGGCCGATGCCACTCGTCACCGAGCTCAGGAACGGCGACGAGGTGGAGATCATCACCTCCGACGTGCAGGCGCCGCCTTCGGCCTGGCAAAGCCTTGCCGTCACCGGCAAGGCGCGCTCGGCGATCAGGCGGGCGACGCGCGACGCGGCGCGCGCCCAATATGGCAAGCTTGGCCGCGAAATCCTCGAGCGCGCCTTCAGCCGGCGCGGCAAGCGCTTCAGCGAGGAGGCCATCGCTCAGGCCCTGGGACGGCTTTCGCAGAAGACGCCGGACGACGTCATTGCCGCCGTCGGCCGCGGCGAGCTGTCGTCGGCCGACGTCCTCAAAGCCGCCTGGCCGGAAGACGCGCCGAGCGAGGCGCCGAAGCGGCGGCGCAGGGTCAAGCGCGCCGAAGAAGGCTGGTTCGGCC
>NZ_JBOHJB010000127.1:0-6449 GCF_050728395.1 Methyloceanibacter sp.
CGGTCGGGCTCCCCCACAAGGGGGGAGCGGGAAGCATCACGAGCTCACTGCTTCTCCAATTGCGGCACCGTCCGGCGCAGAAATGCGAAGATCAACGCCGTGGACCAGCCGATCAGCATGATGCCGTTGAGCGCCGTTATCGGTCCGAGCAGCCGCCAATGCTCGACCGGCAGCACGTCGCCATAGCCAAGCGTCGTGTAATTGACGAAGGCGAAATAGACGAGGTCGGTGCCAGGTGGCGCGGCGCCGACCGCGGCATAGGTATAGGCCCAGAGCAGGACCTCTGCGAAATGGGCGGCCAACAGAACGCTTCCCGTGGTGACGATGACGACGGTGTAGCGCAGGAACTCCGAGGCGCCGGAGCCGCGCCCCGACAGGCCAAACAGGAGCTTGACCAGCGCGCCCATGATCAGGGCGTGGATCACAAGGTTGAGAAGGCTCGCGCCTCCGCCGGCGAGAAGTTGATCCAGCATGACTTCGAGCCTACTCCCCGGCGAGCAGGTTTCCCGCGAGCGGGTTCCCGGCAAGCAGGTCCGGCTGGCGCGTCACTGTGGCGCGGCGCCGATCTTCATCGACCTTTGGCGAAGGGGCGGCAAGCGGCGCCACGTGGCTACTTTCAACGCCGTTCGCCCCGTCTCCCTCGAACTCCAAGTTCTCTATTCTGTGGCCGCGCGAAGCGATCCGCTCCGAGGAGGTCAGGATCTTCTCGATGTCCTCGTTCGCCTGGCCGAAATGCCGCTGTAGATCGAGCACGCGCTCGCGTAAGCGGCCCATGTCGTCCATCAGCCGCGTTACCTCGCGCTGAATGAGATGGGCCTGCTCGCGCATCTTCACGTCCTTAAGGATCGCCTGCATGGTCTGCACCGCGAGCATGAGCATGTTCGGCGCGCAGATGACGATGCGGGCGCGGTGCGCCTTCTGCACGAGATCGGAGAAATGCTCGGCGAGATCCGCATAGATGGCCTCCGACGGCACGAACAGGATCGCGGTGTCCTGGGTTTCACCGGCCAAGAAATAGCGCTCGGCCATGGCATCAACATGGCGCCCGACATCGATGCGCACGCGCCGCGCCGCATCCTTTTTCTCCTCGGGCCCGCGCGCAACGCGGAACGCCTCGAAGCCTTCGAGCGGAAACTTGGCGTCGATCACCACGCCCGCCTTGGTATTCGGCATATGCAACAGGCAGTCGGGACGCTTGCCGTTGGAGAGCGTGGCCTGGAAGGTGAAGGCGTCCTTGGGCAGGCCGTCCTGGATGATGGCCTCCATGCGCATCTGGCCGAAGGCGCCGCGCGCCTGCTTGTTGGCGAGGATCTCCTGCAAGCTGACCATGTTGGAGGAGAGCTCGGTCAGGTTTTTTTGCGCCGAGTCGATGACGGCAAGGCGCTCATGCAGCTTGGCGATCGAGTCGGTGGTCTTGCGCGCCGTCTCGGTCAGATCGGAGCCGACCCGATGGGTCATGCGATCGAGCCGCTCATTGACGGCGCGGGCAAGCTCGCCGTGCCGGGTGACGCTGATCTCGGCGAGCGTCTGCAGCCGGCCTTTCAGCTCGGCGAGCTGGGCGTCGCTCTCGCGCGCCGCGCGCCGCCGCCGGCTCATATGCACCGCGACGATGACGACCAGCACCACAAGGGCAAGCGCGGCAAGCCCGAGCAGGGCCAGCAAAACCAGCACTGGGTCGAGCGTGAGGCTCCCCACCTGAAAGGGGTCGAGGTGCATAGGATGAAGCTATAGCCCGATTCGGGGCGCCGCTAGATCAAAACAGGAACATATTGACCGCCCGTCCCGCCAATCCTATGTCAGCGGCTCACATGACCATCCTTCCCATCATCACCATTCCAGACCCCGTGCTGCGCAAGAAGGCCGCATCCGTCGAGCAGGTCGACGCCGCGCTGCTGAGGCTTGCGCAAGACATGCTGGCGAGCATGTACGACGCGCCTGGCATCGGACTTGCCGCGCCGCAGGTCGGCATTTTGCGCCGCCTGATCGTCATGGATCCCGCACGCGACGAAGAGCCGAAACAGCCTCTCATAATGGTGAACCCGGTGATCCTCGAGCGCGGAAGCGAGATGCGCATACACGATGAGGGCTGCCTGTCGATTCCGGACGTGACGGCCGAGATCGAGCGCCCGGCGCTGACCCGCGTGAGCTTCATTGATATGGAAGGGAAGCCCCAGGAGCAGACGCTGGAAGGCATCTGGTCGACGCTCGTGCAGCACGAGATCGATCATTTGAACGGGGTGCTGTTCATCGACTACATGTCGCGGCTTAAGCGCGACATGATCGTGAAGAAATTCACCAAGCAAAAGCGCACCGAGGCGCTTTAGCTAACGCTAGGCGTCGGGGACAATTAGAGCGTGAGGGGCAATCGTGCCGAACGTACCGAATCAATCGGACTCCCTCATTGAGCCCATTTACACCACAAGACGCGCCAATGATGCGATCGTCTTAGGCAGCTCGGGCATCACGATCACCTCCAAAGGAATTGAAATTGGTTGTAGCGGCGAAGCCACTCTGCGCTTGCGGCCGCGTCTCAAGCTTGTGGTGGTCGCCCATGTGCCGGAGGAATCGGCAGTTCAGTCTTTTGGGCTATTCGGGAGTGGTCCAGTAACTCTGAAATTTGGTGAACGCTCTCCACCCACTCAGTCTCTGGTACTTAACTATCGAGATTCGGCGCGCGGCCCCGCTCAGATCGAATTGACCCCCAATCCTCAAGACTTGGCCATTTACACAAGCCGCCGCGCGCGCCTCAATTCAGTTATCTTCCATGTAATGAACTTTCCGAAATTCCTTGGTGGAGATGATGTGAGGTGGCGTTCAGGGCAAGGAGACAATCGGCTTCTCGGGCGCGTAGCGCTGAACGAAAAGGATTGGCTCACTGAAATTCAGGAGCTGCCGCGTACCAAGGAGCTTGTCGGTGAACTGCAAACCGAGGGAGGGTATGGGATCACCCACGTAGGACGGCTCACCCGAGGCGAGCGTGGCTTTTCAATCTCGGAAGCAGAACGAGTCTTGCGCGAACTGCACCTCTTTCTGTCATTCGCGCGGGGTTCGTGGACGCCTCTAGTACTGCCCGTTGGATTTGATGCTGATGGCAACAGAGCATATGAGCAGTGGGGTTTGTCTCTTGGCACACCTTGGGAGCCTCGAGTCTCGTGGTTCGACATACATCACGGCCACTCGCTCGCCGTGCTCTATCCAGGATTCACCGCGCTCTTGCGCAACGGCGACTTGGGAAAAGCCGCGTCTAGCGCAATCTATTGGTATTTGCGCAGCAATCGGGCTGGCGAAGGAGCTGGGGTAGATAGCGGCGTCATCCTTAGCCAAGCAGCGCTTGAAAGGTTGACGTCAGCATGTTTGGCGCACTTGGGCTTGTCACAGAAAGGGAGCCCTTCGTCTCGCTTCGTTCGCGCATGGCAGGCGCTTAAGCTGCCAATTGGGATACCGAGGGGCGCTCAGCTGGTCTCCCGCGCCAGACGAAAGGAAAACTGGTCCAACGCCGCAGAGGCACTGACTGCCGTGCGGAACGATCTAGTCCATCCTCAGGGTCGCTTGAAAGCGCCTGTAGGCAGATTCGTTGCAGAAATCTGGAGGCTGGCGCAGTGGTATGTCGAACTCACTTTGCTCCGTCTTTCCGGCTATGACGGCCCTTATACGAATCGACTGCGATCGCGCTGGGTTGGAGAGGTCGAAAACGTTCCGTGGGCAACACGGCGTATTCGGTCCTAATCCATTCAAAGCGGACGATACAGGTAAAGCAAGCTTCATGCGCCGTAGCGGCGGCGCAAGCGCTCGTTAAACTCGGCGAGAGTCGTGGTTTTTGGACTCGGTTCCGCGAGCCTGCGGCGCACTTCGTCAGCTTGCTCCCTACTAAGGCCGACCGCACTCTTGTCTTGCGATTCCATGAGCCTGGCGACCTCTGCGAGATCCGCCTGCCGCTCCGCTGGCCAAGTCCTTACCCGGTCGAGTATCTGTCTTACCTGTTCCTTGGTCATTGCAATAGTTTAGCCCTCAGGGCCTCGACTGCAAAGATAGCGAAGAGAACGCCTAGAATGCGCATCGTCTTCATGGGCACGCCCGATTTTGCCGTGCCGGCGCTTGCCGCCGTGCTCGCTGCCGGCCACGAGGTCGTTGCGGTTTACACCCAGCCGCCGCGCGCGGCAGGCCGCGGGCTCGCCGCCCGCAAGTCGCCGGTGCAGGTCTTCGCCGAGAGCAAGGCGCTGCCCGTATGCACGCCGGCAAACCTCAGAAACACCGAACAACAAGCGCGCTTCACGAGCCTCAACGCCGATGCCGGCGTGGTGGTGGCCTATGGGATGATCCTGCCGAAGCCGATCCTCGAAGCGCCGCGCTTCGGCTGCTTCAATATCCATGCCTCGCTTCTGCCGCGCTGGCGGGGTGCGGCGCCGATTCAGCGTGCGCTTCTTGCCGGCGATGCCGAGACCGGTGTTGCGGTCATGCGCGTCGAAGAGAAGCTCGACACCGGCGCCGTCTGCCTCATGGAGCGCACCGCAATCGGCCCCGACGAGACGGCAGGGGAGCTGCACGATCGCCTCGCCGAGCTCGGCGCGGAGCTCATGGTGCAGGCCCTGAGCGATCTCGGGAAAGGCTCGCTCGCCTGTTGGCCGCAGCACGACGAGGGCGTCACCTATGCCGCCAAGATTGAGCCGGGAGAGACGCGCATCGATTGGTCGCGGAAGGCTGACGAGGTGCACAATCAGATCAGGGGTCTCTCGCCCCATCCCGGCGCCTGGTTCGAAGTCGAGCTCAACGGCAAACGCGAGCGCGTCAGAGCCTTGCGCTCGACCCTCGCGCACGGCGAGGGCAAGCCCGGCACGGTGCTCGACGATCAGTTCACCATCGCCTGCGGCAAAGGCTCAGTGCGCCTGTTGCAGGTGCAAAGGGCGGGGAAGCGGCCGATGCCGGTTGCGGAATTTCGGCGCGGGGCGGAGCTGCCAGTTGGAAGCGTTCTCGCTTAAGCGCAGCAGCGCTTGGTGGACGATGCGCGCCCCGAACTTGCTCCCGCGATCGGCCTCGGTGACGGTGACGAGGTCGCTATGGCCGAAGCCTTTGCGGTAGTCGAGCACAGAGATCACCTCTGGAACGACCATGAACGGCTGGATTCCAGCGAGGTCCGGCTGAGGCAAAGACCGATACTCTGGGAACTTCGCGACCATAAGCTCAATGACCCTCGCCTCCTCGGCAGGATCGTCAATGGGGTAGGCATGCGCCGCCATGGAGAGGCCTTCGATGCCCATCGGGTCGCGCGTATCGTGGTCGATCGTGAGCGAGATGCGGTCGTCGGCGGCGATATTGGCGGCCTTCTGGCTTTGCCTGCCGCATAGGAAATAGAGAGCAAGCCCTTCGCTGGCATAACCGACGGTCGTGGCCTGGGGCCAGCCGTCTGCCCTCACTGTCGCCACGGTCATGATCCGGTGCTGGGCCAGCAGCCGGAGAATGGTCTCTTTGTCTTGGGGGGTCATGGTACGCCGTCCGAGAATGCCTTGATGGTGTAACAAGGAGGCTGGCTTAGGGTTCCAGCCTTGAGGCAAATCAATCGATGCCCCGCTACAGGCTAACGATCGAATATGACGGTACGCCCTTTGTCGGCTGGCAGATGCAGGAGAACGGCGCCTCGGTGCAGGGGCGCCTGGCGGAAGCGATCAAGGCCTTCTCCGGCGAGGACGCTATTCCAAGGGGCGCCGGCCGCACCGACGCCGGCGTGCATGCGCTCGGCCAAGTCGCCCATTTCGACCTCGGCAAGGAGTGGTCGAACGACACGGTGCGCGATGCGTTGAATTCGCAGCTGCGTCCGGACCCGATCTCGGTCCTCGCCTGCGAGACGGTGAGCGCCGATTTCGACGCGCGCTTCTCGGCTGTCGCGCGGCATTATCTCTACCGCATCGTCGATCGCCGCAGCCCGCTTGCGCTCGAGCGGAGCCGCGCCTGGGGCGTGTTCCGCCCCCTCGACGCCAAGGCCATGGACGAGGCGGCGCAGGTGCTCGTCGGCCATCACGACTTCACCACCTTCCGCTCCAGCGAATGCCAGGCCGAGTCCCCGGAAAAGACGCTCGACAGCCTCGCCGCCTCGCGCCACGGCGAGATCATCAGGGTCGAAGCTTCCGCCCGCTCCTTCCTGCACAATCAGGTGCGCTCAATGGTCGGGTCTCTGAAGCTCGTGGGCGAAGGGAAATGGACCGTGAACGACCTCAAGGCAGCGCTTGACGCCAAGAACCGCGCCCATTGCGGCCCCGTCGCCCCGGCGCATGGGCTTTACCTTGTGAAGGTCGAGTATTGAGGAAGAGGCGCGAAGCCACCCGTTCAGCTATAGTTCGGGGTGAATGATCGAGGGTGGCGAAAGTACCCTTTGGGGGGGAGCGAATCATGCGCTCGGCGATACTCTTGCTGGCAGGCCTCATAGCGTGGACCACGCCGGCGCTGGCCGACAACAC
>NZ_JBOHJB010000128.1:0-6445 GCF_050728395.1 Methyloceanibacter sp.
GGACCGGCCCGGAATCGCGAAAATTGGCCAGGATCGACAGTTTGGGCTCGTCGATCTCAAGCCCGGCGGCAAGCCGCCTCTCGACATGGATGGAGCGGGCGAATGTCCAGGCGAACAGCCACAGAGTGATCAGCCCGGTGAGGACGCTTCCCACCAGCACGAAGGTGTTCCCAAGCTGGATCAGGTCGGCGCCGGCGACGATGAAGGCCTCGATGATGATGCCGAAGCCGCCGGCGACCACGATCGCGGCGCTGATCGAGGTGATGAAGATGGCGACGGGATGGTCTCCGCCGTGGCGGGGACGAGGGTTGGCTTCAGTGTCCATGGGCGACCTAATAGCGGAGACGCCGTGGAAAGCACAAGAGGCCTCATGGTTCGAGATGCGGCCTTCGGCCGCTCCTCACTATCAGCAACCTCATCCTGAGGAGCGCTCGAAGAGCGCGTCTCGAAGGATCAGGCCGGAATTCCTCAGGACCTGGGAACGTCGCGGCGGACTTGGCGCGAGGCGCCGACGATCTCGACGCCCCTGGTGCCGACAAAGCGGTCGAGGTTCATGGTGATGTAATAGGGCGCCGCGAGCGGCAGAACGAGGCCGTTTTTTACGCAGCCGACGACGAGCGTGCGCCAATAGGCCGGGCGGCCGCTATAGGCTTCGTGGCTCAACGAGACTTCCATATTGGTGTAGGGCTTCATGCCGGTGACGGTGAGCTGATAGACGCCGCGCCCGGCATACCATTCGATATCGATGCCGTTGAAATCGATGGGATAGCACTCGCCGGTGAGGCTCCAGACCGGCACAGTGAGGGACGGCACATCAGGCTTGCTCAACGGTCCGGCGGCGGCAAGTCCGGCCATCGACATCAGCGCCAACCCGGCAAACAGGCTTATCGTGCGGCGACCCATCGCATCCCCCCAATTCCGAGGACGATAGCCTAACCAACGACTGTGACCGCCTCAAGGTCAGACGGAACACCGCAAGGCCGGCCTCAAACCATCTTGCCGATGACCCGCCTCATCTCCTCGAAGGAGAAAGCGCGCAGAGTCTCGCATCGGACATTGCCGAGCGCTGCGGCGCTGAGTGCCAGAGCAGTCGCACTTTCGTCATCGGCAGCTTCGAAAACAGCGACGACATCGTGACGGCCTAGGGTCCAGCATAGTTCCTTCATGGCGATACCGCTCTTTTCGGCCATCGCTTGGAAGGCCTCAGCCCGGCCGATCGTACCCCTGATGTTGCGTATGCCCTGATCGGTGAAGTTGGCGAGCAAAACATATTTCGGCATTGGATCTCTCCTCTCCAGTTGTGGCCAGGAAAGTCTACTATGAGGCGGCGATCAGGTGAAAATCAGCTTGAGCAGGAAGGCGCCCGCCGCGATCGGTGGCTGGCGATTGGAGCGGAACCCGGGGCAGCGCCTTCCAGTTGCTGATGCTTGCGACGATGACCAAGGAGATATCCCATGCAGATGTCAGAGGTGCACGATTATGCGAGCCGGCTGCTTCGGGAGCATGGCGAAAAAGCCCAATTGATCGCCGCCCAAAGGGCGCTCGAATGCGAGAAGCGCGGCGACAGAAGCGAAGCCGAGAACTGGCGCCGCATCCGCGATACGCTCAAGGAGATGAAGGGACCGCTTGCCAGCTAGATCGCGACGCTGACCATCCGGCCGACATTGTGGCGCGGAGGCGATTGGCGTATTATTTGCGCGTGCAATTCGAGCAGCCGCGCATGGTGAGGCGTCGGCTGGGGCTCTCACCGTGTGCGAGGCTTGACCGTCGCAGAGGAGGGCCGAACATGGCCATTGCCCAAGCATTCCAAAGATATCTGGCTAGCAAGAACGTTCTGTATGACATCGTTGCGCACGAACCGACGAAGTCGTCGATGCGCACCGCTGAAGCCTGCCGCATCTCGGGTGACCGTATCGCCAAAGCCGTCGTGCTCCGCGATGAATATGGCTACGTCCTGGCCATACTGCCGGCGTCGCACCACATCCGCCTGGACGATCTCAGGACACAACTGGGCTTGGATGTTGACCTCGCCGCCGAGTACGAAATCGAAGAATTGTTCGACGACTGCCTGCCAGGTGCGATTCCCCCAGCCGGTGAGTGCTATGGGCTCGATACGATGGTCGACGACAGTATCGAGGATCAGCCCGATGTGTACTTGGAGGGCGGCGATCATGAGACGTTGGTTCATATGAGCCGCGCGCAATTCGTTTCTCTCACGGCGACGGCACGTCACGGCTGTTTCAGTGTCCACGACTGAGGACAGTTGATGGCTGAATTTGTGAAGGTGGCAAGCGCGAACGAGATCGCGCCTGGCCAAGCTCGCCTGGTCAACGTCAGGGGCAAGGAGATTGCCTTGTTCAATATCGAGGGCAACTTCTTTGCGCTCGAAAATGCCTGCACGCATGAAGAAGGGCCATTGGCCGAGGGCGACATCGAGGGCCACGAGGTCACTTGCCCCTGGCATGGCGCAAGGTTCGACGTTCGCACCGGAGAGGTTCTCTGTGCGCCTGCCTATGACGACGTGGCGCGCTACAACGTGCGCGTCACGGGCACCGACGTCGAAGTCGAGATTTAGGCAAAGATG
Source organism: Methyloceanibacter sp. (assembly GCF_050728395.1). GTDB lineage: Bacteria > Pseudomonadota > Alphaproteobacteria > Rhizobiales > Methyloligellaceae > Methyloceanibacter. The sequence continues at coordinate 2,585 of NZ_JBOHJB010000128.1, forward strand.
AGCTTGAGCAGGAAGGCGCCGGCGATTGCCGCCGAGGCGGCGTTGATCTCATGCATGCGGCCTGAGAGCAGTTTCAGCGCCACATAGGCGATGAAGCCGAGCCCAATGCCGGTGGCAATGGAATAGCTCAAGGGGATCATCAGCGCGATGGTCAGCGCCGGGATGTATTCGGTGGGCTCGTCCCAGGGAATAGCGCCGAGGCTCGTGGCCATGAGACAGGCGACGAACAGGAGCGCCGGCGCCGTGGCATAAGGCGGTACGGTCTGCGCGAGCGGCGCCAGGAACAGGCTCGCCAGGAACAGCGCCGCCACCATGAGTGCGGTCAAGCCGGTGCGTCCGCCCTCCTCCACGCCTGCGGCGCTCTCGATATAGGCGGTTGTGGTTGAGGTTCCGAGCGCAGCCCCCAGCATGGCCCCGCCTGAATCGGCAAGCAGCGCCTGGCGGAGCCGCGGTAGGCGTCCGTCCACGTCAAGCAGGCCGGCTTGGCGGGCCACGCCGATCAGCGTTCCCGCGGTGTCGAGAAGCATCACCAGCAGAAGCGTGAGCACCATGGTGAGAAGCCCGAGCCGAAAGGCGCCGGCGAGATCCATTTTGAGAAAGGTCGGCGCGAGCGACGGCGGCATGGCGGCAAGACCGTGCCAAGGCTCAAGCCCGAGCCAGACCGCGGCAAGCGTCACGGCGATCACGCCGAAGATGATGGCGCCCGGGACCTTCCGCGCCGCAAGCCCTGCAATGGCGAGGAAGCCGGCGATGGCGAGCAGCGCCTTCGCTTCGGAGAGATCGCCGAGCTTGACCAAGGTGACGGGGTCGGCGGCGACGAGGCCGGCATTCTGCAAGCCGATCAGCGCGAGGAACAGGCCGATGCCCGCGGCAATGCCGAGCTTCAAAGTCAGGGGAATGGCGTTGATCAGCCATTCGCGCAAAGGTGTGAGCGAAATCAGGAGGAACAGCGCGCCGGACAGGAACACGATGCCAAGCGCGAGCTGCCAATTGCCGCCGAGCTCAGGCACCATGGTGAAGGCGAAATAGGCGTTGAGCCCCATGCCGGGGGCGAGCGCAATCGGATAGTTGGCGTAGAGCCCCATGATGGCGCTCGAGAGCGCCGCGGCGAGGCAGGTGGCGACGAACACCGCGCCATGATCCATGCCGGCCTTCTCGAGGATCGCCGGGTTCACGAACATGATGTAGGCCATGGTGAGGAAGGTTGCGAGGCCGGCGCGGAGCTCGGTCGGTACGCTTGAGCCTGCGGCGGTGAGGCCGAAAGTGCGATCGAGCATGCTCGCCAATCCAGATGTCTCGACGGATGCCTGCGAGCCGTCTCCTCCCCGTTCTTCGGCCATTCACATTACCCCTGCCTTGTCGTCGCCCGGCTCGACCGCGCGATCCAGTACTCCCCTTGCGAAGTGTGTGTTTACTGGATGCCCGCTTTCGCGGGCATGACAACACGGCGGATGACGTTTATCCACACGTCTGGCAGCGACGAAAGGAGTGATCATGGGCATCTACGCGCTCGACGGTGAGGCGCCGGAGCTTCCGGCCGACGGCCTTTATTGGGTCGCCGACACCGCCGCGGTGATCGGGCGCGTGCGGCTCCATTCCGATGTGAGCATCTGGTGGGGTTCCGTCTTGCGCGGCGACAATGAGTGGATCGAGATCGGCGCCCGCTCGCAGGTGCAGGACAATGCCACGTTGCACACCGACCCAGGCTTTCCGCTCACGATCGGCCGCGACTGCGTCATCGGCCACAACGTCATTCTGCATGGCTGCACTATCGGCGATGCGAGCTTGGTCGGCATGGGCGCCATTATTCTGAACGGCGCGAAGATCGGCGCCAACTCTCTCGTCGGCGCCGGCGCGCTGATCACCGAGGGCAAGGAGTTCCCTGACAATTCGGTAATTGTCGGCGCGCCCGCCAAGCTCGTGCGCGAGGCCGACGACAAGACGAAGGCGATGATGGCGCGGGTGTCCGACGTCTATGTGCGCTGCTGGAAGCGCTACGCCGCTGGGCTGATGCGGCTCGGATGATCGTGAGCGGCACCTGGCAGTTCTGCATCGACCGCGGTGGCACGTTCACCGACATCGTAGCGCGCAGCCCTGACGGGCGGCTGCTCACGCACAAGCTCCTCTCGGAGAATCCGCAAGTCTACGCTGACGCGGCCACAGCCGGTATCGCCGATCTGCTTGGTGCGGCGCGTGGGCGCGCTCTGCCGACGGAGCTGATCCACAGCGTCAAGATGGGGACCACCGTCGCCACCAATGCGCTGCTCGAGCGCAAGGGCGACCGCGTTTTGTTGCTGGTGAGCGAAGGCTTCCGCGACGCGCTCGAGATCGGCTATCAAGCGCGGCCCAAGATCTTCGCGCGCAAGATCGAGAAGCCGTCGATGCTCTATGCGCGCGTGGCCGAGGTGGCTGAGCGCATCCGCGCCGACGGCGCAATCGAGACCCCTCTCGACCTCGCCGCCACGCGCGCCGCGCTGGAAGCCGCCCGCGCCGAGGGCATCGACGCCGTCGCCATCGTGTTCATGCATGCCTACGCGTTTCCGAACCATGAGCGCCAGGCCGCGCGCCTCGCTTACCAAGCGGGCTTTGCCCAGATCTCGGTGAGTCACGAGGTGAGTCCGCTGGTCAAGTTCGTTGGCCGCGGCGACACCACCGTGGTCGATGCCTATCTCTCGCCGCTGCTCCACAGATATGTCAGCCGAGTCTCCGCAGCGCTTGCACCTCTCCCCGGTGGGGACAGGTCGGCTGCTCCGCTTGCGGGGCAGCCGGGTGAGGGGGAACCGGCTGACGTGGGAAGCCCCCTCACCCCAACCCTCTCCCCACAGGGGAGAGGGGGAGCATACGGCAGCGCCTCGCCAACGCTGCTCTTCATGCAGTCGTCGGGTGGACTCACCTCGGCCCATCTGTTCAAAGGCAAGGACGCCATCTTGTCGGGGCCGGCAGGCGGCGTGGTCGGCGCGGTCGGGACCGCCCGCATCGCCGGCTTCACCCGCGTCATCGGCTTCGACATGGGCGGCACCTCCACCGACGTCTGTCATTTCGACGGCGTCTATGAGCGGACCTTCGAAAGCGTGGTCGCGGGCGTCCGCGTGCGCGCGCCGATGATGCTGATCCATACCGTTGCCGCCGGCGGTGGATCGATCCTGTTTTATGACGGCGCGCGCTTCCGCGTCGGACCTGATTCAGCCGGTGCCAATCCGGGGCCAGCCTGCTACCGCCGCGGCGGCCCGCTCACCGTCACCGACGCCAATGTGATGGTGGGGAAGCTTCTGCCCGATTACTTCCCCAGGATCTTCGGGCCGCGACAGGATCAGCCGCTCGACGCCGAGATCGTGCAGGCGCGTTTCGCTGACCTTGCCGCCGAGATCGGCAACGGCCGCGAGCCTGCTCAGGTCGCCGACGGCTTCATCCGCATCGCGGTGGAGAACATGGCGAACGCGATCCTGGCCATCTCGGTGCAGCGCGGCTACGACGTCGCCGACTATGTGCTGAACACCTTCGGCGGCGCCGGCGGCCAGCATGCCTGTCTCGTCGCCGACGTGCTCGGTATCGCCCGCGTGCTCATCCATCCGCTGTCAGGGGTGCTTTCGGCTTATGGCATGGGGCTTGCCGAGCTGAAGGCGACGCGGAGCCGAGCCGTATTGCGCCTGCTCGATGCGGAGGGTCTCGCCGCAGCCGAGGCCCTCGCCAAGCCGCTGGCCGAGGATGCAAAGGAGGAACTCACTGGCCAGGGCGTCGCCCGCGTCGGCATCCGCGTCGGAGTGCTCGCGCATCTCCGCTATCTCGGCACCGACAGTGCGCTGCCGGTGCCGCTCGGCAGCGGGTCTTCTCCTCTCCCCAGCGGGGAGAGGTCGGCTGGTT
>NZ_JBOHJB010000129.1:0-6411 GCF_050728395.1 Methyloceanibacter sp.
ACAGGCGGTGCACATCCATGCCATCGGCGACGGCGCCGTGCGCGCGGGCCTCGACGCTTTTGCTGCGGCCCGGGCTGCCAACGGCGACAAGGACAATCGCCACCAAATGGCCCATTTGCAGCTCGTCGATCCGGCAGACTTTCCGCGCTTCAAGGATCTCGGCGTGATGGCGGACATGCAGCTCGAATGGGCCAAGCGCGAGCCCGCGACCGAGGGTCCGGTCGAGCCCTATCTCGGTCCCGAGCGGTACAAGTATCTCTACCCTGCGGGCAGCCTGCATGAGGCTGGCGCAACCATCATCGGCGGCAGCGACTGGGACATCTCCTCATACAATCCGTTCCGCGCCTTCCAGACCGCCGTCACGCGAGCCGGCGGCAAGGGCCAGTCGCCGCTCAATATCGAGGAGTGCATTCCGCTCACCACCGCGATCGACGCCTACACCACCAATGCCGCCTACGCCATGAAGCAGGATGCGACCACAGGCAGCCTGGAAGTGGGCAAGCGTGCCGATCTTGTCGTGCTCGACCGCGACATTCTCACAATCGACCCTGAGACTATCGAGGATACCAAGGTGCTCGCCACCTATCTCGACGGACGCCTCGTCCATGCCGCCTCACCCGGAGGCGATGCGGCGGATGATGATGAGGATGCCGGGAAATGGTGGGACGAGCGCGAGGCGCGCATGCGCGACTGGCTCAACCGCAACTGACCTCGTCATCGCCTAATTGGCGCGCATCACCAGGCAGTCGAAGGACATGCGCTTCAATTGGGCGCAGGTGCTTTTCGCATTATCCTGTGAGAAGCCGGCGAAGCGCGCGCGATACCACTGCGTGTCGTCCTTTTGAAAGGCGACCGCGAGTGGCTGGTGGCCGTCGAGGAGGGTGGTGGCGCGGCCCCGGACTTCACCGAGCCTGCTTTCGGCCTCTCCCTGCGAGGTGAAGGCCCCGACTTGAACGTGATAGGGCCCGGCGCTCGTCGCCATCTTGTTTGAACCCTCGGGCGTGGTGCCGGGAGCCATAGGCTGTACAGGGGCCGGGGCGAGCTTGGCAGCAATTGGCGCAGCGTCCTGGCTGACGCTTACCGGCTCGGCTGTTGGAGCCGCCGAAGCCAGCGCAAAGACCCGCTTCTTGGCGACCGGCGGCGGTGGCGCAGGCGTCTCAAGGCTTGCCACGAGCGGTGCTGTCTCGACAGGCTTGGGTCTGCCGGCGATGGCCTTGGGGAAGGACTGATCGAGCAGTGCCCGCATGGCGGCATCGCGCTGGGCGCCGGTTCTGCCGCCAAGCACCACCGCCACCAGATGCTTGTCGTCACGCCGCACCGAAGCTGTCAGGTTGAAGCCAGCGGCTCTGGTATAGCCGGTCTTGATGCCGTCGGTGCCCTTGTAGCCGAACAACAGCCGATTGTGGTTACGGTAGCGGCGGCCGTGATAGGCGAAATATTTGGTCTGGAAGCAGCCGTAATATTCCGGGAAGTCTCGAATCAGATGCTGCGCCAGGACCGCCATGTCCCGCGCCGTGGTCACCTGCTCGTCATTTGGAAGCCCGGAGGCATTGCGGAACAGCGTGGACATCATGCCGAGCTCCTGGGCCTTCCTGGTCATCACCCGGGCGAAGTTCGCTTCGGTCCCGGCGAGGTTCTCGGCGATGGTCACCGCGGCGTCGTTGGCGGAAAGGGTGACGAGAGCGTTGACGGCATCGGCAGCGCGAATGGTCGCACCCGGCTTCAGGTTGAGCTTGGTCGGTGCCTGGCTTGCCGCGTAGGGCGTCACCACCAGCTCCGAATCAGGGCCGACGGCGCCTGCGCGCATATAAGAGAAGAGGACGTAGAGGGTCATCATCTTGGTGAGCGACGCCGGCGCCCGCGGGGCGGTGGAGGCCTGCTCTTGCAGGATGCGGCCCGAATTCATGTCGACCACGATCGCTGCCGCAATCGCGCCGCCGCTCGATCTGGACTTTGGCTTGGCAAGGACTCCGGTTGAAGGCACCGCCATCGCGAGTGCGAGCAGAAGCACAAGCGGGCGCCATGCGTGCAGCCGCAGGCCACAGCAACTTTGAGACTGCCGGAACTCCACCCCGTCCTCGAAGGCCGTCAGGCCTCGCCCCCGTCTTTTCGCATCTTCCCAAACGCCACCCAAGTGACACGAGCTTTGTCGCAACTTGCTGGCGCGACTGGGTTCGCAACAAGGCTAAAATCCGGCGATTGCGAAAGCGTTAAGGGCCCCGAACCAAGATTATTGTGCAGTGCAAAAATTTTTGTTGACCGTTTATTGTGCAATGCATATATATGGCTCGCCACGCTAGGATCGGTTCTTTCAGAGAGGGCTCATGATGCTCAAAGGTTTCGAAGAGTTTCAGAAAGTGGGTAAGGACGGCTTCGATGCGGCCGTCAAGTCATTCGGCGAGATGAACAAAGGCTTCCAGGCCATCGCCGCCGAGGTGACCGATTATTCCAAGAAGGCGTTCGAGGACCATACTCGCGCGTTCGAGCAGCTGATCGGCGCCAAGTCGGTAGAGCAGGCCGTCGAGATTCAATCTCAGTATGCGAAGAAGGCGTATGACACTTACATGGCCGAGATGTCCAAGATCGGCGAGATGTATGCGGGCCTCGCTCGCGATGCCTATAAGCCGGTCGAGACCGCCTTCACCAAGAAGGTCTCCTAACGGCACCTGCCAGACTCCACCTGGTCTATCGAAAAGACCCGGGATTGCTTCCCGGGTCTTTTTTTTTGCCGTTTTCCCGACAGCAATCAGCACTATGTTATGGAGCATCGGGAGCGCGCATTGCTGCTCCTTGCATGATGCCGGTAGAATGGATCAGGATAATGTCTTGGCAGATGATGAACGAGACGCCACATAGGGGTTGACGATGGCGCGAAACGGCGACACTCGCCGGGGCGGCGACACCGGCACTCATATCATCACCAAGACGCGTCCGAAGACGAAGCGGCCGAGCCTGTACAAGGTGCTGCTTCTCAACGACGACTATACGCCGATGGATTTCGTCGTGTACGTGCTCGAACGCTTCTTTAACAAGCCGCCGGAAGAGGCGACTCGGATTATGCTGCACGTCCATCAGAAGGGCGTCGGCATTTGTGGAGTCTACACATATGAGGTGGCTGAGACTAAAGTAGCCCAGGTGACGAGCTTCGCCCGTCAGCATGAGCACCCGCTGCAATGCACCATGGAGAAAGAGTGAGGGTTTAGGTGGCTTCCTTCTCGTCCAGTCTGGAACAGGCCTTACGGCGCGCCCTGCAATACGCCAACGAGCGCAGTCACGAATACGCGACGCTCGAGCATCTCCTGTTGTCGCTGCTCGACGACCGCGACGCCGCAGCGGTGATGCGCGCCTGCGACGTCGATCTCGATCTGTTGCGGGACAAGCTCACCGGGTATCTCGACAACGAGCTCGCCGGGCTGGTGCTCGATTCGCACAACGACGCCCAGCCGACCGCTGGCTTCCAGCGCGTGATTCACCGCGCCGTCGCCCATGTGCAGTCGTCGGGCCGCGAGGAGGTGACCGGCGCCAATGTGCTGGTGGCGATCTTCGCCGAGCGGGAGAGCCACGCCGCCTTCTTCCTGCAAGAGCAGCACATGACCCGCTTCGACGCGGTGAACTACATCAGCCACGGCATCGCTAAGCGGGCCGGCATGTCCGAGCCGCGCACCGTGCGCGGCGTGGAGGAGGATGCCGCGACGGTCGAGGGCGGCGACGAGAAGAAGCGCGGCGCCGATGCGCTCGAGGTCTATTGCGTCAACCTAAACCAGAAGGCGCGGGCCGGCCGCATCGATCCTTTGATCGGTCGCGGGCCGGAGATCCAGCGCACCATCCAAGTGCTCTGCCGGCGGCAGAAGAACAACCCGCTATTCGTTGGCGATCCCGGCGTGGGCAAAACCGCCATCGCCGAAGGCCTCGCGCGCCGCATCGTCATGGGCGACGTGCCGGAAGTGCTCGCCGAATCCACCATCTTCCAGCTCGACATGGGTGCGCTGCTCGCCGGCACCCGCTACCGCGGCGATTTCGAGGAGCGGCTCAAGGCCGTGATGCGCGAGATCGAGGCCTATCCCGGCGCCATCATGTTCATCGACGAGATCCATACGGTGATCGGCGCCGGCGCCACCTCAGGCGGGGCCATGGACGCCTCGAACCTGCTCAAGCCCGCGCTGCAGTCAGGCACGCTTCGCTGCATCGGCTCGACCACCTATAAGGAATACCGGCAGCATTTCGAGAAGGATCGGGCGCTGGTGCGCCGCTTCCAGAAGATCGACGTGAACGAGCCGTCGGTCCCCGATGCCATCGAGATCCTGAAGGGGCTGAAGCCCTATTTCGAGGATTTCCACCGGGTCCGCTACACGCGGCAGGCTATCAAGTCCGCGGTCGAGCTTTCGGCCAAATACATTCACGACCGCAAGCTGCCCGACAAGGCGATCGACGTGATCGACGAGACCGGCGCCTCGCAGATGCTGTTGCCCGAGCGGCAGCGGCGCAAGATCATCGGCGTCAAAGAGGTCGAGTCGACCATCGCCACCATGGCCCGCATCCCGCCAAAGACGGTGTCGAAGTCGGACGCCGAGGTGCTGCGCGCCATCGATCAGGATTTGAAGCGCGTGGTGTTCGGCCAGGACCGGGCGATCGAGGCGCTTGCCGCCGCGATCAAGCTCAGCCGCGCCGGCCTGCGCGAGCCAGAGAAGCCGATCGGCTGCTACATGTTCTCCGGGCCGACCGGCGTCGGCAAGACCGAGGTCGCGCGCCAGCTTGCGCTGCTGCTCGGCGTCGAGCTGCTCCGCTTCGACATGAGTGAGTACATGGAGCGCCACACGGTGTCGCGGCTGATTGGCGCACCGCCCGGCTATGTGGGTTTCGACCAGGGCGGCCTGCTTACCGACGGCATCGACCAGCATCCGCATTCGGTGCTGCTGCTCGACGAGATCGAGAAGGCCCACCCGGACCTGTTCAACATCCTGTTGCAGATCATGGATCACGGCAAGCTGACCGACCACAACGGCAAGAAGGTCGACTTCCAGAACGTAATCCTGATCATGACCACCAATGCCGGGGCTTCCGACCTCGCCAAGGCGGCGATCGGCTTCAACCGGTCGAAGCGCGAGGGCGACGACGAGGAGGCCATCACCAGGCTGTTCAGCCCCGAGTTCCGTAACCGGCTCGACGCCATCATCCCCTTCGCCAACCTCTCGCCGGAGATCATCTCCAAGGTGGTGGAGAAGTTCGTGTTCCAGCTCGAGGCGCAGCTCGGCGACCGCAACATCACCATCGAGCTCACGCCCGAAGCCAATCAATGGCTCGCCGAGCGCGGCTATGACGACAAATTCGGCGCTCGGCCCTTGGCGCGCGTCATCCAGGAGCACATCAAGAAGCCGCTCGCCGAGGAGATCCTGTTCGGGGCCCTGAAAGACGGCGGCATCGTGCGCGTACTGGTCAACGAGAAGGACGGCGAGAAGCTGCTCGGCTTTGAATACATCAAGGCCGATGCACCGATCAAGCCGCGCGGGCCTGACGAGCTCGAGGGTGAGGATTTCGATCCCGAGGATGGCGGTCCTGAAGGCTCCGGAGGCGGTGGTGTGAAATCCGCGCCGAAGCAAAAGCCGAAGCGCGGCCCACGCCGGCCTGGACCGCGCCGGGCTGGCGCGCAGCGGGGCTTGAGTTCAAGCCCGGTGCCGAAAGTGCCTCTCGGCTCGCGGTAGATTACTCACCCGACATTAACTTCGTCATGCCCGGCCTTGTGCCGGGCATCCACGAACAGCTCCCGCAACGGGCGAAGACATGGATGACCGGGACAAGCCCGGCCATGACGGTGGGTGCAGGTTGACTAAGCCGTCTGAAGCTTCTTCCTGATCTTTTCGGCCGTAGTGGCGAGGATCGCCTGGTCGGCCATGATGCCGGCATGGGGCTTCAGCTCCGTGCCCTCTTTGCGCGGGATGATGTGGACGTGGAGGTGGAACACGGTCTGGCCCGCGGCCGCGCCGTTGAACTGCGCGATCAGCACGCCGTCGGCGCCCACCGCCTCCTTGATCTCAGGGCTGAGCTTCTGCACCACGGCCATGAGCTTGACGAGCGCCTGCGGCGACACGTCGAACAGGTCGGTCGCCTTCTCCTTGGTGATCACCAGCGCGTGGCCTTCCGACCGCGGCATGATGTCGAGAAAGGCGAGCGTGTCGTCGTCCTCGTAGATATTGTGGCAGGGAAGCTCGCCGCGCAGCACCTTGGCGAAGATATTGTTCGGATCGTAGGTCATTGACGCGCCTCTTGATCGCATTTTCGCGAGTCATTTCGAGTCCTTGGCGCGTCAAGGTCAACCAGAATATTGCTCCCCCGAAGAGCGGCAGGGCGCGCTCCCTCTCCCCTGTGGGGAGAGGGTTGGGGTGAGGGGGAACAAGACTTCGCTGTACGGCTGGG
>NZ_JBOHJB010000130.1:0-6197 GCF_050728395.1 Methyloceanibacter sp.
CCTTTGAGGGGGAGGGTTAGGGAGGGGGGTTCCCGACAAATCTTCGGAACGGTCTAACCCCCCTCCGACCGACCCGCGGTCGGTCGTGCTCCCCCGCAAGGGGGGAGCGGTACAGAGTCAGAGAGGACCTTGCTCTACGCCGCAGCGTCGGTGAGCGCGTGCACGATGTCGGAAACCACCGTATCCACAAGCTTCACGTCGTCGCCCTCCGCCATGACGCGGATCACCGGCTCGGTACCTGACGGGCGAATGACCAGGCGCCCGGTCTTGCCGAGCCGCGACTTGCCGGTGTCGATCGCCTTGCGCACGGCGATATTGTCCAAGGGTTGATGGCCGTTCTTGTAGCGGACGTTCTTCAGGACTTGCGGCAGCGGCTCGAAGCGGTTGCAGATCTCGCTCACCGGCTTGCCGCTCTGCGCCACCACGGCGAGGATTTGCAAGGCGGTGACCAGGCCGTCGCCGGTTGTCGAATAATCGGACAGGACGATATGGCCCGACTGCTCGCCGCCGACATTGTAGCCATGCTGCCGCATGTGCTCGACCACATAACGGTCGCCCACCGGCGTGCGTTGCAGGCCAAGGCCGAGGTCCAGGAGATAGCGCTCGAGCCCGAGATTGGACATGACCGTGGCGACGACGCCGCCGCCGGCAAGGCGCCCGCGCCGCAGCCAGGATTCGGCGATGACCGCCATGAGCTGATCGCCGTCGATCATGCGGCCCTTCTCGTCGACGATGACCACGCGGTCGGCGTCGCCGTCGAGCGCGATGCCGATATCGGCGCGCACCTCACCGACTTTGCGGATGAGGTCGCCGGGCGCGGTCGAGCCGCAGTCCTTGTTGATGTTGAAGCCGTCGGGATCAACCCCGAGCTTGACCACGTCGGCGCCAAGCTCCCACAGCGCCTCTGGCGCCACCTTGTAGGCTGCCCCGTTGGCGCAATCGATCACCGCCCTGATACCGTCGAAGCGGAGGTTCTTGGGCAGCGTGCGCTTGGCGAACTCGATATAGCGTTCCCGCGCACTGTCGATGCGGGTTGCCCTGCCGATCTTGTCGGGCGTTGCGAGCAGGTCGGTCATGTCGCCGAGCATCAGCTCCTCGACCTGAAGCTCGGTATCGTCGGATAGCTTGTAGCCGTCGGGGCCGAATAGCTTGATGCCGTTATCGGCAAAGGGATTGTGCGAGGCTGAGATCATCACGCCGAGATCGGCGCGGAGCGACCGCGTCAGCATGGCAACGGCCGGGGTCGGCATCGGCCCGAGCTGGAAAACGTCCATGCCCACGGCGGTAAAGCCCGACACGAGGGCCGATTCGATCATGTAGCCGGAGAGCCTGGTGTCCTTGCCGATCACCACGCGATGGCGGTAGGAGCCGTTGGTGAAAAGCTTGCCGGCGGCCATGCCCACGCGGAGCGCGACCTCGGACGTCATGGGTGTGGAATTGGCGCTGCCACGGATTCCATCCGTGCCAAAGAATCTGCGAGCCATGGGCCGATGTCCCCCTAGTCCCCCAAAGGCGCCGCCCGCCTTTTGCGATTAGGTCGGCGTGTCATGGAATTATGCTCCTGCTCTATTGCACAGCCGTTCACAAAGTGTAAGCAAACGTTACACCAATTCCGATTGGTGAATCAGGGGGTTTAACCCCTTTTCTCCACGACGCAAGCGGATTAGGCCCCGGTTCCGGCCATGCATCCCCGCCACACGGAGAGCGCCTGGCGGGTACCTTCCACGTCGTGAACCCGCAAAATCTGGGCGCCTTGCGCCGCCGCCACAAGGGCGACGGCGAAGGAACCTGGCTCCCGCGACTGCGGTGTTTCGCCGCCTGCCACCCCGCCGATGAAGCGCTTGCGCGAGGCGCCGACGAGGAGCGGCACCCCGAGCCCATGCAGCAGGCTGAGATTGGCGAGCAGCGCGAGCGTATGGTCCATGGTCTTGCCGAAGCCGATCCCGGGGTCAGCGGCGATGCGGGCGCGCTCGATGCCGGCAGCTTCCGCCGCGGCGATGCGACCCGCAAGATAGTCGTAGACCTCGAGCACCACGTCGTCATAGCGGGGATCGAGATGCATGGTCTTGGGCTCGCCCTTGGCATGCATGAGGATCACGGAAAGCCCGGTTTCAGCCGCCGCGGCAAGGCTATCCGGGTCATAGGTCAGCGCCGAGACGTCGTTGAAGATCGTGGCCCCAGCGCGCGCCGCAGCCCGCGCCACGGATGCCTTTCGCGTATCGATGGAGACCGCTGCCTGGAGCCCGGCGAGCCCTTCGAGCACGGGGAGCACGCGGCCGAGCTCGTCACCCTCCGCCACCGGATCGGAGCCCGGACGGGTCGATTCGCCCCCGACATCGACGATGTCGGCGCCGCCGGCAGCCAACTCGGCGGCACGGACGATAGCGCCTTCCGTCGAATCGTAGAGGCCACCGTCCGAGAACGAGTCCGGCGTGACATTGACGATGCCCATGATCAGGGAGCGCGTGAAGGTGAGCCCGGCAAAGGGCGGCCGCGGAGCAGTGAGCCGCTCGAGCAGAGACGCAAGCTCAGCATCGTGCGAGGCATGAAGGTCCTTGGCGGCGACAAGGCGCCGCTCGGTCGAGGCCGGCACGCCCTCGATCAGCTCCGCTGCGGTGAAGGAGATCGCGCCTCCGGCCAGGGGCAGCGCCGCGCCCTCCGCCACGGCCTCGGCCGCCGTATCGCCGTAAAGGAATCCGATGGGCCTGAGATAGAGCTTTGCGTCCGCCATGACGATGCCTTAGCACGCCGCGCCGCTTATGGCAGCGTCAGCTCTCGCCTGAGATGCGGAAGCACCCTATATTCGCCCAGCAGCAAGCCTGGAGGTGACATGTCACCCTATCACGTGAAGGCTGAATGGGATGCCGAGGCGGAAGTTTGGGTTGCTTCCAGCGATGACGTGCCCGGACTTGCCACAGGCGCCGACACCTTCGAACTTCTGGTCGAAAAATTAAAGGTCGTGATTCCTGAGCTTCTGGAGGAGAACGGCCTGTTACCGGGCGGCGCTGGGGACGTCCCCTTCGCCATCACCGCCGAACGCATCGAGCACGCCAAGCGCGTCGCCTGATGGCGGACAACTACACGCCGCGGGTGAAATCGCTCCTGAGAGAAGCCGGCTGCACCTTCGTTCGTCACGGCAAGGGCGACCACGAAATTTGGCAGAGCCCTATTAACGGCCGCCGATTCATGGTCGACAGCCACATTAAGTCACGGCATTGGGCAAACTACACGCTCAAACAGGCTGGGCTACCGAAAGCCTTCTGACCAAGCGACGTCAAAAGAGAAATGGCCGGGACAAGCCCGGCCATTCGTCAATGCAAGATCGTTCACGCCTAGCTCGTGGGCTGGGGCGCCATGCCTCCAGTGTCGGGCTCAGGCTCAGGGGGCGCCTTCTTGCCGCGGCCGGCGGTGGGAACGGCCGAGGCCGGCGCCGGACGCGGCGACAAATCGGCCGCGAATTCGCGCACCGGCGGCTTGCCCTTGAGCAAGTTCTTGATCTCGTCGCCGGACAACGTCTCGTATTCGAGCAAGCCTCGCGCGATCAAATGCAGATCGTCGATATGCTCATCGATGATCTTGCGCGCCGTCTCGTAACCCTCATCGACCAGGCGGTGGATCTCCTCATCGACGATGGTCTGGGTCTCGTCGGACATGTTCTGGGTCCGCGCGATGGAGTGGCCGAGGAAAACCTCCTCCTCGTTGTCGCCGTAAGCGAGCGGCCCGAGCTTGTCCGACATGCCGTATTGCGTGACCATAGCGCGCGCCAACAGCGTCGCCATCTTGATGTCAGAGGAGGCACCAGAGGTCACCTTCTCGTAGCCGAACACCAGTTCCTCCGCCACGCGTCCGCCCATGGCGACGGTGATGTCGGCCTTAAGCTTGGCGCGCGTGTAAGACAGCATGTCGCGCTCAGGCAGGCGCATGACCATGCCAAGCGCGCGGCCGCGCGGGATGATGGTCGCCTTGTGCACCGGATCTGACGCCTCCTGATTCAGGGCCACCAGAGCGTGGCCGCCCTCGTGATAGGCGGTCAGCGTCTTCTCCTCCTCGGTCATGACCATGGAGCGGCGCTCGGCGCCCATCATCACCTTGTCCTTGGCGTCCTCGAACTCGATCTGCATGACGAGCCGCTTGGAGCGGCGCGCGGCGAGCAGCGCCGCCTCGTTGACGAGATTGGCGAGATCGGCGCCGGAGAAGCCCGGCGTGCCGCGCGCAATGGTGCGGAGCTCGACGTCCGGACCGAGCGGCACCTTGCGCACATGCACCTTGAGGATCTTCTCGCGGCCGATGATGTCGGGGCGCGGCACCACCACCTGGCGGTCGAAGCGGCCTGGACGCAACAGAGCAGGATCGAGCACGTCGGGACGGTTGGTCGCGGCGATCAGGATGATACCTTCATTGGCCTCGAAGCCGTCCATCTCGACCAGCAGCTGATTGAGCGTCTGCTCGCGCTCGTCATTGCCGCCGCCGAGGCCTGCGCCGCGATGACGGCCGACGGCGTCGATCTCGTCGATGAAGATGATGCAAGGCGCGTTCTTCTTCGCCTGGTCGAACATGTCGCGCACTCGGCTCGCGCCGACGCCGACGAACATCTCGACGAAGTCGGAGCCCGAGATGGTGAAGAACGGCACATTGGCCTCGCCGGCGATGGCGCGGGCAAGCAGCGTCTTGCCGGTGCCGGGGGGGCCGACGAGCAGCGCGCCGCGCGGGATGCGCCCGCCGAGCTTCTGAAACTTCTGCGGGTCGCGCAGGAACTCGACGATCTCCTGTAGATCTTCCTTCGCCTCATCGACGCCGGCGACGTCATCGAAGGTGACGCGGCCATGGCGCTCGGTGAGCAGCTTCGCCTTGGACTTGCCGAAGCCCATGGCCCGGCCGCCGCCGGACTGCATCTGGCGCATGAAGAAGATCCACACGGCGATGAGCAGCAGCATGGGGAACCAGGACACGAGCACGCCGAGCAGCGACGGCACGTCGTCCTCGGACGGCTTGGCGGTGATCTTCACGCCCTTCTTGTTCAGCCTGTCGACCAGACCAGGATCGTTGGGCGCGTAGGTCTGGAAATTCCGGCCATCCGAATAATGGCCGGTGATTTGACTGCCCGCGATGGTCACATCCTGCACGTTGCCGCTGTCGACATCGCTCAGAAGCTGCGAGAAGCTGATTTCATTGCCGCGGACATGAACGCCGGGGCTCTGGAACAGATTGAACAGAGCCACCAGCAGAAGGCCGATGAAAACCCAGATGGCGAAGTTACGGAAATTCGTGTTCATGACGACCCTGGTTGAACCGCACCTGAAAGGACGCCGGCACCGATATCGCCGGCACTAGGCCCTCGCTGGCGGACCCTCACTAACCTATAGGATTTCTTAACATAGGTTGGAACGAACCCATTTCCAAGTAAAGCTAGCCTAAAGAAGTACACGCTTCCTCAACCGCATTCCTCAAATGCGGCGCGTTGAGGGCGCATTGACGAAACGCGCGCTGAGACAACCGGTTGCCTCGTCGCCGACATCGGAGCCAAGCCCAAGGCGCGGGAGCACGATCGATCCCCCCGCAAGGCACGCCGGAAGCGTGGCGCCGGCGAAGCGCGGCAGCGCGTTCAGCCAAGGGGCGGAGGCACGAAGATCGCGCCAGCGTGATTCACCGAGCGCGCCGACGGTGACGGGTACACTCGCGCTTGCCTCAAGCTCGACTCTGAAGCGGTTGTCCCACAGCGCACGTTCCCCGGGAGCCAGTCGCAGCGTGGGAAGACCGGTTCCCCTGCTCTCACGAAAAACGCCGAGACGTTCACCGACGGGCTGTAGACGGCAGCCGCCGAGCGTGTGCGCTCCCCTCGGGCTCTCGACCAGGCTCGCAAGCAGCGCCTCGAGCTTCGCAAGCCGCAGCTTCGTCTCCCGCCCGCCGACAGCGCCGACCGCCCGCGCCAGCACGCGAAGCGCGATTTCCGCGGGGACAGCGACCAGCGCGTCGCGGGCAATCAGGCAATAGCCTGCTTCGCTCATGGCGCCATGCTCGGCGAGAAACGCGTCCGCGGCGTGATCGAGTGCCGCCCGCGCCCGCCTCAGCCTCTGCGCCGAGCGCGCGAGCGCGCGAGCGGTCAATCCGAGTCTCGCCAGCGCATCGCTGCAAGCGCGCATCTCGGCGCGCTCGAATCGCTGATCGCGGTTGCTCGGATCTTCGACCCAGGCGACGCC
>NZ_JBOHJB010000131.1:0-6186 GCF_050728395.1 Methyloceanibacter sp.
ATCCGGATATTGCGCCACCGGCAGGGAGAAATAGGCGACGCCGCCGACAAGTGTGATGATGATGGAAATGACCGCGGCGAAGATCGGCCGGTCGATGAAGAAATGCGAGATGTTCATGCGGCAGTAGCCCCGGGCGCGCTGACGGTCATGGTTGCTTCGGTACCGCGGCGCCTTCGGTCGTGCCCTGTTGAGGCGTGACCTTCTGCCCCGGACGCGCGCGCAACAGCCCGACCACGATGACGTCGTCGTCCTTGGCGATCCCGCTCCTGACGATGCGCAAATTGCCATCGACCACCGGACCGAGCTCGACCGCCTTCGGCACCACGGTACCGTCAGGTGTCACGGTAAACAGGAGCTTGGTGGATTGGTCGGTCACCACCGCCGCGTCCGGCACCAGCATGACCGGATGGAGTTGCGACATCGGCACCCGAACGCGGCCGAATTGCCCAGGCGTGATGAAGTATTCGGGATTGGGGAAAGCCGCACGCACACGGATGGTGCCGGTGGACGTGTCATACGTATTGTCGACGAAATCGATGATGCCCTTCAGCGGCCAGTCGGTCTCGTCCATGAGCTGGG
Source organism: Methyloceanibacter sp. (assembly GCF_050728395.1). GTDB lineage: Bacteria > Pseudomonadota > Alphaproteobacteria > Rhizobiales > Methyloligellaceae > Methyloceanibacter. Next base: position 580 of record NZ_JBOHJB010000131.1, read on the forward strand.
CCTGCACCTCGACCTTCCGTTCGCGAGCGGAGGGGATCTCACCCTTGGCGACGAGGCGCTTGTAGGTCATGCCGTCGGCCTCGCTCACATTGAAGAAGAAATGGATGGGATCGAGCGAGACGATAGTGGTGAGGAGCGTCGGAGTGCCGGTAATGCCGCCGATCACCAAATTGCCGACGCTGAGCTCATGGCGGCTGGCGCGGCCGGCGATCGGCGCCGTCACGCGCGTATAGTCGAGATTGAGCTGCGCCTGGTCGAGCGCCGCGATGGAGGCATCCCGGGTGGCCGTCGCCGTGTTCACCTGGGCCACGCGCTCGTCATAGGTTTCTTCCGTGGCGTAGCTCTTCTTTCTCAGCTCCGCGGTGCGGCTGAGCTGGGCCTTGGCAAGGTCGAGATTGGCATTGGTCTGGGCGAGATCGGCCTTGGCCGATTCGAGCGCGAGCTCGAACGGCTTCGGCTCGATGACAAAGAGAAGATCGCCTTTCTTCACGATCTGACCGTCGATGAAGCTGATCGATTCGAGATAGCCGCTGACGCGGGCGCGTACGTCGACGAAGTCGACCGCCTCGAATTGGCCGGTGAAGTCCTTCCATTCGATCATCTCTCTCACGATCGGCTTAGCGACCGTCACCGCGGGAGGCGCGGCCGCCGCGGGGGCGGTCTGCGTCGACCGAAAGAAGCCCCACTGCTCCCAGACGCCCCAATAGCGATAAAGGAGCACGGCAAGCGCGGCGGCGAGGAGCAGGAATATGACGCGGCCGACCCCCTTGCGCGGGCGTGGCGGGGGCGCGGACTCACGCACCTCAGGCGCAGGTTGCTTCTTCGCCTCAGGCGGCAAAGTGGTGGTGGTTCCGTCGCCGCCGCCCTCGCGGCTCTCGTTTCTCTGCGCGTTCATGCTCGCATCTTACGTCAAGGGGGTGGGGCGCGTCCCGTCCGGCGGTCCCTGAAAAACAAGCCGGAGCTTAACCGGGGAAAGCGCGAACGCAAAACAACAAGGATTGAACGCGTCTAGAGCGAAATCGCTTCCGAGGGAATCGCGATTTCGTGCCTCAAATCGTCATCTTTTGACGCATGTCGTTGTCCGGAGACCTGCGCCTTTCGCGATCATGCTCTGACGGGACGCCCGAGTATGGCGAGGACCGACAGAATGAGGATGGGCAACAGCAGGCTCCAGGCGGCAAAATTGGGGGTCGCAGCGCCGGCGAGCAAGGCTCCGATAACGAAGGCGGTCCAGATCCCGGCCAGCAAGCCGGCTCGGCGCAGATGCGTATCGCGCGGGCCGTTGGCGTCAAGCAGAGGCGCGCCCTTGACCGCAAGCGCCAGGTGCTGGGCAAGGTTGTTCAAGGTGCCGGTCACATAGCCAAGGCTTACCTGTTGCTCCCCGACGCGGGTCACCGTGGTGTTCATGATGCCCATGGCAAGGCTCAGCACGATGATGCCGAACCAGCCAGGAAGCGGCCCGGGGGCGACAGCGCCGAGCCCCAGCGCAAGCAGGCCTGCGGCCAGCGCAAAAAGCCAGCGCGAGCGCCGCGCGAGGCCGGAATGCCAGATCAGGGTTCCGGCGAAGACGCCGGCGACGAACAGCGGAATCGGCAACAGATTGTATCCGGCCGCGGCGAATCCCCCCTGCCCGGCGTGCAAGCCGGTCTGGGTGGTGTTGCCGCTCATGAACGAGCCGTAGACCTGGTAGTTGAGGAAGGTGTGGGCGTCGACATAGCCGGCGATGAGGGCGAGGACAGCGGCGAGCGCGCCTTGCGCCGTCAATGACGTGGCGGCTCCAGGTGCCTGCGCGGCGTCCACCGTCCCGCTCACGTCTCCTCCGGCATCACCACCTCGCCGTTCGGCATTTTGGCGAAGACGTTCACAGGCACGCCGAAATTGGTCGCAAGCAGGAGGTCGGGGGTGGAGGCGCCGGAGCCGATCCCTTGAATCGAATGGCCATGACCGCGCGGGAAATACCAGACGTCGCCGGGACCGAAATCGACGATCTCAGCCTGCCCTTGCGGATCGATGGTGGTGACGCGGCAGTTTCCGTCGATCACATAGGCCCATTCGGCGGCATTAGCGTGCCAATGCAGCTCGCGCAAACCGCCGGGATCGAGCGTCATGTAGACCCCGGCAAGCTTGTCGGAGACCGGGAACTCGGCGACCGTTACCTCCTTGGCAGTGCCGCCGTTGCAGATCTTGGGCTTGGCGTCGTTGAAGGAAGAGCGCAGAGAGGGAAGCTCGCTGTCCGCGAGCGGCGGGGGCGCTGGCCCGAACGGCGGCTGCGGCGTCTCGAGGAAGGGACTCGCGCTTCCACCCATGACGTTTCGTGAGCTTGGCATGGCATTCTCTTCGGCTTGGTCGAGCGTCGACCTTATGCGCCCCGACTATGCCAGCAAGGTCGTTGATCGAGGGTTAGCGCCGGCAGGAAATATTGAGAGGTTCCGTCTTCAGAATTTGAAGCTCGCCGCTGCGTCCACGACGTTGCCTTCGAAGGTGTTCTCGGCGTCGAACTCGGTATACCACTTGGCGAGCAGGGTGAGCCCGCCCATCGAATAGGTGACGATCGGCCCCGCGCCATAGACCTTCGACTCGAACGCGCCGAGCCTCGCGCCCGCGCCGGAATCCGGCGTGGTCTGGATCATGGCGTAGGCCACGGCGCCGACGCCGAGCGCGCCGAAGTTCTTGGTGATGGCGCCGTCCAGATTCAAAATATCGCCGGTCTCATAGTTGGTGGCGGGATTCTCCCAATTCACTGAATAGACAGCGGCGCCGTTCACCTGCCACCCCGTCTTCGGATTGAAATAGGTAGCGGCGAGCCTCGGCATGACCGCCCAATGGTTGAGGCTGGTATTGGCAAGATTGTTCTTGCTGTACAAGCCGGTCGGGGCGAAGCCGAACATGGCGAAGTTCCAGTGGAAGTTGCCTTCGTTCCAGCCGAGGATCAGCGGAGCGAAGGCGCTGTCGCCGGGCGCAAGCTCGTGGTCGATGGCCGTGACCGTGAAGGACGGTATGTGGAAGCGTCTGAGACCTCGCGGTCCGGTAAGGGTCACGCCTGGAAGCGTCGCGGCGATATCGATATTCATCTGAACGATGCTTGGCGCCACGGCGACGGCGTAGGTCCCTCCCAGGATCTTCCACGGCGTCACATAGGTGAGCGCTAGGATGTCAGCGAGATATCTCTGTTCGACACCGATCTGAATATTGCCGTCGAACACGGTGGCGCCGACCTCGCCTTCATAGTGATATGCGTCGTTGCGCACATAGAGGCCAGGCTGTGGCGGCAGAATGCCACCGAAGATATCGGTGTAGCCCTTCACCCAGGGGCCGGTGCCATATTCGGCGGCCTGCGCAGTGCCGGTACCCATCGCCAGGAGCGCTATCGCAAAAATCTGTGCGATGGCGTCGACCGCCCGAAGACGATCGGCCGTCAAGATTCTCCCGAGCGGTGAGGCGGTCCCCCGTAGCATCGCGACCCCCGACAGAATGCGATCGGACGGTTTTGGTAGACCAAAGCGTATTTTGCAGGCAATCGCTTGGCTACCTGAGAAGTTCCGTCGCCAGCGAGAATGCGAGCACGCGGTGCCGATCTGCCACAAGACCCCGGCCGGCTGCGAAGGACCGCATTCCCAACGATTTTCGACAAATACGAGAGGTTGCGTCGTTCACGCGTCAAGCTTTGCGCGCAATTCGCATCCATCATGCCGGCTCCTGTGAGCGGCCAGGACGTTCCCGCATGGTGTCGGCGAATCACCAGGGTTTTGCTTGGCGGGAAGTTGCCCAACTTCATCAAGCCGGAGCCTCACAGTTCCGCGCAAGCGCATTTAATCCTCAAACTTGTGTTCGATTTCATGGCGGGATGTCGGCAACACTCGCCTGGATTGGCCCAATCGTAGCGTCGGGAGGAGATGGCATGAAAAAGGATGGGAGAGAAGCTCGAGGTGTGGAACAGGCACGGCAGTGGCGCCGAGGCCGACTGCTCGGTGCCGTCGCCGCGCTCTGCATCATCGGTGCGGCGCAGGCAGTGGCGGCTGAGCCGACGCAATCGGAATCGACGTCCGCAAAGCCCAACATCGTCATCATCTGGGGTGACGACATCGGTCAATCCGATATCAGCGCCTACTCGCACGGGTTGATGGGCTTCAAGACACCCAACATCGACCGTGTCGCCAAAGAAGGCGTGATGTTCACCGACTATTACGCTGAGCAGAGCTGCACCGCCGGTCGGGCTTCGTTCATCACCGGCCAGTCCGGCTTGCGCACCGGCATGACCAAGGTCGGCCTGCCGGGCTCCCCGCTCGGATTGCAAAAGGAAGATCCAACTATCGCGGAGCTGCTCAAGCCGCGTGGCTACGCGACCGGCCAATTCGGCAAGAACCATCTTGGCGACCGCAACGAGTTCCTGCCCACCGTGCACGGCTTCGACGAATTCTACGGCAACCTCTACCATTTGAACGCGGAGGAAGAGCCGGAACTGCCGGACTATCCGAAAGACCCGGCGTTCCGCGCCAAGTACGGACCGCGAGGCGTGTTGGACTGCAAGGCCTCGGACAAAGATGATCCAACAGTCGATCCGCGCTTCGGCAAAGTCGGCAAGCAGGTTTGCAAGGACACCGGCCCGCTGACCAAGGAGCGGATGGTGACGATCGACGACGATATCGCCAATCGCGCCGTGGACTTCATCCAGCGACAGAACAAGGCGGGCAAGCCAGCCTTCGTCTGGGTCAACTTCACCCACATGCACTTCCGCACCCACACCAAGCCGGAGAGTGTCGGCCAGTCGGGACGTTGGCAGAGCCCGTACCACGACACCATGATCGACCATGACAAGAATGTCGGAACGGTCCTCAAGGCATTGGACGATCTCGGCATCGCCGACAACACCTTCGTGATGTACTCGACCGACAATGGTCCGCACATGAATTCTTGGCCGGATGCCGCGATGACGCCCTTCCGCAACGAGAAGAACTCGAACTGGGAAGGCGCCTACCGGGTACCGGCGATGTTTCGCTGGCCGGGCAAGATCGAGCCGGACCAAGTGTCCAATGAGATCGTCTCCCATCTCGACATGCTGCCGACGATCCTCGCCATTGCCGGCGACACCGAGGTCAAGGACAAGTTGCTCAAGGGCGATACGGTGGGCGACATGACCTACAAGGTCCATCTCGACGGCGACAACCTCGTGCCGTATCTCACTGGGCAGGCTGAGAAGAGCCCGAGGGAGTCGTTCTTCTACGTCAACGACGACCAGCAATTGACCGGTTTGCGCTACGACAACTGGAAGATCGTGTTCATGGAGCAGCGCGCGCCCGGAACTCTGCTCGTTTGGGCCAACCCCTTTACCAATTTGCGGGTCCCGAAGATCTTCAACCTCAGGACGGACCCCTATGAGCGGGCGGACATTACCTCCAATACCTATTACGACTGGATACTGGATCACGTGTTCCTGCTGGTCCCCGCGCAGGACTATGTGGGCGAATTCCTGGCGACGTTGAAGGATTATCCGCCTCGTCAGAAGGCGGCAAGCTTCAACCTCGATGAGGTCATGCGGACGATGACAGAGTCGGGAGCTAAATAGGGGCTGTAGGCTCCGACCAACCAATTGCGGCCGGCCGTGTCTTT
>NZ_JBOHJB010000132.1:0-6111 GCF_050728395.1 Methyloceanibacter sp.
GTGTGAACTCGGTGACATATAATGGCTTTCATGCGTTGTACTCGCAAAAACCTTTGGACGTGGTCGAACATGAGTTTAGATTCTTTATGGAAAACGACTCAGTGCGGCGGGGGGCCCACTATGCGTCGTCCAGTGCTGATCTTGGCTGCTATCCTCTGTATCGGGCTGTTTTGCGGCAACGCCTCTGCCCGCCAGCTTTGGCTTCCCACCATTGATAATCCGTTCTGCGCGATTACTACCTACCTTTTGCCGGACTTGCCCGAGCAGGCGATGTCCACGATGGATGAAAACGGCCAGCCGATCATCGTGGTCAGCGCCATGACCATGGCCGAATCCATGGCCTATGGCCGCTTCCTCATGGCCCACGAGTGCAGCCATCATACGCTCGGCCATGTTGCCGCCTACCATCGGGAACTCGGCCACCTCGGCCCGCAGCCCTTTTTCTACATCGCGCCCCAGTTGAAGCACATGGAGCTCGATGCGGATTGCAATGCTGTAAGGATGCTTAAGCTCAAGAATGAGCCCGAGACCATCGAGGCCGCGCGGCAAATGATGCTGAAATTTGGCGGCAAGCCCACCGGAGCCTACTATCCGACCGGCATCGAACGGGCCGATAACATCGCCAAGTGTGCCGCCCAATATTAGGCGGCTTTCAAACTATCGCTGCCCATGACGCTCTTGAGCTAGGGCCATTTTCTGCGCGCTGGCGCGGGGAGGGGCTGGAAACGTCGCCTCTCCCATATGATATGCTGACGGTCCCTGTGCCCTCGTGATCCAAATGACCGCATCTAATCTGACGGACAGTCGTGCCGCACGCGGGCTCGGACTCCGATGCTCGAAAGTGCTGGCAACGGTTTTGATTGCTCTGCTCGCAGGCGCCGCGACGGTGGGCGCCAGGGCTGCCTCCACCGACGGCACACTTCGCGTGTGTGCCGATCCGCAAAACATGCCGTTCTCCAACGAAAAGGGGGAGGGGTTCGAGAACAAGCTCGTTGACGTCATCGCCGGCAAACTCGACCTGCACGTCGTCTACACCTGGCTGCCTCAGGTCGTGGGCCACGTAGCCACGCTGCCGGACGACACGGACTGCGACATTCTCATGGGCTACGCCCAAGGCACCGGGATGATCGAGGACACAAATCCCTACTACCGGACCTCCTATGTGCTGATCTACCGGCAGAACGATAAGAGCCTTGCCGGCGTCGAAAGCCTTGCCGATGAGCGTCTCAAGAGCAAGACCATCGGCATCCTCGCCCGCACGCCGCCGGTCAGCATCATGGCGATGAACGGGCTGATGGCAAACGCGCGGTCCTTTGAGGTCATGGGCGACCGCAGCTCGGGCGACGCCGCGGCGGCGGTGATCGCGGCAGTCGCCTCTGGCGAGATCGACGCCGGCATTTTGTGGGGGCCGCTCGGCGGTTACTACGCGCAAGCGGCCAAGGTGCCGCTTGCTCTCGTACCCTTGGTGAAGGAGAAGGCAGGACCAGCCACGATCTACGGCATCACCATGGGCGTGCGCCCTAACGAGCCGGAGTGGAAGCACAAGCTGAACAAGCTGATCGCCGAGAATCAGGCCGACATCAACGTCATGCTCAGCGAATACAACGTGCCGCTGCTGGACGAGAACGGCAACCTGATCAAGACATCGACGGCCGAGCGTTAGACCCTACATCTTGCAGGTGCTCTCGGGCTCATCGATGCCGAGAGTGTCCATCTCGATCTCGGGATGGCTCGCATGCGGGAAGCCACGCTGCGGCGAGAGCGAGACCGGAACCTTGTCGGTGGCGATGAGGATCGGCTGGCGGAACTGCCCATCCCAGGGGCGATACTGCTGCTTGATGCCCTTGAACGGGGCGAGCTGAAGCTCGCTGCCGTGAATGAAGGCGTCGACTTTGGCGAAGGGCTCGCCGTGGTTGCGGGTCACGGCCTCGCCCACAGTCCTTGCCGCCACGTAGGCCTGATAGTCGATCGGCAAGATCAGGCGCTTGAAATCCTTTTCGAAGTGGTTGTTCATCTGCGTGGCGCCCCACTTCTCGTGGCCTGGGCTCCAGGTGGTGGCGACGAGGCCGGTCGTTCCCGCCACCGGCCGGGGCTTGCCGCCGCCGCGGTAGGGCATATACGGACCGAACAGCTGGTCTTCATCGGCGACGATGATGACGTCGTAGTTGGGGTCGGCGGCGAAGGTGGCATCGACGCTTGCCTGCTTGCCCGGAGGGATGACGCCGACATCGTCGCGCCTGCCGCCCGAGACGTCCTTGTACTCGCGCTGATCGACGATACTGGCGCCGAACCGCCCGGCGGCGCGCCTGATCGCGTCGGCATAAGCGAGATCGCCCGGCGTCGAGCCGTGCACCAAGAGCCAGTTGGTCCATTTCTTGATCACGAGATATTGGGCGAGCGCGTCGGCCAGCATGTAGCGATCGGGCACGACATGCATGACATTGGCGCGGCAATTCTCCTGCCTGAGCGACACATCGGTGGCGCGGATGTTGAAGAGGAGAATGTCCTTGCCCTTGGCCCAGTCGGACAGCTTGAGCAGCGTGTCGGCGGATGCGTCAACGATGATGTAGTGGTGGCCGGTGTCATAAAATTTTTGCATGGCGCCGAGGGCGGCGTCCGGAGAGGCGACGGACCTCACCTCGAGCGAGTAGAGGTCGCCGGTAAATTGGCCGCCGGCGTTGTTTTCTTGAATGGCGAGCTTGGCGCCGGCAATGCCGGCATCGTCGGGTTCGTTGTCCACGCGCGAGGCCGGCCGCGGACTATCCGGGATCTCGCGAAGATAGCCGATGGGGACCGGCGTCATCGCCGGCGATTCCGGCACCTGCACCTGGATGCCGTCGAGCTTGGCCTCGGGTGCTGCCGTTGGGGCTGGCGCTCCCGCCGCTGGCTGGTCGGCTGCGATCGCCTCGCCGCGCCACAGCGTCATGACGCCGGCAGCAAGGACAAGGCACAGGGTGACGCTTAAGGATGTTCGCCGTGGGCGGGCGAGGGGAGAGAGGTGCATGATGGACCGACCGACGCCTTCAAAGGATGCCGGGCTCCTCGGAACGGACCCGGAACGAGCTTTCCGCCGCCGCTTGAACCGGTCGAGCGACCGGTCATGGTAGCGATAATAAAATAGGCATTGCAAGGTGGAAACCTGGGCAGGAAGATTTGGCAACCCCTCGGGCCAAACCGAAATGCCCCGACAAGCCCGCGGCTCGTCATGACAAGCAGGCTGGCGGCAACTCTATTCCGCCGGAACCAGCGGGCGCGTCTCGGGCTTCGCCGCGCTCGGCGCGTTGCGCGGGTTGCGATAGACGAAGGCCGGGGGCTCTTTCGCCGCTTCGGCGCGAGCTAGCGCCACCATCTCGCCGTGATAGGGCGAGAGCGCGCAAGCCGGATCGGTGTTGCGGGCATCGCCGGTGATGGCCATGGCCTGACAGCGGCATCCGCCGAAGTCGATCTCGCGGAAGGCGCAGGAGCGGCAGGGCTCCTTCATCCACTCCGTGCCGCGGAAAGCGTTGAAGGCATCGGAGTCAAGCCAGATGTCGAGCAGCTTGCGGTCCTTCACGTTGTCGAAGCTGAGATGCTTGATGGTCTCGGCGGCGTGGCAGGGGAGAACCTTGCCGGCCGGCGTGATGTTCATGAAGCCCTTGCCCCAGCCGCCCATGCAGGGCTTCGGGCGCTTGGCGTAATAATCGGGAACCACCATGTCGATGGTGAGCACCCCCTTGAGGCGCTCGCGCTCGCGCTCGACGAACTCGATCGACTCGATGGTCTGCTCATAGGTCGGGATCAGCGCGGCGCGGTTGAGGTAAGCCCAGCCGTAATATTGGACGTGGGCGATTTCGAGCCGCTGGGCGCCGAGCTCGAGCGCAAGCTCAATGTAGCGGGGGACATTGTGAATGTTCTGACGGTGGATCGGCGCGTTGATGGTGAGTGGCAGGCCAAGCTCCGTCACCCAATGAGCGACGTCGAGCTTCTTCTGCGTGGCGCCGGGATAGGCGCCGATGCGCTCGGCGTTCTCGGCATCAACGTCCTGGAAGGAGATCTGCACGTGATCGAGGCCACGCTTGACCAGCTCCTCGAGGCGCGGGCGGGTCAAGGTGACGGCGGCGGTGATCAGATTGGTGTAGAGGCCGGCCTTGGAGGCGGCGGCAACGATGTCCTCGAGGTCCTTGCGCGCCGTGGGCTCGCCGCCGGAGAGGTGCACCTGGAGAATGCCCATGGCACCGGCCTGCTCCATCACCGACACCCACTCGGCGGTGGTCAGCTCCTTGTTGACCCGCTCGAGCTCGAGCGGGTTGGAGCAATAGGAGCATTGCAGCGGACAGCGATGGGTGAGCTCGGCGAGCAGCCCCACCGGCGCCAGCGCGCACAGTGCCTCGGTCGTGCTTCCCACCACGCCTTCGGTCGGCTCGTCATCGACGACCAGCGTCTCGAAATGTCCCTTACCGTTGTCCATCTTGGTCGGGCTCATGCCTTTATATATCCCTTGTCCGCCAGCCCTTGCAGCAGCTCGAGCACATCCTTGCGGATCACGTCGACCGCTGCTGCATAGTCCTTGGCCAGCGCCTCGGTTATCTCCTCCACGGTTCTCTTGCCGTCGCAGAGCTTGAGCACTGCGACGGCGGTCTCGTCAGGTGTCAGAATGCGCTCCGGCGCCAGCAACACCCAGCGGCCACGCCCCGCATCATGGCGGAGCTTGAGATAGGCCGGCAAAAAGGGGCGTGTCTCCTGGGTTACCATCAGACGCCCAAGGGACGTGCCTTCAGCCATCATGCTTTTTCCGGCACGAAGGCGCCCGGCGGAATCATCGCCGGGTCGTAATAGGCCAAATAAAGCGCATCGAGCTGCGACCACAGCACGTTGCATTTGAATCTCAGAGCGTCGAGGGCCCCGCTTTGCGCCTCAGGCGTGCGGGCGTTACGCTTCACATAGTCGAGGGCATAGTCGGCGTCGCGCGGGGCCTGGGCCAGCCGGCGTTTGAAGTACTGCATCACCTCGTCGCTGATGAAATCGTAGTTCTCCAGCATGCCCGAGATGCGCTCCTTGTGAATCTCCGGCGCGAACAGCTCGGTCAGCGAGGAGGCCACCGCCTCGACTAGGGTCTTCTCCCGAACGAAATTGACATAGGCCTCGACGGCGAACTTAGTTGCGGGCAGCGCGCCTTTCATCGAGACGACGTAGTCGCGGTCGAGGCCAAGCCCGTCGGTCAACACCAGCCAGCGCTCGATTCCGCCTTCCTCCTCGCCATAACCGTCATGGTCGAGAATGCGGTGAACCCAGTCGCGGCGGATCTCGCGGTCGTGACACCGGCTGATCAAGGCGGCGTCCTTGCGCGGCACCGCCGACTGGTAGCAATAGCGGTTCAGCGCCCAGGCTTGGACCTGGCCCTTGTTCAGCTTGCCGCCATGCAGAAGCTTATGAAAGGGGTGCTTGTCGTGATAGCGCTCGGCGCCGATGGCGCGGAGCTCCTGCTCAAGTTCCTCGGGACTCATAATCTTGGTCACGGCCTGATCATCACTTTCAACCGGATGCCTAAGAGGAACATCGAGTAACTCCCCGGCACTATCACCGGATTGATCGACCTGCTGTGGGATCATGACTGCGAGCTGCCGCGGTGTCTTTCATGGCCGCTGTTCGGCCCTATTTTAGCATGGGGAGTCTGGATGAGAGGCGCATGACGCGTCGATGAAATCTGTCTGCATACCAGATTAAGAAAATCTGAACGGGAAGCTTTGGCAAGAGCTTGCCGCAAACGAGAGTGTGCCACGCAATCCTCAAAAGCGAAACGGCGACCCCGCTATCCGCCGGATCGCCGTTCCGATTTCCGAGGATGAATAAGAACGGATTAAGCGCGATCCAGCTCGGCCGGCAGGTAGCTCGTTACTTCCATGCTGGACTCCGTCTCCTCAACCGTCGGCTTGTGCCACTCACGCATTATTGGCTCTCCTCGGTTGCGATTTTCAGGCTCAAGCGTCCGACCCGGCGCGACCAGAACTTTACTCAACCGGTTGGCCGCACCGAATCCTCCTCTTCTATTTGGGCGCCGCAGGTGATAATTTCAATTCGTATCTCCTTATGCGAGTCATAAGTTTACCTTATCGCTCAAATAAGCGGCACTTA
>NZ_JBOHJB010000133.1:0-6081 GCF_050728395.1 Methyloceanibacter sp.
CTCCGGACTTGTCCGGGCGCGCCGGGTGGGGGGAGGAGGAACGTCTTCCCCATTTAGATAGAAACGCTAAGTTGCCAGCATGAGTAAGCCAGAAAAAGACAGCTTCAGGCTCGCGCTCGCGCAATTGAACCCCGTCGTGGGTGACATCGACGGCAATGTGACGAAGGCACGGGCTGCGCGGGCGGAAGCTGCGGCAAAGGGCGCCGATCTCATCGCCTTCACCGAGCTTTACCTCACCGGATACCCGATCGAAGACCTGGTGCTGAAACCCGCCTTCCAGAAGGCGGCCCGGGCTGCCTGCGAGGCCTTTGCCCGCGACACGAGCGACGGCGGCCCTGCCGTGCTCGTCGGCCTCCCTTACGCGAAGGGGCCGTTCGTGCACAACGCCGTGGCCTATTTGGACAATGGCCGCATCGAAGCCGTCAGGCTCAAATATAATCTGCCCAATTACGGGGTATTCGACGAGAAGCGCGTGTTTGCCCCAGGTCCGCTGCCGGAACCGATCGTGGTGCGAGGGGTTTCGCTCGGCGTGCCGGTGTGTGAGGACATCTGGAGCGAGGAGGTCTGCGGGGCGTTGGCCAAGGCGGGCGCTGGCTTCCTCATCGTGCCGAACGGCTCGCCCTATTGGATGGACAAGCAGGGCCAGCGCTATTCGATCGCGCGGGCGCGCGTGGCGGAGACCGGGCTGCCCTTGGCCTATGTCAACCAGGTTGGAGGCCAGGACGAGCTTGTGTTCGACGGCGCATCCTTCGTGCTCAACACTGACGGCCACGTCGCCGTGCAAATGCCGGCGTGGGAAGAGGCTTGCACCGTGACCGAATGGCGTAAGGACGGGAAGCGCTGGGCTTGCGAGCCTCAGCCTCTCGCCGAGATCGAGCAGGGCGACGCCGCCAACTACCTCGCCTGCGTGACGGGCCTGCGCGACTATGTGGAGAAGAACGGCTTCCCCGGCGTGGTGCTTGGGCTCTCGGGCGGCATCGACTCGGCACTTTGCGTGGCCATGGCCGTCGATGCGCTCGGCTCCGCCCGCGTGCATGGCGTCATGCTGCCATACCTCTACACCAGCAATGAGAGTCTGAACGACGCGGCTGAGACCGCGGAGGCGCTCGGCGTCCGCTATGACACCATGCCGATCTCTTCGGCTGTGGAAGGCCTGACCAAGAGTCTCGCGGCCATCTCGGATGGCGGTGACCCAGGCACGGCGGAGGAGAACCTGCAGTCGCGCGCCCGCGGCACGCTGCTCATGGGGCTCTCCAATAAATTCGGGCAGATGGTGATCACCACCGGCAACAAGTCGGAAGTGTCGGTCGGCTACGCCACGCTCTATGGCGACATGAATGGTGGATTCAACCCGATCAAGGATCTGTACAAGACGCAAGTCTATGCCCTTGCCCGCTATCGCAACCGCGAGCGGCCGAAAGGCTGCGTCGGGCCCACCGGCCGCGTCATCCCGGAGAACGTGTTGATCAAAGCCCCGACGGCGGAGCTCAAGCATAACCAGCGCGATCAGGACACGCTGCCGCCCTACGACGTGCTCGACGACATTCTCAACTGCCTGGTCGAGCTGGAAATGCCGTTGGCCGAGATCGTGAGGCGCGGCCATGCGCCGGAACTCGTAAAGAAGGTCGAGCGCATGCTCTACCTCGCCGAGTACAAGCGCCGCCAGGCGGCGCCGGGGGTGAAGATCACCGCCAAGAATTTCGGCCGCGACCGGCGCTATCCCATCACCAACAAGTTCCGCGAGACGCTGTGACATGAGCGTCACCGTACGCTTCGCGCCAAGCCCGACCGGCCGCTTGCACGCCGGCAACATCCGCACCGCGCTCCTCAATTGGATGTTCGCGCAGCAGCGGGGCGGGCGCCTGCTGTTGCGTCTCGACGACACCGATCGCGAGCGGTCGACGAACGAGTTCGCGGAGGGCATCCGCGAGGACCTGACCTGGCTCGGGCTTGCCTGGGACCGCGAGGTGAAGCAGTCGGACCGCTTCGCGGTCTACGATGCGGCCGTCGAGAGACTGAAGGCCGGCGGAAGGCTCTACCCGGCCTACGAGACGCAAGACGAGCTCGAGTTGAAGCGGAAGCGCCAGCTCGCCCGCGGGCGTCCGCCGGTCTACGACCGCGCCGCGCTGAAGCTCACCGACGCCGATCGCGAGAAATTGGAGTCGGCGGGACAAACGCCCCATTGGCGTTTCAAGCTCGAGACGCGCGACGTGGTGTGGAACGATCTCATCCGCGGCGAGCAGCATGTGGATGCAGCGTCACTCTCCGACCCGGTCCTGGTCCGCGCCGACGGAACCTATCTCTACACGCTGCCGAGCGTCGTCGACGACATCGACCTCGGCATCACCCATGTGGTGCGCGGCGAGGATCACGTCGCCAACACGGCGCCGCAGATTCAGCTGTTCGAGGCGCTTGGCGCCGAGCCGCCAGCCTTCGGCCACCACAATCTCCTGGTTGGCGCCGAGGGCCAGGCGCTGTCCAAGCGCGAGCGGGCGCTGTCCATCCAGGGCCTGCGCGAGGAGGGCCTGGAGCCGCTGGCAGTGGCGAGCTACGCCGCCACGATCGGCACCTCCGACACCGTCGCTCCGCATCCGAGCCTGCAAGAGCTCGTGGTCCGCTTCTCCTTTGGGAAAATGTCGCGGGCGCCGGCACGATTCGATGTGGAGGAGCTGCGCGCGCTGAATGCGCGGCTGCTGCATGCGCTGCCTTTCGAAGCGGTGGCGCCCGCTCTGCGCGACATGGACGTCGGAGATGGCGAAAAGTTTTGGCTCGCGGTGCGCTCCAATCTCGCGGTGCTGTCCGATGCAGGCGCGTGGTGGCGGGTGGTGAAGGGACCGCTTCAGCCGGTGATCACCGATGCTGCGCTGTGCGACCAGGCCGCGGCGCTGCTTCCGCCGGAGCCGTGGGACGATTCGACCTGGGAGCGATGGGCCGCCGACGTGAAGCAGGCGACCGGCATCAAGGGCAAGGCGTTGTTCCAGCCCTTGCGGCTCGCGCTCACGGGCCGCGAGCATGGACCTGAGCTCAAGCTGCTGTTGCCGCTGATCGGCCGGGCGCGCGCGGTTGCGCGGCTCGAAGGCAAGACTGCTTAATCGCTTAAGGCTATTGCGGCGCAGGTGCTGGCGTGCGCTTGGCGACACTCGACTGCTGCGGCGCCGCTTCCGCTGCCGCCGGGGCAGGGGCCGCATCCGCCGGCGCCGGAGCTGCGGCTTGCGGCGCAGGCGCGCCGGCGTTCGGCGTTGAGCCGGTCACGTCAAGATCGAGCTGGGCAGGCGGCTGTGGCGGCGGAGCTGCCGCCTGGGCCGCAGGTGCTGCGCCCTTCTTCTTGCCGGGCTTGGCTGGCGCGGGCGTGGCTTCGGCCTTCTGGTTCGCCGCCTCGATCTCGGTCGGATTGTATTCGTCGGCCTTGCACGAGCAGCCCTTGATATACGCCTTGCGGTATTTGAAGGCGGCCGGAAGATCCGCATAGGAGGTGCCATTGAGCGAAATGGCCTGGTCGATCTCCTGTCCGGGATTGCGATAGACGTAGAGCTCGGCCGGCGCCGCGCAGCTCGACTGGCAGACAGTGGCGTCCTGGGCCAAGCGGCTGGCATAGGTCTGATAGCTCACCGGGAAGAAAAATCCGTCGCAGGTGCGCACGCACACCGACCGGTAGCGTCCGTTCGGATCGATGCTGCGGTAGACCGGACCTTCGGGCTGAGCCGGCTCCTGCTCGTCGTTGCCACGGCCGAACCAGCCGAACAATCCGCCGCCGCCGCTGTCGCGGCGCGCCTGTTGCGGCATCGGCCTGCCGCCGGTGCAGCCGTTGCGGGCGAGCGCGTCCGAGAGCTCGGCCTGGCGCCGGCGATTGCCGCGGCCCCCCGCAATTGCGTCGCGTTGTGCCTGTAGCTGCTCAACCTGACGCCTTGCGTCCTCGACCTGATCGTTCATCTTGAGGCATTTGGGGCTGCGCACCAGTCCGCGTCCGAAGATGAGGAAGCCCCTCTCAAAGCAACCGGCATCGTCCATCGCCGCCTTGGTCCCCTGGTAGACGCGGCTCGCACCTTGAATTTGCTTGTCGATGCCGGGCAGCTCCGAGGCGCCGCCGCCGCCTTGAGCACTGGCAAGCTCTTGCTGCAGCTGCATGCAGCGGATCTGGTGGTCGCTGTCCTGGGCTAGCGTGTCACCGGCCACGAAAGCGACGGCCACGCCGCACAGCGCGAAAACGGCAAGGCCGCGATGGGCGCCGCGGCGCGCCGGGAAAGCGGGCGAAAGCTCGTGAGGCGCGTTCAATTCTTGGCGTTTCCGACTGATGGCGACCCCCGAAAGGCCGTTCCGGCCCGGGCCTTAGGCCGTCCGCATTATGCCCGCCAAACTTTAGGGGTCAATGCGGCATGAATAAGATGGGCTGCTTGACGGAGTTAATGTTTGCGGCCATAAGCGAGCCATCATGGCGCAAGCAGAACGCATCCTTATCATTTCCTGCGGCATTATTCCGGTCTAGCAAAGAGCTGGCCGGTCGTTCTTCCCTTACCTTCACCCCCGTAAAAGAACCGAACGCCGGCCGGCCGTAAGGCAAAGAGGCTATTGGTGGCGCTCAGGCTCTACAACACGCTCACCCGCAAGAAGGAGGACTTCCGTCCCCTCGATCCGGCGAACGTCCGCATGTATGTGTGCGGGCCGACGGTCTACGACTTCGCCCATATCGGCAATGCGCGGCCCGTCATCGTGTTCGACGTGCTGTTCCGCCTGTTGCGGCACCTCTATGGCCCTGAGCACGTCACCTATGTGCGCAACGTCACCGACGTCGACGACAAGATCAATGCCCGGGCGGCGGAGGAATATCCGGACCTCCCCCTGAACGAGGCGATCCGGTGCGTCACCGAGAAGACCGAGAAGCAGTTCCACGAGGACGTTGCCGCGCTCGGGTGTCTGCCGCCAACCGCCGAACCGCGCGCGACCGAGCACATCGCGGCGATGAAGGAGATGATCGAGGACCTGGTCAAGAACGGCTGCGCCTATGTCGCCGAGGACCACGTCCTGTTCGATGTCGCTTCCATGCCCGATTACGGCAAGCTATCGGGCCGCTCGCTTGATGAGATGATCGCGGGCGCAAGAGTCGAGGTCGCGCCCTACAAGCGCGACCCGATGGACTTCGTCTTGTGGAAGCCGTCGAAGCCTGGCGAGCCGTCCTGGCCTTCGCCGGCCGGCATCGCGACGCCTGGGCGTCCGGGCTGGCATATCGAATGCTCGGCCATGTCGTGGAAGCATCTAGGGCAGACCTTCGACATCCATGGCGGCGGCATCGACCTCGTCTTTCCCCATCATGAGAACGAGATCGCGCAGTCGCGCTGCGCGTTCCATACGCCGGTCATGGCCAATTACTGGCTGCATAACGGCTTCCTCCAGGTGGAGGGTGAGAAGATGGCGAAGAGCCTCGGCAACTTCGTCACCATCCACGAGTTGCTGACGGGCTGGAAAGGGTTCCCATGGCCAGGGGAAGCGATCCGCCTGCATATGCTCCGTACGCATTACCGTCAGCCACTGGATTGGACTTTTGAAGGTCTCAACGAATGCCATAAGGTCTTGTGGGAGTGGTATGATGGGCTGACGCTCGTATCGCCTGCTGATAACCTTCCAAAGGTGGCAATTGAGGCGCTTGAAGATGACCTCAACACCCCAAATGTTGTTACGGCGCTACATGGTCTGAAACGATCAGGCGACCTTGCTGCCTTGAAGGCGGGCCTTAACTTCCTAGGCCTTTCCGGAGACCGAGCAAACATACTCCGTGCCGTTCCATTCGTTGCGGGCGGGTGGGAAGACGCCGCCAATAAAGTAATTGGGGCCCGCCACGCTCAGGGGCACCCTGCATTTGGATCGACGGTCGTCGCGGTGCCAACGCCACTGGCTCGCGATGAAGAAATCAGGAGTCGGATCGAGAAACGCAATGCCGCGCGCAAGGCGAAGGACTTCAAGGAGGCTGATCGCATCCGCGACGAGCTTGCCGCCATGGGCATCGAGCTGAAAGACGCCAAGGACCCCAAGACCGGCGAGCTGGTCACCACCTGGCAGGTCGCCCGATGAGTAGGCTTCCCCCTCACC
>NZ_JBOHJB010000134.1:0-6026 GCF_050728395.1 Methyloceanibacter sp.
GCCACGAAGAACGGCGACACTCGCACTCTGCCGCTAGTGTCTGGGGCATTCACGCTGCTCCAGGAACGCGCCAAGGTGCGGAGCCTGACCGATGACAGAATATTTCCACCGACTGCCGCCGCGAAGAAATCGGAATACCTCGACCTCCGGGCACCGTGGGAGGCCGCATTAAAGACCGCTGGAATAGCTGATTTTCATTGGCACGACTTGAGGCATACCTCTGCCAGTTACTTGGCTATGTCGGGTGTTTCGCTGGTGGAGATTTCCAAGCTATTAGGCCACCGCACCATGCAGATGGTATCGAGATATTCCCATCTGTCAGACGGCCACATTGTGGCGACCGGCGAGAAACTGGCCGCGCGGCTGGGGATTTAAGGCCATGAGCGCGAATGATTGTGAAAACATCGGACAAGTAAGAGCACGCTCCAAGCGGGCGCTAGATCGCCAGAATAAAGAAGCCATCGCTCTGTTCTCCACGGTCGACGATTTCACCGTTTTTGATGCAGCTTGCCTATTGACGGGACGCGATCCTATTTTTTGGGGGGCGCCATCAGCGGACGTTCTACTTAACAGGAAATCGCAACATAAACACCTTGGCAAATCAGTTGCACTATTCAAAGAGCTTTTGAAGCAACTCGAAGGAAACCAATTGCGCGCAACCTCTCTTGCATTCAATGGTGATGGCACATGCGACCCCGAAAAGACTCGCGTTTCCCGCGCAGAACTGAACGCATTCCGCAAAACGTGCCGCATAGCTACTGTTCCGCTTCCGGGCACTCCGGTGTTGCTGCGGCGAGCCGACGTTGCCGCACCTGCCGTAGTAGAAGCGTTAGGCCGCGAGAAAGGTGCCATTCCGGAAGTGAAGACAGAGCCCAGCGAAGAAGCGCACACCGGCGAAACGATTGTGAAGCGCAACGTTTTGTTTGACCGCCTGGGAGTCAAGTACGCCCGGTTTGAAAAGGCGATGCGAACCAGCGGGAGCGTGTTCGCCACCTGCCGCGTTCCCAAGAATAAATCACCAGGAGGCGCGGGCGGTTTTTACTATCTCGAAAGTGTTGAAAAAATCTGTGCATCGAAATGGAGAGACAATGCGAGCACGCGCACCTTGTACTCCAGCAAGACGCATCGAACGCTGCAACAACGTTCCCGTATGATTGACGACAAGAAATGGGTGGCTAGAAAAGACCAAGAATAAACCAAGAGAAAGCCAGCTATTTAACTCAGCGAACCAATATGGATTGAATGGGAGTCCTCAACCACCGAGGAGTCCCAAGATGCATTCACAAACTCAGCAAGACACCAGCAATACGTCTGCCGCTCTCAAGGGAGCGCATCTAGACCTGTCGCCAGGCCAAACGCTTTACACAGTAGAGCAATTCGCAAGAGCCCAGCCGGCATTCACAGCCGCCGCTCTCCGCAATCTGATTTTCAAAGCACAGAAGCGCCGAACGACCAAGGGCACGATTCGTGGCAACGGCTTGCTTGAAATCGGCGCAGTCGTTCGGGTCGGTCGAAAGGTACTGCTTGACGCAGACCGCTTCTTTGCTTGGGTGCGCCAGCAGAATGGGGCCACGAAATGAAGCCCCAAGAAAGCGAAGCCCCCTGCCGTGGCAGCGGCGAGGGGGCGGGTACATCCATTACTGCATTGGCATCTGCGAGCGTACCTCAACACGTTGCGAACCTGCAAGCGCGTACGCGGCTTCGATTGCCGCCCTATGGGCGCAAACTACACGGCCTAAGAAGGGAAGGTCTTGCGCCGAACATTGCCGTCTTGATTCTGGACGGGTGGGCGCGCACCGCCAATCTCGACGAATACGCGCCTTGGGTTTTGGTCGTTCCTGACAATGTACCGGCCGATTGTTTCGATTTCCGATGCATCGCGGGACTGTTCGCGTTTGTTGTTGCGGAGCGCATCGCGCGCGCGGACGATATTGCGCTACAGGTATTTAGGTACTCGCCGAAGGGCGTCTATAGCTGGACCGATGAGCTTGGTGTCAACGTCGGTTGAATTCTGACCCACTTACGGTTGATTTCGTCGGAGTAAAAATGACCCACCCTGGCGTCCTGGGTAATTCTTGGTTCAGGTGGTGGTGGCGGTCGTTCTGCCACGGGTCTGCCCCGCCTTGCGTTTGTCTTTGAGTCGGTAGCTCTCGCCGCTGATCTGAACGATATGCGCGTGATGCAGAAGGCGGTCGAGCAGCGCTGCGGTCATCGTCGCATCGTCGGCGAAAGCGGTGGCCCACTGGGTGAACGGCAGGTTGCTGGTCAAGATCATGCTGCCGCGCTCGTAGCGCTTCGCCACGACATTGAAGAAGAGATTGGCTTCCTCGCGGCCGAACGGCAGATAGCCGATTTCGTCGACGACCAGCAAGCGTGGGCCGAGGATGGCGCGATTGAAGTATTCCTTCAGTCGACCCTGGCTCTTGGCGGTGGCGAGTTGCAGCATGAGGTCGGCGGCAGTGATGAAACGAGTCTTGATGCCGGCCATCACCGCGCGATGCGCCAAGGCGAGCGCGATGTGACTCTTGCCCACGCCGCTGGGTCCGAGCAGGACGATGTTCTCGGTGCGCGCGATGAAGGTGAGCGCCGCCAGTTCCTGGATCTGCGCCCGCGGCGCACCGCTGGCAAAGGCGAAGTCGAACTGCTCCAGCGTCTTGATCCCGGGCAAGGTCGCCAGCTTGAGCAGGGTTTGCCGCTGCCGCTCGCCACGCGCGCCGTGCTCGCCGTTGAGCAAACGCTCCAGGAAGTCGCCGAGGCTCAACTCCTGCCGGGCAATCTCCTGCGCGATCGGCGACCAGTCGCTGGCGATCCGATACAGCTTGAGCTCGCCGCACAGGGCCGCGATCCGGTCATGTTGCAGGTTCATGCCGGCACCTCGGTCAGCACTGCGTACACCGACAACGGATGCTGCAGGCTCTCCACCGGCAGCGGCCAGGTCGAGCGTGGCGCCGGCAACGGCAGCGGGGTGCTGGTGGGTAGCGGCAGCAGTGCGGCCCGTTCCACAACCAAACGCCGATCCGGCCGTTCCTTGGTGGTGGCGTGAACCCGCGCATTGGCCACTTCGCTCAAC
Organism: Methyloceanibacter sp.; assembly: GCF_050728395.1. Lineage (GTDB taxonomy): Bacteria > Pseudomonadota > Alphaproteobacteria > Rhizobiales > Methyloligellaceae > Methyloceanibacter. The sequence goes on from NZ_JBOHJB010000134.1 coordinate 3,071, forward strand.
CACCGGCCGATATGCACATTGGCGGCCACCGCATCGAGCTTGAGGCCAGAACTCTTCAGGGTCGCCGCCAGCGGCACCAGGAAGCTGCCTTTCAAGTAACCGTTGAAGCGTTCGACCTTGCCCTTCGTCTTCGCCCGGTAAGGACGGCACACCCGCAACCCGAAGCCGAACTCGTCCGCCAAGCGCAACACGCCAGCGTGCCAGCGGTGCGCGCCGTCGCCGTAGGCGTTGCGCTCAACGATCACCGTCTTGGCATTGTCGAACAAGACGTGTTGCGGCACCCCGCCGAAACCCAGCAGTGCCTCGCGCAGGCAGGCACACAATGTCGCGGCATCCTCCCCGGTTGTGAAGCGCACAAAGCTCATGCGGCTGTAGCCCAGCGTGGCGACGAAGGCGAGCAGCGGGTCACGCCCACGTCGAATCACGGTGAAGTCGGCTTGCATCTGCACACCCGGCGGTGTCTCGAACCGCACCACCGGATCGTCCCGGACCCGCTTCAGCGGATTGATGAACATCTTCAACTGTGTGAGACCGCCGGCGTAGCCACGGTCCTGGATCTCCCGCAACAGCACCACGGCCGGAATCCAGCGCGGCTTCGCCGCCTCGATCCGCTCGCACACATGCGCCTCAAACGGCGCCAGCTTGGTCGCCCGCGCCGGCCGCGGTCCGTACCGCGCTGCCTGCGGGTCTTCCACATACCGGCGAACCGTGTTGCGCGAACAACCAAGTTCCCGCGCAATCTGCCGTATCCCCATGCCCCGTCGGGCTATCACGCGAATCTCCACGACCTGCTCCTGGGTCAACATGCTCGGCGGCCCAAAAGCCGCGATCATCGCCCGGGTGGGTCAGTTTTACTCCGACGCAGTGGGTCAGTATTACTCCGGCGCTAACAGCTAACGGTACGCCGGCGTCGGGCGTCGGCACAGGTGGCGCTCGAGCGTGAGCTGCAGGGGTTGCCGACAGGACCGAATCAGGTGCGGTCGATGGCGTCATCGACCTGCATCCCGCCAAACTTGGCCCGCCAACCTTACTAACTTCCGCATGGCACTGAGAATGCGGAGCAGGTCAGAGAAGGCCCGTTCTCAGTTCTTCCGACGCAGCGCTTTGATGATTTGCCAAGACGACTGACCTGGGATTCTGGACTCCCAGAACGTCCAGCCATTCGTAGGGGTCTTGGTGATGTATACCGCGCCCGCCGATGGGGTATCGAACCGCTGTCCGTTTACAACCAGGGCCCCATGGTCCGCGCGACCGAGCCACGTCTGTCCTTTGTAACTTGCGCGAAACTCGGTACCTGACGGGAACCGCACGCCCTTAACAATCCAGTCGTCTGCGGTATCGGCCGCAATCTGAGCGGTCGGACTCCGCTTTGACGACAGTCCGAGTAGACTCCGAAGAACGTCGTTCTCGCTAATCTGTTCGTTAGCACGACGCGCAGTGAGCGCTTTGAAAACGTCGAAATCAACATCTATGGTTCGCACGAGAGCCTCCAATCCATCTGTGTTACTATAGTATACTATAGTGCTTTATAACGCAAGTGGCTAGCAGGTCATCATATTTGCTGGGGCTAGCTCTGACTTGACGGCTAGGCTCTTACCTTATAAAGTTAAATATGTTTAACATTTGAGCATCCCGTGCGCTTACAGGAAATGGGCCACGCAATCCGCCGGGCACGAATTGCCCGGGGCTTGACGCAGGCGGCACTTGCGAAAACAGCGGGCTTGTCTCGCGTGACCTTGAATCGCCTCGAGATGGGCACATTCCCCGACCTTGGCGCTAACAAACTGCAAGCGCTCCTTGAGAACGTGGGTCTTACGCTTGCTGTTCAACCGGCTCCCAAACCCCACCGTCCTGACTTCCTCCGTTTGGCGACGACAACCGCGAGCGTCAGCTTTAAAGAGCCGCTAACGGAAGCGGAACTGATACGTGCTTTGCTTAGCGGCAAGGTTCCTCGGGGAAAGAAACCCCACTTCCGCCTACTTCTCGAGGAGGCGAGTCCTTCCATGATGCGGGGCCTACTGCGCGAAGTAAGTCTCTGGACAAAACCTGGGAAAGTCGAGAAGAGCTTGGCCGCAATCGCCCGGGAGGTGGGCGCAACTGAGCCAGTATACGAGTGGTCGAAGATCGTCTAAAAATCTGGGAAACGTTATTCCAGCGTGCGTTGCAGCTTATCGATTCGACGCGTGTCGCGGGAGTGGACCTTACCTGGAGCTTCGGAGGCGGTACGGTGTTGATGCGACGACACCGCCACCGCTTCAGCAAGGATATCGATATCTTTGTTCCGGACCGGCAGTGGCTCGACTATTTAACGCCGCGACTCAATGACACCGCCGAGTCGCTGACCACCGACTACGTCGAAGAAGCTGCCTCCTTGAAGCTGCGGTTTGGGGAAGGGGAGATTGACTTCGTTGCGTCAACCCCCCTCACGGATAATCCGACCACCATCGAGCGTTTGTTCGATCGCGATGTCAATGTTGAAACATCAGCGGAAATCGTGGCCAAGAAAATCTGGCATCGCGGCGATCGATTCACGGCGCGCGATATTTTTGACCTAGCAATGGTCTGCGAGAAGGAGCCGCACTCGTTGCGATCGATCGAACCAATTCTTCGCGGTCGCCGCGAAGTTGTCCTCGAGCGGATCGCTAGGCATGATGTGACGTTGCGCGAGGACTTCGCCGCGTTGGAGGTTCTGGATTACCCCCGCAACTTTGACGAGTGTGTCGTGCTTGTCAGACAAGCGTTGGCTTAGCTTGTGGCCTGTCAGCGGGGCCGACGGCCTACGTATTCAAGTCGGCGCGCGTTTCCAGTTCATGATGCCGATGCCGAGGAAGACGAACGCCGCGCTCGCCAACTGGTAGAGCTGCAGTTCTTCGCCGAGGAACGCGAAGGCGAGGATCGCGCCGAACACCGGGATCAGGTAGATGAACGTCCCCGCCCGTCTCGGTCCGATCCGGGC
>NZ_JBOHJB010000135.1:0-6000 GCF_050728395.1 Methyloceanibacter sp.
CCGCAGTGCGGGCAAGGAGCGCCCCATCGCCACAATTCGCCTACGTTTCCGCGATAGGCCCTACGCGCGACGCCCTCCAAACGCGCACGTCTCCCAAGTTTTCGGCCAATTTTTGGGGGGAATCGGGGTATGGAAAACCGCCCATGGTCTTGGCTGCTTGGCCTGATCGTCTCAACGGCCGCTGCCTTGGCCTGAAGCGGATACTGACTTTATGACGGTATAGCATTCGAGGGTGAGGATGACTGAGGGGCCCCAAGAGCGCCAAGAGATCGAGCCGCGCAGCCGCGATCGCAGTTTCATGTTCATGGACGGCCAACAGGACCGCATTGCCGGCCACGGGCTCGGCTACTTGATCCTCCTCAATGGGGTTGCCGCCATCGTCATGGTCGGGGCCTTTGTCTATGGCTTTCAGATCAGCGCCGAGCCGAAGCTTGCCGCCGCCATGCTGGTATTCGGCGTCGGCGCGGTCGCCGCTTTGCTGAGCTCGTTCATCGCCTATCTCAACCGGATCGTCCGGGCGGAAATGCCGGACAAGCCCAAGCTTCCAAGCGCGCTCCGTCTCATGGCCATTGCCGCGGTGATCGTCAGCGGGGCTGCGTTCCTTTCCGGCCTCAGCATGGTCGGAACCACCTCGACCGCCAAATCGAGCTCACAGCCGAAAACAAGACTCCAGGACAAGGCCTTGGCCGAAAAAAACTCCTCGGCCAACAAGGATGCTTCCCGCATCTCTCCAGCTGGGGATGACGCCCGCTAAGCGGCACACACGATTCGACTTCCGACCCCGGACGTGATTAACTATTAGGTGCCTTGGGAGGGATCGCGCCCGAAGAAGCGCGTAAAGCCGTGGCTGCCGGTGAGACCGGAGAAGCAACGCGTGCCCAGGACGGTGGTAGTCTTTCCGATTTGTTGCTGGCCGCTGACGTCGAGCCTGATGATGGTTCGCGCGTCATCGCCTGTTCCTGCCTCGCGCTTGCACTGGCCCCAACCATCCTGCACCCCCCTGGGGGCTTCCGCCCCCTCATGCTGGCGGGGAAAAAGAGGGTAGATACATGACCATGACCTTCAATCCCGATGCTGCCGCCAACAACAAAAAGACTGAGACCGCCAATACCAACGAGATCTTCAATCCCTTGGCCCAGTTCGAGAGCATGAAACTCGACACCGCCATTCCGGAGGCGATGCGCGCCTTTGCCGGCACGGCGGTGATGCAATCGCGCGAGGCCTATGAGCGCGCCAAAACCACGCTCGATGCCGGCATCGAGGCCATCGAGCGCTCCTATGACGCCGCCGGACAAGCGGCTACCGCGCTCAACCGCAAGATCATCGACATTGCCCAGCGTAACGTGAACTCGGGCTTCGACTTGGCGAAGAGCTTGGCGAGCGCCAAGAATCTCGCCGAGGTGGTCGAGCTGCAGGGCGCTTTTTGGCGCAAGCAACTCGAGGTGCTCATGGAGCAAGCCGAGGAGGTCCGCGAGCTCTCGGTCAATGCGAGCGACGCCGTGGCTGAGCCGATCAAGCGCCATGCGACGCATCAAGCCGAGCAGGTTCGCGCCATGTCGAAGAAGGTGACCGCCGAGGCCGCCGAGGCGTTCAAGCGGCAAGCGTCGAATCTGGAGCAAGATCTGCGCCGGGCGAGCTGAGTAGCGCACGCATCCGCGAAGTGCCGTCATTTTGGCGATCCCGCGAGGGTTGCGGGACGTGGGCGATGAGCCTGTATTGAGGCATTGCCCCGCTGCGATTGCGTATATAATCGCAGCAAGCCTGGAACGTCCGGCCGGGAATTGCTTTGGTCGCCCGGGGCTTGGAAGTGAGGGGGGTATGAGCAAAGCGTTGATTTGCCTTGGCGCGGGCCTGTTTGCGGCGCTCGCCACGTTCCCCTCGGCACCAAGCTTGGCGCAGGGCTACGAGAGCCCCCCGACCCTCTCCGCCGCCAAAATTCTGCCGCCAGATTTGCTGCAAAGCCCCTATCACAAGATCGTCGGGCCGGTGACGGTGCAGGGGTTTCTCAATCGCTATCAGATGCAGACCAAATACGGGACCTTCACCGTCGAGGGCACCGAGCTCCTGCGCATGCGCGTGCGCGAGGTCGCGGCCACGGCGGCGCTCGAGCAGGTCAATACCGCGGAGACCGTTGTCACCTCGGCTGGGCGGACGGCGCTCAAGCCGGTCGAGACCGCCAAGGACCTTGTTACCGCGCCGGGTAAGACGGTCGGCGAAGCTTGGAAGGGCGTCGGTGGCTGGTTCAATCGCGTCGATGCCTCGATGTCGGCGACCGACCCGAACCGCGAGGGCACCGTCGCCTCGCTCACCGGCGGCAGCAAGGCGCGCCGGAAGCTCGCTTTCGATCTTGGCGTCGATCCCTACACCACCTTCGAGCCGTTGAACGCGGAACTGAAGCGCGTGGCGAGCGCGAGCGCCGTCGGCGAGACCGGGGTCAATATCGGGCTCGCTTTTGTCACCGGTGGCGCCGGCATCGCCATCAGCGTCGGCGGCACGACCAGCACGATCCGCGAAGTTTTGCGTGACAAGACTGCGGCTGAGCTCGAGCAGCTCGGCCGCGAGAAGCTTGCCGCCATGGGCGTGTCGCCAGGCACGGTCGATGCGTTCTACGCCACACCGGGGCTGACGCCGACCGACAAGGCAGTGATCGTTGCTTCGCTGATGTCGCTTGGAGCCGCCGGCGACCGCGAAGTGTTCATCGCCCGCACCGCGCAAGCCCAGACCTATTCCGAGGGCTTCGCCTATCGGCGCAAGGCCGAGCTGACCGCGGCCTTCGCCAAGCGCGTTTCGCCGGTCCACTCCTTCTTCAACGTCAATGGCACGCCGGTAATGCAGACGGGGGCCGGCGTCGTGGCCATCGTGCCCATGGACTATGTCTATTGGAGCCCTGGCGTCGCGCAGCTCGTTTCCAACACCGGGACGCAAGGCCAGATCTGGATCACCGGCAGCGCGAGCCAGCTTGCCGCTCAGTCCTTGGCTGGCCGCGGCTGGACGATCGTGCCCAAGGCCGGCGCCCGTCTGGAGAAATAACCGGTTACTTCTCCGAGATGGCGATGCCCCAGGGCGCACTGCCGACCGGCATCGATTTGATCACCGTCAGCGTCGGCACGTCGATCACCGAGACGTCGTTGCTGTTGCCGTTAGTGGTGAACAGCAATTTATCGTCCGGCGTGAAGGCAAGCTGCCAGACCCGCTGGCCGACGAGCAGGTATTTCTCGACCTCGAGCGTCTTGGCGTCTATGACCGCCACGTGATTGGCCGGGCCTAGGGCGACGAACGCTTTCGAGCCGTCCTCCAGGATGCGCACACCGACCGGCTGCATGTTCTCAGGCCTGACCCCGGGAATTTCGAAGCCGATTGTCTTGATGATCTTCCGCGTCTTGGCGTCGATCACCGAAACGGTCCCCGCCACCTCCGAGGTCACCCAGAGCTGCGATCCGTCGGCGGAGAACTCGGCAAAGCGCGGGCGCGTGCCGACGAGCACGTTGTCGACGATCTCGTAGCTGTTCGTGTCGATGAAATGCGCCATGTTCGAGGTCTCCGAGGTGACGATCAGCGTCTTGCCGTCAGGGCTCACGCCAACGCCTTCAGGCTCGACCCCGACCGGAACTTCGGCAACGACCTTGCGCTCCTTGAGATCGATTGCCGTTGCGAGGCTGTCATCCTCATTGGCGATATAGACCGGGCTGCCCGAGGGATGGATGTTGAGCAGCTCTGGATCCGGACCGGACGGCAAGGTGCCGACGATCTTGTTGCTGGCGAGGTCGAGGATCTGCACCGTGTCGTCGTCGCTCGCGCAGATGAGCAGCGACTTGCCGTCCTTGGTCAGCATGATGCCGCGCGGACGCTGGCCGACCGGCACGGTCTCCTTGACCTCGAGCGTGGCGCCATCGATCACTGAGATCGAGTTGCCCTTCTCGTTCGAGACATAGACCGTATAGGCGAACGCAGGGCTGACGAGGCAACCGAGGCCAGCAAGCGCGACGGCGGTGGCGAGGTAGTTGGTCCGCAACATTCATGACCTCCCTTGGCTGGCGTTCTATCGCCAGCCTCACTTGAATTTGCACTTGGTCTCCGGCTGGTCGACCCCGAGCGTGTCCACCTCGGCCTCCTCATGCAGGAAGCCTTCCTGCGGCGAGACCGAAACTGGAAGATCGGGACCGGTTACGATGATCGGCTGGCGGAGCTGTCCGTCCCAGGAGCGGAAAGTGACCTTCTGCCCCTTGAACGCCGCGAGGTTGAGATCCTGGCTGCGGATCAGCGCGTTGACCGGGGCGAAGTCGGCGCTGCGCGCCCGTGTGGTTCCCTCACCGATGGCGCGGACCGCGATCCAAGCCTGATAGTCCACCGGCCACATGAAACGATTGGCGAGGCGCTGGAACCGGTTCTGCATTTGCGTGGCGCCCCATTGCTCATGCGCCGGGTGCCAGCTCATGGCTACGAGACCGGCGGTGCCGGCCACGGGGCGAGGGTCCCAGGTGCGGAAGGGCAGGTAGGGGCCGAACACTTCCTTCTCGTCGGCGACCACCAGCACGTCGTAAGACGGGGCGCCTTGCGTGAAGATCGGCATTTGCTGCTGGATCTGCTGCTGGCCGGTGTCCGAACGGCGCGCGCCCGGCGTCTCCTTATATTCCCGCTCCTCGACAATGGTGCCGCCGAAGCGCTTCGCCGCCCGGCGAATGGCCTCGAGATAAGCGAGGTCCTCGGGGAACGGGCCCTTCACCACGAACCAACGCTGCCATTTCTTCCACACGAGATATTCGGCGAGCGCATCGGCGAGCATGTAGCGGTCCGGCGCCGTGTGCAGGACGTTGGCGCGGCACTCCTCCTGCCGCAGCTCCTCGTCTTCGGCACGCACGTTGAACAGGAGCACGTCCTTTCCCTTGACCGAGTCGGAAAGCGCAAGAAGCGTCTCCGCCGGTGCATCGACGAGGATGAAGCGATGTCCGCTGTCGACGAGCCTTTGCAGGGCGGCGACCGCGTCGCCTCCTACGGCCACGCGCTCGACGTCGAGGGTAAATTCCTGCTTGGTGAAACGCCCCGTGGTGTTGTTGTCCTTGAGCGCCATTTCCGCGCCGGCAATGCCGTAGTCCTCCGGCTCGACATTGAGCCGCGACAGAGGGATCGGCCGCTTCACCTCCTGCTTGAGATAGCCGACCGGCACCTTGGTCACCTCGGGGGCCGCCAGGGTAGCCGGTGCTTGTGCGGACGGAGGTTCCGCTTGCTCGGGCGCGGCGCTGAGCGGCGTTGCGACGAGCGCACCGCCAGCGAGACAAGCGGTGGAGAGCAACAAGAAGCTGAGCCTGGGATGTTTTCTCATCCGGTCGCGCCCAAAGTGGGCCGGTCGCGTAGAGACCCTACCCTTAGGAGGCTGCATACCGGAACCGAACCTCACGCGCCGATGCGCCAACTGCATAGAACTCAAGCAATTCTGGCCGGACTGTAGCGGCTGCTCCTATAGCAGACCACCAATCAACGTGCAGGATGCGTGGCAAATTTCATTGCTAGGCTGCAGTCGCAACTTCCGTAAAAGCCAGCGGTTGATTGACAAATTGCAAGGCCGCGAGCAGTCTCAACCGCGTGGAAACCCGATGGAGCGGCCGGAAAATCGGCCGAACGGGACCACACCCAAGGGAGGAAGCAATGGTGAGTTTCAAGATGGCCGGCGTGCTGGTTGGCGCGCTGGGGTTAAGTCTTGCCGGGGCGAGTTTGTCCCCGGCCTGGTCTCAGTCAAAAGGCGCCCCTGCAACCCCTGTCACCCAGGATCAGTTGAACGCCGCGGCGGGCGATTCGAATAATTTTCTTCATACCAACGGCAACTACGATCAGACTCGGTATTTCCCGGGCAAGCAGATCAACACATCCAATGTTGGCAAGCTGCACCCCGCCTGGATCTTCCAGATGGAGGGCGAGCCGGAGTCGCTAGAGACGACGCCGATCGTGGTCAACGGCGTCATGTACGTGACCAAATCGTTCAGCCACGTCTATGCGCTGAACGCC
>NZ_JBOHJB010000136.1:0-5823 GCF_050728395.1 Methyloceanibacter sp.
CACCTCGCCGCCATGCATCTCGACCAGGTTCTTGACGATGGAGAGGCCTAGGCCGGCGCCGCGATGGCCCGATCCATTGGCGCGGCTTTCGAAGCGTTCGAACACCGAGGCCTGATACTCGTCCGGAATGCCGCAGCCTTCGTCCTCGACGGTGAAGGCAAGCTTGTCATCTTCGTGGGCACACGACAGCACGATTCTGCTCCCAGGGCTTGAGAAGCCGATGGCATTGGCGAGGAGATTATACAGGATCTGGGTCACGCGAGGACCGTCGGCGACAAATTCATCGATGCCAGGTTCGATCCTGATGTCGAGCTCGATGCGGTTCTGCTTCAGCCTCTCGCGAAGCCCCAACACCGCAGCGTCGATGACGCCACGCACTTCGACCGGCGCGAGCTTGAGCTCGAAGGTGCCGGCGTCGATGGTGGCGAGATCGAGGATGTCGTCGATGATGGCGAGCAGCGTCTGCCCCGAGGTGCGGATGTCGCTGAGATACTCCCGTTGCTTTTCGCTCATGGCGCCGGTCGAGGGGCTCGCCAGCAGCTCCGTGAAGCCGATGATATTGGTGAGCGGCGTGCGCAGCTCGTAAGAGACGTGGCTGACGAAGGCGCTCTTGACCCTGCTCGCGGTCTCCAGCGCCTCGTTGCGCTCGATCAGCGCCCGTTCGACGCGTTTTGAGTCGGTCACGTCGCTATAGGTCAGAAGCGTGCCGCCGTCGGGGAGCGGCAGCGCAGCGCAGGCGATGACCGTGCCGTCAGGCCGGTCGAACTGGCTCTCGTAGGAACGCCGCTCGGAGAAGATGGCGGTGACCGCAGCCTTGGTGCGCTCCCATTCCTGGGCGTCGTCAAAGAGGGGGCGGCAGGCGAAAATGAGGTCGTCGATATGCGGCTCGCTGCCGAGCAGCGCCGGGCTCAGTCGCCAGATCGAAGCGAAGGCGCGGTTGTGCAGACGCAGGCGCCCGTTCGGGCCGAATACCGCCACGCCCTCGCGCAGTGTGTCCAGCGTCTCGCGTTGCACATGGATCAGTGCGTTGTAGCGGCTCTCCAGAGCCAGCCTCTCGGTGACATTCTCATAGAGATAGGTGACGCCGCCTTCCGCCGCGCTGTCGGCAACGACATGCAGCGTCCGCCCGTCTGGCAAATGCCATTGATCTTCCCGCTGCGAGTTGTTGCCGTAGGCCGACAGCCAGCTCTTTTTCCATTCCCGGTAATCGGCCTTTTCGGGGAGGGCCCGCGATTGCCGCAAGCGGTCGAGGATCTCGCCATCGCGCGGGCGGGCGGCGAGCAGCGCCGGATCGAGCTGCCAGAAATCGACATAGGCCTGGTTGAAATGGGCGAGCCGCTGGTCGGCGTCGAACACGGCGAAGGCCGTGGCGAGGCGATCGAAGCTGCGGAACCGCGCCTCGACCGAGGCCCTGCCCTTGGGGTCGCGCCGGTCGCCGGCTTTGGTCTGGGCGTCGAGCAAAGCGCGCAGCGAGGCAACTTCGGTGTCAAGCTTCCGGTGCTGTTCGCCAAGGCCGGCAAGCTCGAGCCGCTGGCCGGCAACGTCGCGCACCTTCAGCATGATCATGCCGCCCGCGGCGCGGCCGTCGACCTCAACATGTCTCTGCCGCTCGGTCCTCAGCATGAGGTTGAAGGCCTCGCCGCGGTCGGCCAAAGCCTGCATGGAATTGGTCAGCTCGGCGGCGGATGCCTCGTCGAGCCACTCCTCGAAGCGCAGCAGGCGGTTTGGCTCAGCGGGAACGCCAAGCCCGTGCGGCAGGCTCGCAGCATGCACGCGAGGGCCGCCCTCGGCGGTCCAGGTCAACAGCACCTGCGGCTCGGCCGAAAGGATGGTCTCGAGCATGCCCTCGCTTGCCCGGTAGCGCTCGGCCTCCAGCGTCGCCGCGTCGCGCGCCCTTAAGGCAGCCTGAGTCGCCCTAAGGCAGGCGAGCGCGCTGCCGATGGAAAAGGCGATGATGCCAAGGGTAATGCCGAGCGTGAGCAGGATGCGGGTGTCATACACCCCACTCAGCGGCACCAGCGGCTCGGCCGCATGGCCAAGCGAGGGCAGGGCGATCGCCACCGCCAAGCACAAGCCAAGGCGCGCAAGCTTCCGCGTCAAAAGCGGTGCAGCCTCGCTCCTCGTGCCCATGGTCCCTCGTGCCCCCCACACTCCGCCCATGGCCCCCGCGCTCAATCGTGCTTGAACGCTGCCACAGACTTGAGCGCGCGCCGGCGCGCGTGCCCTCGCGAGCCTTGAAGGCGAATCACACTAGCTTACTCACATCGGCGACTCTTGCCCACTGTGGCACGCACGTTGCGCGCCGGCCTTGCCGCGACGATGACAGCGCCGACCGTGCGTGACCGGCGTTAAGATGCTGTCGTATTTGCCGAGTTCCGTAGCTTTTTCGAGGGCCAAGCTCCGAATGGATGCGCGGCTCGTACGATCAGGTGCACCGCGCGGCAGTATGTAAATTTGCTATCATGGCCACTGCCAGCGGCGCTGGCGGAGAGATCCACTCATGTCTGGTCAAGGCGATCCTGTTTTGTCATTGCGCATTGCGCTGGATACCCCAAACGCTGAGGCTGCAACGGGGGCGGCACAGAGACTTTCCGAGATGGGGCTGAAAGTCGATCATGTTTCGCCGCGGGGGCTCATGGTCTCCGGCCCACGATCTCGCATAGAACAATTTTTCAATACACGTATTGATTTTAGTAGGGAGGTCCCACAATTTTACGGAGAGCCGCATTTCGGTCGCTTGCCCAGCAACGCGACCTACAGGGCTTATTTTCCTAGGGAGCCGATCTACTTCTAACAACATACTTGCGGGAGGGCGTGATGGCGCAGGAGCTTGTCGTCCGTTTGGTTCCGAAGACTCGCAGCGCGGCACCGAGGCTGGATTTCGCCCTCGAATCGGTTAGAGCCAAACCGCAAGAATTCGCTCCCGATCCACGCCGTGCGCGTTCCGCACTGAGCTTTTTTGCCGAGCATCCGAATGTTGAAGTCGTGCCGACAGAAAAAGACCGCCTTGAAGTAACGGTGGGACGTAAGGATTTTACGCAATTGTTCGGTGCATCCTTGCGCCAGGGCGAATACTCGAATCGGGATAAATTCCGCTTGACCGCGAGCGAGAAGTTTCTCGTGCCGGAGCAACCTTTGCAGGTGCCTGATGCGCTCAAGGAGACGATCGAGTTTGCCTATCTGCCTCGGCCGATCGAATTTTATGGTCCGTCCGCCCGTCCGCCGTCCGAGTGTGTTGCCCACCTTCGGCTCGAAGATGTCTGTGCCATATTGAATGCGCCGCGGGCACACCGGCAGAAATGGACCGGCGCCGGCATCAAGGTCGCCATGGTTGACAGCGGCTTCTACGCACATCCCTTCTTTGCGGCGAACGGCTACAAGCTTATCCCATCGGCCTCGCCTGGAGCAGGAAAGCCTGATCAAGATGACAGTGGGCATGGCACCGGCGAATGCGCCAATATCTTCACCATCGCGCCCGATTGCACTGTGTATGGCGTCAAGAGCGGTCCCAGTGCAGCAACCTCACTGGAGGCCGCCATCGCACTCGAACCCGATGTCATGTCGAATTCCTGGGGCTTCGATGTCGACACAGTCTCACGCGACCAGCTCAAGTCGCAGGATCCTAATTTCTTTAGCGAGCTAGTCGATATCGAAACGATTCTCTCCAACGCAATTCAGGCTGGGATCATTGTTGTGTTCTCCGCCGGCAATGGGCATCACGCATTTCCCGGATCTATGCCTCAAGTGATCGCCGCGGGCGGCGTAACCGTGCGAGAAGATGGCTCACTCGAAGCATCAGGCTATGCAAGCTCATTTCAGAGCAAAATCTATCCTGGCCGCAAAGTTCCAGACCTTTGCGGCATTGTCGGCGCCGCCAGCGCAAAGCCAATGCCCCACCACATCATGCTGCCAGTTCCGCCCGAAAGCGAGCTGGACGGCGAAAACTTCACCTCAAAGCAAAAGAAAACTGGCTGGGGCATCTTTTCCGGGACATCTGCGGCTTGTCCGCAACTTGCCGGAGCCATTGCGCTGTTGAAGTCGATTCGCAAGAGCGTGACTGCCGACCAGGCCCGTGTGGCCCTGACCAAAACCTCCACGGATATAAGCACCGGCAAGACGGCGATGGGTGATAAGGCTGCAGTCGGTCCTGACCTTGCCACTGGTGCAGGCTTGGCGAGCGTCAGAACTGCCTGCGAATTCATCGCGGCAATTGCTTGATTCTGCGAGGCACGCTCAGTACCGGTAGTAGTCGGGCTTGTAGGGGCCTTCCGCCGGCACGCCGATATAGTCGGCCTGCTCGTCCGTGAGCCTGGTGAGCTTGGCGCCGACCTTGCCGAGATGCAGCCGCGCCACCTTCTCATCGAGCTGCTTCGGCAGGGTGTAGACCTCCTTCTTGTAGGCCTTCGGGTTGGTCCACAGCTCGATCTGGGCGAGCGTCTGGTTGGTGAAGGACGCGCTCATCACGAAGCTCGGATGGCCCATGGCGTTGCCGAGATTGACCAGCCGCCCCTCCGACAAGAGGATGATGCGCTTGCCGTCGGGGAACTCGATCTCGTCGACCTGCGGCTTCACATTCTCCCATTTCATGTTGCGCAAGGCCGCGACCTGAATCTCCGAATCGAAGTGGCCGATATTGCAGACGATGGCGCGGTCCTTCATCGCCCGCATATGGTCGATGGTGATGACGTCCTTGTTGCCGGTAGCGGTGACGAAGATGTCGGCGCGGGGGGAGGCGTCCTCCATGGTGGTCACCTCATAGCCCTCCATCGCCGCCTGCAGCGCGCAGATCGGATCGACTTCGGCGACCAGCACGCGGCAGCCGGCGTTGCGCAAGCTGGCGGCAGAGCCCTTGCCGACATCGCCAAAGCCAGCGACCATGGCCACCTTGCCCGCCATCATCACGTCGGTGCCGCGGCGGATGCCGTCGACCAGGCTCTCGCGGCAGCCATAGAGATTGTCGAATTTGGACTTGGTCACGCTGTCATTGACGTTGATCGCCGGGAACAGCAGCGTGCCCTTCTTCTGCATCTCGTAGAGGCGATGGACGCCCGTGGTGGTCTCCTCGGTCACGCCGCGGATGTTCTTGGCGATCTCGGAGTACCAGCCCGGCTTTGTCTTCAGCCGCTTCTTGATGGCGGCGAACAGCACCTCTTCCTCTTCGTTAGTGGCCTTGTCGAGGAACGCGGTGTCGCCCTTCTCGGCCTTGACGCCGAGATGGATCAGCAGCGTGGCGTCGCCGCCATCGTCAAGGATCATGTTCGGCGTGCCGCCGTCGTCCCATTCGAAGATGTTGTGGGTGTACTCCCAATAATCCTCGAGGCTCTCGCCCTTGAAGGCGAACACGGGCACGCCGGTGGCAGCGATGGCCGCGGCGGCATGGTCTTGCGTCGAATAGATGTTGCAGGAGGCCCAGCGGAGATCGGCGCCGAGCGCTTTCAGCGTCTCGATCAGCACCGCGGTTTGGATGGTCATGTGCAGCGAGCCGGCGATGCGCGCAGCCTTAAGCGGCTTCTTCGCGGCGTATTCCTCGCGCACCGCCATGAGTCCCGGCATTTCGGTCTCGGCGATGTCGATTTCCTTGCGGCCCCAGGAGGCCAGCCCAATGTCCTTGACGTGGTAGTTCATGCCGTCTCCGCTGCTTTCTCGCTGATAAAGATATAAAGAACTCCTTATATCTTGCCTGGGAGCCTGAGAGTCAAGACGCCTTTCGCCGTACCATTCCCCCTCTCCCCGCCGGGGAGAGGGTGGGGTGAGGGGGGGCCGCCCTCTCAATCATCGACTCCAAAACCCCCTCACCCGACCGCAAAGCGGAAAGGCTTTGCG
>NZ_JBOHJB010000137.1:0-5794 GCF_050728395.1 Methyloceanibacter sp.
CGTCGCATTGCCGCTTGGCTCGTCGAGCGCTTGAGCGAGGGATGAGAGAGGCAACGCCTGTGGCCGTCAGGCCAGCGCCAAGATCTCCTCGAGCCCGAGGCAGCCGGGCACCACGGTGATCGGTACCAGGAAGGTGCCGGCGAACCTGCCACCGGCGAGCGTGGTGACGAGCGGGCCCGGGCCTGACGGGTCCTTGGAAGCGCCGAGCACGAGCACGCCGATATCGGGGTCCTCTTCGATCAGCTTGGTGATCTCTTCCGCCTTGGTGCCTTCGCGCACGATCTCCTCAGGCGCCAATTCCTCGAAGCCCATCGCTTTCAGCTTGCGGCCGAACAGGCGGAACACGGCGCGCGCCTTGTTGTGCCCCTCCTCGCGGGCGATCTCCTCCACCCCGAGCCAGTGGGAAAACTCGGCGCCAGGCTCGACCACGTAGAGCAGGGCAAGCTGGCCTCGCGTGCGCACGGCGCGGCTTGCGGCGAAGGCAAGCGCGCTTTCGCATTCCGGCGTCTCGTCGACCACGACGAGGAATTTGCGCTTGTGGCCTTCGACGAAAGCCTGCCGCTTCAGGCGCGGCTTAGACGCCTCGGCAATGTGCTTCCTCGCCGCTTCGGTTTGCTTCTTGGTCGCCATGGGGGCCATGCTGCCATCACTCGCAGGTTTTGTCATCGGGGCACTGCGGCTACGGCCTTAGCTTCTGATGAAGCCGACGATGTCCTTGGTCATGGCGAGGATCGGGTCGGCGATGGCGTGCGCCCGATTGGCGCCATCGTCGAGGATGCGGTCGATTTCGACCGGGTCGGCCATCAGGCGCTTCATCTCGGTGCCGATAGGGACAAGCCGGCTTGCAGCCAGCTCGGCGAGCTGCTCCTTGAATTTGGAGAAGGGGGCGTTGCCGAAGTCGCGCAATACCGCCTCCTTATCCGTCTCGGCAAGTGATGCGTAGATGCCGACAAGATTTTCGGCTTCGGGCCTGCCTTCCAGCCCCTTGCTCTCTGAGGGAAGTGGCTCGGGGTCAGTCTTCGCCTTTCTGATCTTCTTGGCGATGGTGTCGGCGTCGTCGGTGAGATTGATGCGAGTCATGTCCGATTCGTCAGACTTCGACATCTTCTTCGTGCCGTCGCGCAAAGACATCACCCGCGTGGCGGGGCCGGTGATGAGAGGCTCGGGCAGCGGGAAGAAGCCGCCGTCGTAGCCGGCCCGGGCAATGGTCTTGGCGAAGTCGTTGTTGAACTTCTGGGCGATGTCGCGGGCAAGCTCGAGATGCTGCTTCTGGTCCTCGCCCACGGGAACGTGGGTCGCGTGATAAAGCAGAATGTCGGCCGCCATCAGGTTGGGATAGACATAGAGCCCGGCGGACGCATTCTCGCGGTCCTTGCCCGCCTTCTCCTTGAACTGGGTCATGCGGTTGAGCCAGCCGAGGCGCGCCACGCAATTGAAGATCCAGGCAAGCTCGGCGTGGCCCGACACCTGGCTCTGATTGAAGATGATGTGCCGTGCCGGATCTATCCCTGAGGCGATGAAGGCCGCCGTCACTTCGCGAGTGTTGTGCTTGAGCTCGTCGGGGTCCTGGAACACGGTGATGGCGTGGAGGTCGACCACGCAATAAAGGCAGTCGTGCTCAGCCTGCAGCGCCACAAAACGGGTGATGGCGCCGAGATAGTTGCCGAGATGCAGATTGCCGGTGGGCTGAACGCCCGAGAATACGCGGGTCTTGGTTCTGGTCTTTTGCATTGGCTCGCCCTTGTCGACCCGGTTATGGCTTGGGCGTGAGGCAGGCGCAAGCACCCCTCTGCCCGGCACTAGGCGACTAGCTCGATAGTGATCCAGAGCGCCAGAGTGATCTCCCGCTCTCCCCTTGTGGGAGAGCACGCTGAGGCATCGCCTCCGCGGTGAGGGGTAAGCGGCGAAGCACCGCCGAACAAATACCCCTCACCCTTCCCGCCATGCGACTTGCGCAGCTTCGCGCGCAAGATCGCGGCGGAAAGCCCTCTCCCACAAGGGGAGAGGGGTCACGATGCTGCACTGGAATTCCACAACCGGACAGATCAGACGCAGGCGCCTTCCATCTCGCGGATCTGCTCGGCGATGGTCACGGTGCGCTGGGCCATGACGAAATGCAGCCGCTCGACCATGCGCCCCTCGACCACGATCACGCCCTTCCTCTCGTTCTCAGGATGGCCGAAGGCATCGATCACTTTCCGCGACCAGTCGACCTCCTCTTGCGTCGGCGAGAAGATCTCGTTGCACGGCCCGACCTGGCTTGGATGGATCAAAGTCTTGCCGTCCATGCCGAGGGTCCGGCCGCGCTCGCACTCATCGCGCAGGCCCTTGTCGTCGCGGAAGTCGTTATAGACGCCGTCGATGATGTCGAGGCGGTAGGCGCGCGCCGCGAGCAGGGTCATGGCGAGCCAGGGAACCACGGCGAAGCGGTCATGCAGCGCCCGGGCCCGCGACTCCTTGATCAGATCGTTGGTGCCCATGACGAGGCAGCAGAGCCGGTTCTCGGCATAGACGGCTGCGGCGGCGATGGTGCGGGCGTTGAGGATCGCCATCGGCGTTTCCATCATCGCCCAGAGGCGGATCTTGTCCGGCGCATGCACGCCTTGCAGGATCTTGGCGACGCTGACGATGTCGCCGGCATGCACGACCTTGGGCACCAGGATGGCGTCGGGCTCGGCGTCGCAGGCGGCGAGAATGTCCTCGGTGCCCCACGGGGTCTCAAGCGCATTGACGCGGATGACCACCTCGCGGGCGCCATAGCCGCCGCCTTTCACCACGGCGCAGACCTGTTGGCGCGCCCTGATCTTCTCGTCCGGCGCCACGGCGTCCTCGAGGTCGAGGATCAGGGCATCGGCGGGGAGGGTCTTGGCCTTCTCCAAGGCGCGTTCGTTGGAGCCCGGCATATAGAGCACGCTCCGGCGCGGGCGGCCTTGCATGGCGTCGATCCCCTCTTTGTGCAGTGCAGCGTAGACCGGTGCTCCGGGCCGGACAACCCTTTCCGTTTCGGGGCTTAGCGAAGCCCAAGTCTGGCGAGAAGGGACCTTGCGTCGAAGGCTCCGAGAGCCGCCGCGGTCCCGGCGTAAACGGCAAGGCCGCTGCCGACGAGAAGCATGAGCGCCACGACTTGTACCAGCGTGCCATTCACCGGCTCGAACCAGGGGCCCAGGCCATGGACGAGGGCCCAAACCACGGCGCCCATGATCAGGCTCGCGGCGAGAATTGCGGGCAGTCGGCGCTTGCAGGTCCGGTCGAGGGCAAATTCACCCCGCTCCTTCAGCGTGCCGGCGAGCAGGGCTGCCTGGAGCCAGCCGGCAATGGTGGTGGCGATGGCGATGCCGACCGCGCCGAGGACCACGAACAGAAGCAGTGCCAGCATGACATTGGCGGCCATGCCGATGCCGGCAAAGATCATCGGCGTCTTGGTGTCCTCGCGGGCGAAGAAGCCCGGGTGGAACACCTTGATCAGCACAAAGGCCGGCAGCCCAGGGGCGAGCGCTGCAAGCATGGCGGCGGTCGAATGCGCATCGATAGCGCTGAAGGCGCCGCGCTCGAACAGCACGCGCACGATGGGGTTTGCCGCCACGAACAGGGCAACCGCCGCCGGCAGCGTCAAAAGCAGCGCCGTTTCCAGCGAGCGGTTCTCGCTGTCCATGGCTGCTTGGTGGTCGCCTGAGCGCAGACGGCGGCTGAG
Source organism: Methyloceanibacter sp. (assembly GCF_050728395.1). Taxonomy (GTDB): domain Bacteria; phylum Pseudomonadota; class Alphaproteobacteria; order Rhizobiales; family Methyloligellaceae; genus Methyloceanibacter. The sequence continues at coordinate 3,692 of NZ_JBOHJB010000137.1, forward strand.
TTCAGGGAGAAGCACCACCCCGACGGCGACGCCGATGACGCCAAGTGGAAGCTGGAACAGCCGGTCGGCGTAGTAGAACCAGGACACCACCCGGTCTTGCAGCGAGGCGATGACGGTGTTGAGCACAACGGTGATCTGGTTCATGCCGCCGGCGATGAAGCCAGGGGCGGCAAGTGCAAGCAGCCTGCGCATGTCCGCATCGAGGCGCGGCGGGCGGAAGGAGAGCCGCATCTTCGATTTCGCCGCGGCTACCGCGACGACGATCACCTGCAACACGCCCGATGCGGCGATGCCCCAGGCGAGCGCCACTGCGGCGCTTTTCTGGTCCACGTCACCGAGGGCGATCAGAATGAGCAGCACAAGAATGAGCACGACATTGAGCAGGCTCGGCGCAAAAGCGGCGACGGCAAAGCGCCCGAGCGCGTTCAGAACGCCGGAATAGAGCGCCACCAGCGACATACAGAGGAGAAAGGGCAGCGCAATGCGGGCAAGCAGGACGGCGAGGTCGAATTTCTGCGGGTCGGCGGCAAAGCCCGGGGCGAGCAGCAGCATGAGCCAAGGCATGACGAACTCGCCAAGAAGCGTGAAGGCGACAAGGGCAAGCGTGAGCCCGGCTAGGGCTTGCTCGGCGAAGGCTCGGGCCCCCTCCTCGCCGCCCTCGCCATGAAAGCGCTTGGCGAACAGCGGGATGAAGGCGGCGTCGAAGGCGCCCTCCGCGAACAGGCGGCGGAACAGGTTCGGCACGCGGAAGGCGACGAAGAAGGCGTCGGCGATCGGCCCGGCGCCCAGCACCGCTGCGATCAGCACGTCGCGGACGAAGCCAAGCACGCGGCTCCATATGGTCATCGCCCCGACGGTGGCGAAGGCGCGGTAAAGGGCCATGCGTCCGCCCCTCATCCTGAGGAGGGGGCGCGAGCGCCCGTCTCGAAGGATGAGGCCAATTCGCGACTTGGAACCGCCCGGCGACCATGCTTCGAGACGCGGCCTTTGGGCCGCTCCTCAGCATGAGGGCTCGGTGAGGACAAAATAGAGTCTAGGCCGGGACGAGCGCCGCGGAGCGCGCCGTCAAGGCTTTGGTCAGACGATCGCGGATGATGCTCTCGCGGCTCGAGCTCGTGATTTTCTTGCCGGTCAGATCGGTGACGTAGAACACGTCGACCGCCTTCTCGCCAAAGGTGGCGATATGGGCCGAGGCGATATCGAGATTCATGTCCGAGATCTCGCGCGTCACATCATAGAGGAGACCGGGGCGATCCAGGCCGTTGATCTCGATCACGGTGAGCGCGTCGGACAGAGTGTTGTCGATCACCACCTGCGGCTCGACGGTGAAGGCGGACAGCCGCGCCTTCGGCTTCTTCTTGGCGGCGACCACGTCGGCCAGGCGCACCTCGCCCTTCAACAGCCTCTCGATGGTGGCAGCGATCCTCTTCGCCCGCCGCTCTTCGTCCTCGCCATGGTCGAACTCGCGCTCGAGCTGAACGGTATCGAGTGCCATGCCGTCGCGCGTGGTCGAGATCTGCGCATCGACAATGTTGGCGCCGGCGCCGGCGCAGGCGCCTGCCACCATGGCGAGCAGGCGGGGATGGTTCGGCGCGAGCAAGGTGATCTCGGTGACGCCGCGAAAGGCGTGGGTCGCGATATGAATAGCCAGAGACTTGCGCTGGGCGTCGGCGTCGCGGATGAGCCTCGCGTGCTCGGCGATGACGTCGAGATCGGTGCGGAGCCAATAGGCCGGATAGTGGCGGTCGATGAAGCGCTCGAGGTCAGTCTTCGGCCAGTCGGCGAGCTTCTCTCTGAGCGCATCCTGGGCGCGCGTCACCCGCTCGCTGCGGGTGAGCGTGATATGACCGCCGCCGAGCAGAGGCTCGGTCTCGAAATAGAGGTTGCGCAGGAGCTGCCCCTTCCAGCCGGTCCACACCCCGGGCCCCACGGCGCGCAGATCGGCGACGGTGAGCACGAGCAGGAGCTTCAGCCGCTCGCGGCTCTGCACCAGATCGGCGAAGTCGCGGATGGTCTTCGGGTCGTTCAGGTCACGGCTCTGGGCGAAGGTGCTCATCACCAGATGATGCTCGACGAGCCAGGTCGCGGTCTCTGCCTCCACAT
>NZ_JBOHJB010000138.1:0-5789 GCF_050728395.1 Methyloceanibacter sp.
ACACGACTCGCTCGTCACCCCCCTCCGTTCGCGCCTTGCGCGAACGTGCTCCCCCGCAAGGGGGGAGCGGAACCAGGTTGGAGCGCTCAGTTTCATCTGCAGCTCAGCGAAACTTGCATGAGGGCTTCTGTCATCGTCTTCCCCGGATCGAATTGCGATCGCGACGCTGCCGTGGCGCTTGAGGCGGCGACGGGACGGCCGCCTTCCATGGTCTGGCACGGCGACGCCGAACTGCCGAAAAGCGACCTCATCGTTCTGCCAGGCGGCTTTTCCTATGGCGACTATCTCCGCTCAGGGGCCATGGCGGCGCATTCCCCGGTCATGCGCGAGGTCATCAGCCGCGCGAAGGCGGGGACGCCGGTGCTCGGCATTTGCAACGGCTTCCAGGTGCTGACCGAGGCGCGGCTGCTTCCAGGCGTGCTGATGCGCAACGCAACACTCAAGTTCATCTGCAAGGACGTGCATCTCCGCGTCGAGCGCACCGACACGAGCTTCACCGGCCGCTACGATAAAGGCCAGGTGGTCAAGTTCGCCATCGCCCACAAGGACGGCTGCTACTTCGCCGATGACGAGACGATTGGCCGGCTCGAAGGCGAGGGTCGCGTCGCCTTCCGCTATTGCACTCCTCAAGGCGAGGTGACGACGGAAGCCAATCCCAACGGTTCGCGCAACAACATCGCCGGCATCTACAACGAGGCGCGCACGGTGCTTGGGCTGATGCCGCATCCTGAGCGGCTGGCTGATCCGGCATTGAGCGGCACCGACGGCGCCAAGATGTTCAAAGGCCTGGTGGAAAGCCTCGCCGCGTAGTGGATTTCGTCATTGCCGGGCTTGACCCGGCAATCCATTCCGTTAGGGCTTCAGCTCGCGCTTTGGGTTCCGCCGCAGCCAGTCGATCAGCTCCTTCCGCATGAACAAGCCCACCCCGAAGATCACGCCGGACCTGGCCGCCGAGCATGGCCTCTCCCCTGACGAATACCGGCTGCTCGCCGCCGTGCTCGGCCGCGAGCCGAGCCTCACCGAGCTCGGCATCTTCTCGGTGATGTGGTCAGAGCACTGCTCCTACAAATCCTCCCGCGTGTGGCTCAGGCAATTGCCGACCAAGGGCCCGCAAGTGATCCAAGGCCCAGGCGAGAACGCCGGCGTAGTCGATCTCGGCGACGGCCAGGCGGCCGTGTTCAAGATGGAGAGCCACAACCACCCCTCCTATATCGAACCCTACCAGGGGGCCGCGACCGGCGTCGGCGGCATCATGCGCGACGTGTTCACCATGGGCGCGCGGCCGATCGCCAATATGAATGCGCTCAGATTCGGCGCGCCCGACCACGCCAAGACCCGGCACCTCGTTGCCGGCGTCGTGTCGGGCATCGGCGACTACGGCAATTGCATGGGCGTGCCCACGGTCGGCGGCGAGACCAATTTCGACGCAAGCTACAACGACAACATCCTGGTCAACGCCATGACCGTCGGTCTGGTCGATGCCAAGCGCATCTTCAAATCGGCGGCGAAGGGCGTTGGGCTGCCCGTGGTCTATGTCGGCTCAAAGACCGGGCGCGACGGCATTCACGGCGCCACCATGGCCTCGGCCGAATTCGACGAGGCGTCCGCCGAGAAGCGCCCGACGGTGCAGGTCGGCGATCCCTTCACCGAGAAGCTGCTGCTCGAAGCCTGCCTCGAGCTGATGCAGGAGGACGCCATCGTCGGCATCCAGGACATGGGCGCGGCCGGCCTCACCTCATCGTCGGTGGAGATGGCCGACAAGGGCGGCGTCGGCATCGAGCTCGACCTCGACCAGGTGCCGACCCGCGAAACCGGCATGACCGCCTATGAGATGATGCTGTCGGAGAGCCAGGAGCGCATGCTCATGGTGCTGAAGCCGGGTGCGGAGGCCGCAGCCGAGCGCGTGTTCCGTAAATGGGAGCTCGACTTCGCCGTGATCGGGCGGACCACCGACACCGGCAAGCTCGTGGTGCGTCACGGGGGCGCCGTGCAGGCCGATATTCCGCTGTCGGCGCTGGCGCATGCGGCGCCTGTCTATGAGCGCCCCTGGACGCCGAAGCCGAAGCCCGTCGCCATCGCGGCGGAGGATATACCCGCGCCGAATAGCCTGCTCGGCGCGCTGGAAACCATGATGGGTTCGCCTCACCTCTCCTCGCGCCGCTGGATCTGGGAACAATACGACCACATGGTCATGGCCGACACTGCGCAGCGCCCCGGCGGCGATGCCGCGGTGGTGCGGGTGCATGGCACGGTGAAGGGCCTCGCCATCTCTTGTGACGTGACGCCCCGCTACTGCGCCGCCGATCCGTGCGAGGGCGCCAAGCAGGCGGTCGCCGAATGCTGGCGCAATCTGACCGCGGTCGGCGCCGATCCGCTCGCCATCACCGACTGCATGAATTTCGGCAACCCGGAGCGGCCCGAGATCATGGGCGAGTTCGTCGAGGCGGTGATGGGCATGGCAGAGGCCTGCACGGCGCTTTCCTTCCCCGTCGTGTCGGGGAACGTGTCGCTCTACAACGAGACGAACGGCGTCGCCATTCCGCCGACGCCGGCCATCGGCGGCATCGGGCTGATCCCGAACATCGCCGCCATGGCAACCATGGCTCTGAAGCAGGACGGCGATGCGCTGATCCTCATCGGGCCAGAGGGGAGTCATCTCGGCCAATCGCTCTATCAGGAGCTCGCTAGCGGAAAATGCGAGGGCGCGCCGCCGCCGGTCGATCTCGCTGCCGAGCTGAGAGCGGGCGATTTCGTGCGCGGCCTGATCCGCGGCGGCCATGTCTCCGCGGTCCATGATATTTCTGATGGCGGACTCTTGGTTGCGGTCGCCGAGATGGCGCTTGCCGGCGGCCGTGGCGCCGCGCTCGACGCTGCTCCCGAGGGGCTTCCGGCCCACGCGGTGTGGTTCGGCGAGAACCAGGGGCGCTACGTCGTCGCAGCCGCGCCAGAGGAGGCCGGACGCATCTTGCAGGAGGCGGCCAAGGCCGGCATTCCCGCGCGGGCGATTGGAAAGGCGACGGGGGATGCCTTGAAACTCGCGAGCGAAGCGCCACTTTCGCTTGCGAGCTTACGCACCGCGCATGAGCGCTGGTTGCCGGGCTTCATGGGCGGCAGCTAGGATCGGCGGGACAGCCAAGGAAACGACGCACATGTCCATGGCGGCAGCGGATATCGAGCGGCTGATCAAGGAGCGGTTCCCAGACGCGCTTGTCTCGATCGACGACCTCGCCGGTGACGGCGACCATTACGCCGCCACTGTCGTGTCGGAAGCGTTTCGCGGCAAATCGCGCGTCGAGCAGCACAAGATGGTTTATGATGCGCTGAAAGGTCAGATGGGCGGGGCGCTGCATGCGCTCGCGCTCAGGACCAAGGCGCCGTCCTAAAGGAGATCAAATCGGATGAGCGAGCAGGAAATTCAGGACTGGATCGGCAAGCAGGTCGCGAGCAACGACGTCGTGCTGTTCATGAAGGGCACGAGAGAGATGCCGCAATGCGGCTTCTCCATGCAGGTGACGCAGATCCTCAACCATCTCGGCGTCGAATTCAAAGATATCAACGTGCTCGACAACATGAGCGTGCGCGACGGCATCAAGGCCTATTCAAACTGGCCGACCATTCCGCAGCTCTACGTCAAGGGCGAGTTCATCGGCGGCTGCGATATCGTGCGCGAGATGTTCCAGGCGGGCGAGTTGCAGGACCTTCTCACCGCCAAGGGCATCGCGCACAACGCCCAGACGCTGACGGCGTAGCGGCCCACGCTGGTCCTCACCCTGAGGAGGCCGCGCGAGCGGCCGTCTCGAAGGGTGACACGCTCCGGCCACTGTCATGCCCGCGAAGGCGGGCATCCAGTACTCCAATACGTCGGCAGTTGATTACTGGATCGCCCGGTCAAGCCGGGCGATGACAAGACTTTATGTTCTTGATTCCAGCTAGCGCGAGTAGAACTCGATGACGAGGTTCGGCTCCATCATCACCGGATAGGGCACATCCGACAGCGTCGGCGAGCGGAGCAGCTTTGCCGTCATCTTGGAGTGGTCCACCTCGAGATAGTCCGGCACGTCCCGCTCGGGGCTCTGCGCCGATTCGAGCACCATGCCGACATCCTTGACCTTGTCGCGCACCTCGACCACGTCGCCTTCGCGACAGCGGTAGCTCGAGATGTTGACGCGGCGGCCGTTGACCCGCACATGGCCGTGGCTCACGAACTGCCTGGCGGCGAACACCGTGGGCACGAATTTGGCGCGATAGACGATGGCATCGAGCCGGCGCTCCAAGAGGCCGATCAGATTTTCGGATGTATCGCCTCTGAGCCGCGCCGCCTCGCCGTAGATCGCCTTGAACTGCTTCTCGGTGATGTTGCCGTAATAGCCTTTCAGCTTCTGCTTGGCGCGCAGCTGCTGGCCGTAGTCGGAAAGCTTGCCGCGGCGGCGCTGGCCATGCTCGCCCGGTCCGTATTCCCGCTTGTTGTAAGGGCTCTTCGGCCGGCCCCAAATATTCTCGCCGAGCCTGCGGTCGATCTTATGCTTCGCGTGCACGCGTTTCGTCATTCTCAAAGCTCCAAAGCCGAATTGAGCTTGCTCGCCGGCTGGTTTGCCGCGCGGCCGCTCCTTGAACCATTTGCGATGAAGGGCAAAAGCCGCCTTTAGGCCTCGCCTTCGAGCGCTCCAAACCTAGAGTGAGGAAGCGCCGCCCGCGCTCTGTTACACGGAATGCCCGGAAAGTGTCAATTGGCGCCGCCGGCCACCGGAGCCGGAGCCGGAGCGGCCTGAGGCGCCGCCGCCTCTGCCGGGGGCGGGGGCGGGGGCGCCGGGGGTGCCGACTGCACATAGGTGTTGATCGCCGCCGTCACCTTTTCCTTCTGCCCAGGCGCGCATTCGAGCTTCTTCGTGGTGATGGTCGTGGCGGCGTCTTTGGTGGCGTCCTTGGCGGCGTTGGCCGCGGCGGCACCCTCCTTGGCCAAGGATTCCGATTGGCCGGCGTCAGACTCGGTGATCTTGACGTTGCCGGCGAAGTAGGAGGTGGCGAAGGTGTGCAGGGCATGGATGAACATCATCTGCTGTGCGGTCCAGCCGCGCAGCTTCTCGCTCCGAATCAGCGCGTCGAAATTCGCCTTTTCGAACTCGGGGAGCTGGCAGACCTCGGCGTAGGCCGAGCGCGTGGCGACGCGGATGATCTGGCGCGCATCGTCGAGAGGAATGAGATATTTGTTGGGGTCGGATTTATCCAGTTTGATCATCTGCCCGCCAGGCCCTGCCGGCACTTGGTCGGGAACGATGGAGAGCGCGAAGGTCGACATCACGCGAACGGCGCTGTCGCTGAGCCCTTTGGAGGCGCCTTGCCCTGCATCGGCAGGCTTGGTGCGGTTGCCAAGCTCCTCGGCAACGTAGTGGACGCCGGCCTGGTCCGCGGCGTTAAGCGGCCCTCCGGCCAAGAGCGCGAGCGCTGCCCCGCCCCATCCAATCCACGCAACTCGCATTGATTGCCCCTCTCCCTGCGGTGCCCGGAAGCTAATCATCCTCAAGGGTCATCGCAATAGCAGAAACGGGGCAGAACTATGACCCCTCGTCCTTGCGCTTGCGCCGGTTGCCACGGCTGAGCGAGGACACGATCCCGCGCCAGGTGCGCACGTCCTGCTCGGTCGCGCCCATGCGATGAAACATGTTGCGGATGGCGCGCACCATGGTGGGTCGCTTCTCCGGCGGACGCAGGAAACCGCACCGGTCGAGCTCGCTCTCAAGGTGCTCGAAGAGAGCGAGCAGCTCGGCGCGGGTCGCGGTCCGCGTGGCGCC
>NZ_JBOHJB010000139.1:0-5770 GCF_050728395.1 Methyloceanibacter sp.
TAGGTCTCATGCGTGACCATCCCTTGCGTGAACAGACCCTTGAACGGCTCGTCGATCGGCGAATGCCCGGTCTTGTGCATGGCGCGGGTGAAGAAGCGCGCGTAGAGCAGATGCAGGATCGCGTGTTCGACGCCGCCGATATATTGGTCGACCGGCAGCCAGTAGCCGACGGCATTGGTGTCGACCGGCACGGAGGCATGCGGCGAGCAGAAGCGCGCGAAGTACCAGGACGAATCGACGAAGGTGTCCATGGTGTCGGTCTCGCGCGTGGCGGGGCCGCCGCAGCTCGGGCAGATCACATGCTTCCATGTGGGATGGCGATCAAGCGGATTGCCCGTGCCGCCGAAGGTCACGTCCTCGGGGAGCTTCACCGGCAGATCCTTCTCAGGCACCGGCACGATGCCGCATGTCTCGCAATGGATCATCGGAATCGGGCAACCCCAATAGCGCTGCCGCGAGATGCCCCAGTCGCGCAAGCGGAACTCGGTACGGCACTCGCCTTGCGGCGCGCCGTGCAGCATCTTGGTTGAGAGATGGTCGGCCATCGCCTCTTTTGCCGCCTCGACGGTGAGGCCGTCGAGGAAGCCCGAGTTGATCAGCCTGCCGTCGCCGGTATAGGCCTCATCGCCGATCGCAAAGCTCTCGGCACCGGCGCCAGGCGGCAGCACCACCGGGATCACCGGAAGGCGATAGGCCCTGGCAAATTCGAGGTCGCGCTGATCATGCGCCGGGCAGCCGAAAATGGCGCCGGTGCCGTACTCCATGACGATGAAATTGGCGATGAACACCGGAAGCTCGGCGCCTTCGATGACTGGATGTTTCACCCGCAGGCCGGTGTCGTATCCCCTCTTCTCCTGCGTCTCGATCTCGGCCGCACTCGTGCCGTGGTGCTGGCATTCGGCAATGAAGGCGTTTGCCTTCGGGTCGCGCATCGCGATCGCCTTGGCCAGAGGATGGTCTGGTGCAATCGCCATGAAGCTTGCGCCGAACAGCGTGTCGGGACGCGTGGTGAACACTTCGATGATGTCGTGCCCGCGAGGCGCCTCGCCCCTCGCCAAGGCGAAGCGGATCAGCAGCCCTTGCGAGCGGCCGATCCAATTCGCCTGCATCAGCCGCACCTTGTCCGGCCAGCGGTCGAGGGTGCCAAGCGCATCGAGCAGGTCTTGCGCGTAGTCGGTGATCTTGAACACCCATTCGGGCTGCTCGCGCTGCTCGACGAGCGCGCCTGAGCGCCAGCCGCGTCCGTCGATCACCTGCTCGTTGGCGAGCACGGTGTGATCGACCGGGTCCCAATTCACCTTTCGCTTCTTGCGGTCGACCAGGCCGGCTTTCCGCAGGTCGAGAAACAGCTTCTGCTGCTGATGGTAGTAGTCGAGGTCGCAGGTCGCGATCTCGCGGCTCCAGTCGAGCGACAGGCCCATGCTCTTGAGCTGGCCGCGCATGGTGGCGATGTTGTCGTAGGTCCATTTGGCGGGGTGGACGCCACGCTCTATTGCCGCGTTCTCCGCCGGCAGTCCGAACGCGTCCCAGCCCATGGGGTGGAGCACGTTGTGCCCGCGGGCGCGCATGGTGCGCGCCACCACGTCGCCCATGGTGTAATTGCGCACATGACCCATATGGATGCGCCCGGAAGGATATGGGAACATTTCGAGAACATAGTATTTGGGGCGCGGGTCATTCTCGCTCGCATGGAACAGCCCTTGGCTCTCCCAGAGCCTCTGCCAGCGTGGCTCCGCTTCGCGCGGATCGTAGCGATTGATGGTCATGATCTGCTGCTGTGGTCCAAATTTGCGCCGACTAGGCCACGAAAGCCGAAGTCCGGTCAATCTTAAGCCCGGCAACGACAGCGTGATTTGCCGCGCGCCCTCGTCATGCGCAAAGTGCGGTCATGGTGGCCGATCGAACAGCCAAACCGCAAGCCCATGCACGTCAAATGCCTCGCGTCCTTCTTCTCAGTTGCGCGTCGGTGCTGGCGGCGGCAATGCCGCTCCCGGCACGAGCCGACAGCGATCAGAACCTCGCCTGGTGCAAGGGGCAAGGAAGTCCCACGCTTCCGCAGCAGATCGGCGGCTGCACCGCGTTGATTGACGGCAAGTCCGGCGAGGCTCGTGAGCGCGCCTTGACCTATTTCCGCCGCGCCGGCGCCTATCTCCAGCAACAGGACTACGACAAGGCGATCGGCGATTTCGGTGACGGGCTTGCGCTCGATGCCGGCAACGCCGCCGCCTATTACGGCCGCGCCATTGCCTACGAAGCAAAGAAGGACACCGACCGCGCCATTGGCGACTACGACTCCGCGATCGAACGCGATCCGCGCAACGTCAAGGCCTTGAGCAACCGCGCCGCGCTCTACGCCGACATGCGCGCCTATGAGCGTGCGCTCGAGGACAACAACCGCGTTCTCGAGCTCGAGCCTGACCAGGCCGCCGGATATGTCGCCCGCGGGCTCACTTATGCGCGGCGCGGCGACTTCGAATACGCGCTGCGCGATTTCGACAAGGCGATCTCCCTCGATGCGACATCGGCCATCGCCTATTTCAACCGCGGCCGAGTCAATTTCAGCAAGGGCGAGGTCGAGCGCGCGATCGAGGACTACGGTGCGGCCATCGATATCGGTCCGAAAAATGCGAGTGCCTTCGAGAGCCGCGGCTTCGCCTATCTCAGCCAAGGCCAGATGGACAAGGCGATCGCCGATTACGACATTGCCTTGCAGCTCGACACCAAACGCGCCACGGCGCTTTACGGGCGCGGTACTGCCAAGCAGAAAAAGGGCGATGCAAGCGGCGCCGACGACATCGCCGCCGCCAAGGCCATCAAGCCGGACATTGCCGGCGCGTTCGAGCAATCAGGCGTGCAAAGGTGACGGACGACGCCGGCCTCGCTTCCCCCCTCCATGCAGTCCAGCGCGATATCGCCGATGCGGCGCGGCGTGCCACCCGGGATCCTGCCTCCGTCAAGCTGATTGCCGTCAGCAAGACCGTGCCTGAGCACGCCATTGAAGAAGCGATTCATCTAGGTCAGCGCCGCTTCGGCGAGAATCGTGTGCAGGAAGCGAAGGCGAAGTGGCCGGCGCTGCAAGAGCGTCATCCCGATCTCGAGCTTCATCTGATCGGCCCGCTGCAATCGAACAAGGTGCGTGAAGCGGTGCAGCTGTTCGACGTGATCGAGAGTGTCGACCGCCCCAAGATCGCGGCGGCGCTTGCCGAGGAGATGAAACGCACGGGAAAGCTCCTGCGCCTGCTCGTGCAGGTGAATACCGGCGAGGAGCCGCAAAAGGCTGGCGTCCTTCCGAGTGAGACTGACGCCTTTGTGGCCCGATGCCGTGACGAATACGGCCTTCCGATCGAAGGCCTGATGTGCATCCCGCCACTCGACGAGGAGCCTGCCATGCATTTTGCGCTGCTCGCCAAGATCGCCGCGCGTCTCGGGCTGAAGGAGCTGAGCATGGGCATGAGCGGTGACTTCGAGAAGGCCATCGCCTTCGGCGCCACCTATGTACGCATCGGCACCGCCATCTTCGGCGCGCGCGACGGGAACGAGGATTGACGTCTTACATCACGACAATCGCCGACCCGCGCCGCAGCTCTGACAGCAGCATGGAGAGATCATGTCGAGAGAGCGCGATGCAGCCTGCCGTCGGAGCATAACCTGGACGGGCAAGATGCACGAAGATGGCGCTGCCCCGTCCCCTCACCCGCGGGCGGTCGTTATAACCGAGCACGATGACGAGATCGTAGAGATGGTCGGCACGAGACAAGCTGTCGGCATGCGTTCGCGTAGAGAGCCTAACGAGCTTGTTGTAGTTGCGGTCCGCAGGATCCTCGCACCAGCCGTCGTTGGGCCCGATGGCATGGATCGGAAATTGCGTCCTCGGCCTCGTTACACGGCCGGCGCGATAGAGCACCTGGCGAACGGGAAAGCGGCCAGGCGGTGTCGCGCCGTCGCTCTCGCGCTTCAACGCCTTGATGCCGCTCCGGCCGAGCGCCGCGCGCCGCACGCCATGCGCCAAGGCAAGGCGGCCCTCGCTTGGATTTCCGGGTGCGCGCCGGAGCGCGATGTCTCGCTTAAGTCTCATAGCCAATTGGCCTTTTTCTTGCCCGGTGAAGCTAACCGACACGCTTGTCCAATGGGAAGGCCCCCCTTATTACTGGAGGCCTCGGAGTTCACGCGGGGACAGCCATGGGCAATGCGCGCAAGATCCTGATCATCGACGACGATGACGAGCTTCGCGACTCCTTGAGCGAGCAGCTTTCGCTGCATGAGGAGTTCGATACGCTGCTCGCGGCCAACGCGTCGGAGGGGCTCAAGCTTGCGCGCAACGGCCATGTCGATCTCGTGCTGCTCGACGTTGGTCTCCCAGATCTCGATGGGCGCGAGGCCTGCAAGCTGCTCCGCCGCAGCGGGTTCAAGGGGCCGGTCGTCATGTTGACGGGACAAGCCACCGATTCCGACACCATCCTCGGCCTTGAGTCGGGCGCCAACGACTACATCACCAAGCCGTTCAAGCTCGGCGTGCTGCTCGCCCGCATTCGCGCCCAGCTCCGCCAGCACGAGCAGAGCGAGGACGCCGTTTTCACCATCGGGCCTTACACCTTCAAGCCGGCGTCGAAATTGCTGGTCGACGGCGGCGGCGGCAAGATCAGGCTCACCGAGAAGGAAACCTCGATTCTCAAATATCTCTATCGCGCCGGCGAGCGCGTGGTCACGCGCGATGTGCTGCTGCACGAGGTGTGGGGCTATAACGCCGGCGTCACCACGCACACGCTGGAAACGCACATCTATCGCCTGCGTCAGAAGATCGAGAAGGATCCGTCGCAGGCCGAGCTGCTGATCACCGAGACCGGCGGCTATAAGCTCGTCCCGTAGCCGGCGCGCTTCCCCTTCGTCATCGCCGGGCTTGACCCGGCAATCCATTCCACTGCCGCTTCGGCGCGCTGAGCCGTAACGGAATGGATGCCCGGATCAAGTCCGGGCATGACGGGTCACGAAATCTCGAAATCGGCGATGACCGGAACGTGGTCCGACGTGCGCGGCCAGTCGCGCGCCTCGTCAAGCACACGCATCGAAGTTGCGGCTCCGTCGAGCGCGGAAGTCGTCCAGATGTGATCGAGGCGGCGGCCGCGGTTCGACGCGCGCCAATCGCGATTGCGGTAGCTCCACCAGGTGAAGAGCTTCTCCTCCGCCGGCACGTGGCGGCGCATCACGTCCACCCAATCGTGCGCGGCTCGCATGCGCTCGAAGCGCTCGACCTCGGCAGGCGTGTGGCTCACCACTTTCAAGAGCTGCTTGTGCGACCACACATCGGTCGGCAGCGGCGCCACGTTGAGATCGCCGACCATGATCATGCGATTGGTCCGCTTGCCGCGCAGGCCGCGAAACCAAGCCTCCATGGCTTCGAGGAAATCGAGCTTGTGGCGGAACTTCGGATTGAGCGCAGGGTCAGGCAAATCGCCGCCGGCGGGCACGTAAACATTGTGCAAGAGAAGCGGCTTCGCCTGCGATCCGCCGCTATCGAGCACAACGGAAAGATGTCGCGCATGGCCGCGCCCGCAAATGTCGCGGCGCTCGACGCGGGCGAAGGGAATACGGGAAAGAATCGCCACGCCGTGATAGCCCTTCTGCCCGGCGACGGCGATATGCTCGAAGCCGAGCGCGCGGACCGGCAGCTCGGGAAAGCTCCCGTCGACGCATTTGATCTCCTGGAGGCAGAGCACGTCCGGCCGATGTGCGCGCACGAAACGCTCAACCAAGTCGAGCCTCAGCCTGACTG
>NZ_JBOHJB010000140.1:0-5557 GCF_050728395.1 Methyloceanibacter sp.
GGGCGGTTTTCCATACCCCGATTCCCCCCAAAAATTGGCCGAAAACTTGGGAGACGTGCGCGTTTGGAGGGCGTCGCGCGTAGGGCCTATCGCGGAAACGTAGGCGAATTGTGGCGATGGGGCGCTTCCTGCCCGCACTGCGGCCGTCAACCCACCCCAATTTTTGCCTAAGGATGGAACCGCCTAGGCGCCTTCCTCGTTAGGGCACTCGAAGAGGGAATGCAGCGGCGACAGTACAGAAGCGTTTTGTGGTGCTTTTCTGGGCACGGGGTTGCTGCGTCTATGGGTTGGTGGCGCTGCCTTCTGCGCGTTCCGGTAAATGGCGTCCTTTCACAGACAGCCGAGGAAGCTGCCGCTTCCGGACGGCTGTCCGACCCTGACTTTGTGCTCAACGCCGCCAACATGGGAGGTCCCCATGGGTTACCCTAAGCTCAACTCGCCTGACAGTGTGCTGCCGCCACGCGTTTCCCGGCCCGGGGCCGACATGATCAGCCTGACGGCGCGGCGACAGACACGTCCGAAGTCGCAACCGAAGCCCCATATCTCGGGCGCGGATCAGAAGGCGCTCGCACGGATCGCCGAGCGCTTCGCACCTGGTGCGCCCGGCTCGCCCGGCACCCAATCTGACGCGGCGCCAGAGGAGGCGGCACCGAAAGTCGCGTCCAAGGATCAGCCATTCGACCAGAAGGTCCCGTGGTCACCCATCCTTGCTTCAGCGTCGGGGATGCGGACGCTCATCGCCGTGCTCATCGCCGTCGCGCTGCTTCCGAGCTTGACGCTCGGGGCCATGCTGTGGCTCGGCGCGATCAAGACGCCGTGGTCGACCGGCGCCCACGCTGAAAGCGTACCATCGCCGGCGGCCAAGGCATCTCTTGCCGCAACCATGCCGGTGCCCGACCGGGTTCAGTCGAAGCAGGTCGCCGCCGTTGGAGCGCTCGCTCTCAGCGCGCCTGACGCGCTCGACGCTGAGGCCGGCGGCGAAACACCCTTCGCCGTCGCGCTCGACCACGCAGGTGCATTGCCTGCCCGCAGCGTCATCGCCATCGCCGGGCTGCCGCACGGCGCAACCTTGTCGGCCGGGCGTCCCTATGGCGAGGCGGAATGGAACCTGAGGACGGACGAAATCGGCGATTTGCGGATCGCGCTGCCCAAGGCTGCGAGCGGCGAGAGCAAGCTCCGGGTCAAGCTCGTTGCAGCCGACGGCGAAATCCTTGCCGGGACCGAGACAACCTTAAAGGTGGCGGCGGCGTCCGATCCTGGGGCTAACGATTCTGCCCAGGGTCAGGCGCCGGTGCCGGAACACATCTACGACCCAAACCTTGTCGACGTCGCCGCATGGGATGGAAAGACCCAGCAGCTTCTCGGAGCAAGCGGTGTCGAGGAGGTCTTCACCACGCCGGACACACCACTGGCCCCGCCGGCGCACGTTCTGCCTTCGCAGGACGGCGATGGCGATGCCAAAGCGTGGATTGCGCCGGAGTTCGTCAATCTGCGCAAAGGACCGACATCGTCGGCGGAGGTGATCAGCGTGGTCGCCAAGGGCAGCAAGCTCGAGGTCATGGGGCGGAAACGCGGCTGGGTGAAGGTGACCAACCCCGCGACGTCGGAGAGCGGCTGGGTTTACGCCGGGAGCAAGACACGGCGGGCCAGGGCGGACCAGTCGGATGCTGAAGGCTCGTTCTGGCCGTCGTGGCTGAGCGGCGGCTAATGATTTGATGGTTACCGGTTTTTTAGGACTCCCGAGGGTAGGGTTAAGCAATTGGACTCCTGCCCTTGGAGGGGAAATTGCGTCTCGTGTTGTGGAGCCTCGCGGCCATCGTCGCCGTCGGCCTGGCCGTCGTCTTTGTCGCCCCCCTGTTCATTTCCGCCGAGGATGTGCGGAACAAGCTATTCGCCGAGATCGAGGAAGCGACCGGCTATCGCCTCACGGTCAACGGGTCCCTGCACATCTCCGCCTTCCCGACGCTCAAGCTCGTGGCCGAGGATGTCGGTGTGGCGCAAACGAAAGGCGCCGGCACCGTCGATTTGGCGACGGCGAAAGAGCTCCGATTTGGCCTCGCCGTGGCGCCACTCTTCAGCGGCAAGGTCCAGCTCACCGAGATCGCGCTGATCGGCCCGATCGTCACCATGCCGGAAGCAAGCCCCAAGACTACGGGCGACAAGACTGCGGGCGCCGAGCGGAGTGAAAAGCCCGGGGGCGGGGCGTCGATCGCCGCGGCGCTCCAGACCCTCAGCCTCGACAGCCTGCGCATCGAGGACGGCACGCTGATCCTGCGCGGCGAGGGCGGGGCGCCAGGCAAGCGCATCGACGGCTTGAACCTCACAGCCTCGCTTCCTGCCTTCGACGCTTCCCTATCGCTCGACGTCAAAGCAAGGTTCGACGGTCAGCCGCTCGGCGTGACCGGCTCAATCTCAAGCTTCGGGCCGTTCCTTGACGGAGAAGCAGCCCAGCTTCTGTTCGACGTGGATGCTCCTGCCTACTTCCCCCTGAAGCTCGCGCTGATGGGCACTGCCACCTATACCGGCGACGTGCTCGCGCTTGACGGCTTGAGGGCGAGGGCCGGTGAAACGACGCTGCGCGGCGCGGTCTCGGCAAACCTTTCCGGCACCGTTCCCCAGATCAAGGCGTCGCTCAATGGCGACAGCCTCAACGTCGATGGCTTGCTTGGCGGAAACGGCAAGGCGCCCGCCGGCCCCGATAACGGGGCAAGCGGTTGGAGTGACGCCAAAATCGACTTCTCCGGCCTCAAGGCCGTCAATGCCCAGGTCAATCTCAGTGTCGATCGGTTGAGCTACGGCACGATCAAAACCGGTCCCATCGGCATCCGCGCGGGAGTGGCCGGCGGCAAGCTCAAACTCGAACTGCCCAATTTCCAGCTCTATGGCGGCGTCGGTACCGGGGTCCTAAGCGTCGATGCGACCGGAAAGACTCCGGTTGAGGCCTTCCGCTTTTCGCTCTCCAATCTCGACGCCTATCCGTTCCTCGACGACGCGGCGGCCTTCGAGCGCATCGAAGGCAAGGCGGCCATCGCCGTCGATCTCGTTACGAACGGCGCAAGCCAGCGGGCGATGGTCTCGGCGTTGAATGGCACTGCTGGTCTCGAATTCAGCGACGGCGCCATTCGCGGCATCAATGTCGCCAAGATGGTGCGCAATCTCGGCTCGGCGACCTTGTCGGGGTGGCAGTCGGGTGAGGCTGAGAAGACCGACTTCGCCTCGCTCGGCGCGAATTTCAAAATCGCGCAAGGCAAAGCCCAGACGAGCGATCTTCATCTCAGCGGCCCGCTCGTGCGCATGGCCGGTGCCGGCACCGTCGACCTTCCGGCGCAGACCCTCAACTTCCGCGTCGACCCGCAGGTGGTGGCGAGCCTCCAGGGCCAGGGCGGCAAGAACGACCTTCAGGGCCTCGGCGTGCCGGTCGCCATCAATGGGCCATGGGCCGCGCCCTCGATCTATCCCGACATCGCCGGCATCCTGGAAAATCCGCAAGCCGCCTATGAGAAGTTGAGCAAGCTCGGCGGAGGCTTGGTCAAGCTGCCGAGCGCTGACGGCCTTGGCGGCGCGTTGAGCAGCACTGGCGGTATCGCCGGATTGGTGAAGGGGAAGGCCGGCGGATCGATCGAGGATCTGATCCAAGCCGACCAGGGCTCCCAGGGTGTGGTGCAAGGATTGGGACAGCTCCTCGGCGCCGATCGTGCCAGCACTCCGGCGGCGGCACCGCCTCAGTCTGCCGCGCCGCAGGTGGAACAGCCTGCCAAGAAGAAGGGCAAACAGAAGCAGGCCAAGGCCGCGGGCACGGCTCCGAAACCGGTTGGCAGCCCTCCAGCTCAACCGGCCGCCGTCGCCCCGGCAAAGCCCGCGCCCAAACAGTTCATGCAGAATATCTTCGGGGCCTTCTAATCGGCGCTCGTACAACCGCCTTCGAGCTGAAAAAAGCCTAAGATTTAAGTCTCTTTGCGCTGCCCTTCGCCGGCTCCGAGCCGAACCGGCGTGGTGCAACTGCCGCAGTTGGACTAAGGTGCGGCGAATTCGCGAGAGAGGGACCGGCGCGATGACGGAGAAGCGGCACGAAGGCGGGATTTCCTATCACGTTCCCGGCGAGGACTATTTCAATCAGCGCGAGCTCAGGCGCCACGCAGGGGTCATGTCGCTGTGGGCGCTCGGCGTCGCCGCGGTCATCTCGGGCGATTTCTCGGGCTGGAACCTGGGCTTCACCGTCGGCGGCTGGGGCGGCATGTTCCTCGGCACCATCATCATCACCATCATGTATCTCGGCCTGACTTATTCCATCGCCGAGATGAGCCCGGCGTTGCCCCATACCGGCGGCGCCTATTCCTTCGCGCGCACCGCTTTCGGGCCGTGGGGCGGCTTCATCACAGGCGTCGCCGAGAACATCGAATATGTGCTGACGCCGGCGGTGATCGTGTACTTCATCGGCACCTATCTCACGGCGATTTTCGACACGCCCGCCGCGTTCCAACCGCTCTGGTGGATGTTCGGTTACGTCATTTTTGTCGGGCT
This sequence comes from Methyloceanibacter sp., assembly GCF_050728395.1. GTDB lineage: Bacteria > Pseudomonadota > Alphaproteobacteria > Rhizobiales > Methyloligellaceae > Methyloceanibacter. Next base: position 4,522 of record NZ_JBOHJB010000140.1, read on the forward strand.
CAACATCCGCGGCGTCGAGCTGTCGTTCATGGTCACCATCATCATGACCCTGCTCGCCATCGGCATTCTGATCGTGTTCTTCGTGAGCGCGCTTCCGTTTTTCGATTTCGGCAAATACGCGTTGAACATCGGCGCCGACCCGGCGACCGGAGCGGCGATCGAGTTGCCTCAAGGCCATGGTCCGTTCCTGCCGTTCGGGATATACGGCGTCCTTGCCGCCATGCCCTTTGCGGTCTGGCTGTTTCTCGCCATCGAGCAGTTGCCGCTCGCGGCGGAAGAGTCGGCGGACCCCAAGCGCGACATGCCTAGAGGCATCATGCTCGGCATGTTCACGTTGATCGCGCTCGGCTTCCTTATTCTGTTGTTCAACCCGTCAATTCCGATCGAACGCCAGGTCGCCGACGCGAGCGGTGCGTTCGCCACCGTGCACGGCGCCTTCGCGCTCGGCACCTCGGCCGAGCCGATCCTCGACGGCTTCCGCGTGATCTTCCGGACCGAAGCTGCGAACGCGCTGGCCTTGGCCGCCGTCACCGGGCTGGTGGCAAGCTTCCACGCCATCATCTTCGCCTACGGGCGGCAGATCTACTCGCTGTCGCGGGCGGGCTACTTCCCGCATTTCCTGTCGGTGACCCATGGCGAGCACAAGACGCCGAACATCGCGCTGATGGCCGGCGCCGTGGTCGGGCTCGCGGTGATGTTGGTCGTGTGGTTCGCCATGGGCGGAGAAGCGGCCGGCTCGTTCATCGGCGGCGTATTGCTGAACATGGCGGTGTTCGGAGCCATGATCTCCTATTTGTTGCAGGGCCTCACCTTCATCCAGCTTCGCCGCCGCTTTCCCAACATCGAGCGGCCCTATCGCAGCCCGGTCGGCGTGGCCGGGGCGGCGCTCACCGTGATCATCGCGCTCGTCACCATTGGCTTCCAGCTCGCCGATCCCGTATATCGCACCGGTGTGATCGGCGTGGCGATCTGGTACGCGCTTGCCATCCTCTATTTCGCGGCCTATGGACGGAAGACGCTCGTCTTGTCGCCGGAG
>NZ_JBOHJB010000141.1:0-5482 GCF_050728395.1 Methyloceanibacter sp.
GAGCGTAAGGCGATACTCAGCGCGGCTCGTGAACATGCGATAGGGCTCGGCCACGCCTCGTGTCACAAGGTCGTCGATCATCACGCCGAGATAGCCGTCGGCGCGCGTCACGATGAACGGATCGCGCGCGCCTCCCGCCGCGCGCGCCGCGTTGATGCCGGCGAGCACCCCCTGCCCCGCGGCTTCCTCGTAACCGGTGGTGCCGTTGATCTGGCCGGCGAGAAACAGCCGCGGCACAGCTTTCACTTCGAGTCCGGGCGTCAGCTCACGCGGATCGACATAGTCGTATTCGATAGCGTAGCCGGGCCGCTTCACGCGTGCCTGCTCGAGGCCGGGGATCGTGGCGAGAAAGGCAGACTGCACATCCTCGGGCAGCGAGGTCGAGATGCCGTTCGGATAGACGGTGTCGTCGTCGAGACCCTCTGGCTCGAGGAAGATCTGGTGCCGCTCGCGCTCCTTGAAGCGCACCACCTTGTCCTCGATGGAGGGACAATAGCGCGGGCCGACGCTTCTGATGTCGCCCGAGTACATCGGCGCGCGGGCGAGGTTGGCGGCGATGATGGCGTGGGTCGCTTCATTGGTGTGGGTGATGTGGCAGACTACCTGCGGCGTCGAGATTGACTTCGTCAGGAATGAAAATGGTTGAGGTGGATCGTCGCCATGCTGCACTTGCAGCCCATCCCAGTTGATCGTGCTTCCGTCGAGGCGTGGCGGCGTGCCGGTCTTGAGCCTGCCCATGCGCAGGCCGAGACCATAGAGGCGGGTCGAGAGCCCGAGCGCCGGCGCTTCGTTGATGCGACCCGCGGGAATCTTCCGCTCGCCAATATGGATGAGCCCGTTGAGGAAAGTGCCGGTGGTCAGCACCACGGCGCCGGCAGAGATGCGGCAACCATTGGCGGTGACGATGCCGGCGGCGGTGCCTTGCTCGACGATGAGGTCCTCGACCGCGGCTTCGATGATTTCGAGGTTCGGCGTGGCGCGGATCGCCGCCTGCATGGCCTGGCGGTAAAGCTTGCGGTCGGCCTGGGCGCGGGGGCCCTGCACCGCCGGGCCTTTGCTCCGGTTCAGCACGCGAAACTGGATGCCGGCGGCATCGGCCACCTTGCCCATCAGCCCGTCGAGCGCGTCGATCTCGCGGACCAGGTGCCCCTTGCCGAGCCCGCCGATGGCCGGATTGCAGGACATTTCGCCGATGGTGGCGAGGCTGTGGGTGACGAGCGCCGTGCGCGCGCCTGTCCGCGCCGCAGCAGCAGCAGCCTCGCAGCCGGCATGGCCGCCGCCAATGACGATGACGTCGTAAGCCTTGGAATTCCGCGCTTTGTTCATGGGGCCTGTACCTAATGTGTTCCGGGCCTGCCGTCAAAGCGGCTGCCAATGTTTCACGTGAATCAATTCGAGCCTCACCCCTTCGAGACGGGCCTACGGCCCTCCTCAGGGTGAGGGTATAGGCCCTCATGGTGAGGAGCGCCCAAAGGGCACGTCTCGAACCATCAAGCTATTGAATCACTTGCCGATACAGAACTCGGAGAAGATGGCGCCGAGCACCTCCTCGACGTCGATCCGGCCGGTCAGGCGGCCGAGATGGCGGGCGGCGATGCGGAGCTCCTCGGCCTTGATCTCAGGCCCTCCCCGCTCCTCGCGGAACCTGGAAAGGGCTTCCGCAGCGGCTTCGAGCTCGGCCCGGTGGCGGGCTCTCGTGATCACCGCAGGCTCGCCGACAGCAAGCCCCTCCTCGGCGCGTTTCTTAAGGAGTCCAACGAGTTCGGCCACGCCCTCGCCGGTCTTGGCCGACAGCGCCACGCCATCGGCGATTTGCAAGGATTTGACCAGATCTACCTTGTTCAATACCCGGATATTTACGGCATTTACGAGGATATCCGCATATTTGGGCTCCCATTGCGGATCGGTGGCATCGACCATCCAGAGGACGAGATCGGCGTCACCGACTCGCGCCAGCGTCCGCCGCACACCCTCAGCCTCGACCGCGCCCTCAGCCTCCCTTATCCCCGCAGTGTCGGTGACGATCACCGGCAAGCCGGCGAGGTCGAGATGGACCTCGATGACATCGCGGGTTGTCCCCGCCTCCTCCGACACGATTGCCGCGTCGCGGCGAGCGAGCGCGTTCAGCAGGCTCGACTTGCCGGCGTTTGGCGGTCCGGCGATCACCACGCGGAAGCCGTCGCGGAGGCGTTCGCCTCTCCGGTCTTTGAGGTGGTGTGAAATTGCACTGAGCAGCTTGGCGACTGAAGCGTCGGCTTGCACCGCGGCATCGGCGGCGACATCGGCTTCGTCGGCGAAGTCGAGCCCTGCCTCGGCGAGCGCCTGCGCCTTGATCAGCTCCTCGCGCCACGACTCGTAGAGTGCCCGCGCCCCACCCTCGGCTTGGGCGACCGCCTGGCGCGCTTGCGCCTCGGTCTCGGCGGCGATGAGATCGGCAAGCCCCTCGACCTCGGTGAGATCGATCCGCCCGTTCTCGAAGGCGCGGCGGGCGAACTCGCCGGGCTCGGCGAGCCGCACGCCTTTGAGCGACAGCAAGGCGTCGATGACGCGGCCGACCACGGCGCGGCCGCCATGGATGTGCAGCTCGGCGATGTCCTCTCCGGTGAAGCTCGCAGGACCCGGCAGCCAGAGCGCGAGCCCGCGATCGAGCACCTCGCCGGTCCCCGGGTTCTTGACCTTGCGCAAGCTCGCCTGGCGCGGCGGCGGCGGCGGACCGCAAAGCGCGCGCAACGTGTCCCCCGCCGCTTGCCCCGAGATGCGGATCACGGCGACGCCGGCCCGTCCCGGAGCGCTTGCCAGCGCGCAGATGGTGTCGCGCTGGGTCACTGCACGGACCCTCTCCCTCCCCCCTTGAGGGGGAGGGTTGGGGAGGGGGGTTCAAACGAAAAACTTATTGCGTGGTTTACCCCCCTCCGCGCGCCAAAGAGGCGCGCGTGCTCCCCCTCAAAGGGGGAGCGGGGAGAAGACTGCAACGGCCGTCGAAACTGGAGACCACTCGCCTGCATCCCTCCCCTTGATGGGGAGGGTGGCTCAGCCGGCCATCGGCCGGATGAGCCGGGCAGGGTGATGCGCTCGCCCCCCACCCGGCGCGCCATTGAGTTTGCGCTACGCTTCGCTACTTGAGCGCGACGGCGCGCCGACCTCCCCACGAGGGGGAGGTATTCAGACGGGGTACGCTGACGCGTGCGTCGAAATTGGGGACCTTGAGCTTGCATCGTTGGGCGAGTTGCTGCCGGAGTGGGTTATTGTAGAGGCGATTGGAGGCCTGATGACAGACGCCCCCTTACAGGAACGCGCGACGCAGGGAAACCGCCTCGGTCGCGAGACGAGCCCGTACCTGCTTCAGCACCAGCATAACCCGGTGCATTGGCGGGCGTGGGGGCCTGAGGCGCTCGCCGAGGCCAAGCGGACGGGAAAGCCGATCCTGCTCTCGGTCGGCTACGCCGCCTGCCATTGGTGCCACGTGATGGCGCATGAGAGCTTCGAGGACGAAGAGACCGCGCGCGTGATGAACGACCTCTTCGTCAATATCAAGGTCGACCGCGAGGAGCGTCCCGACGTCGACGCCATCTACATGGCGGCGCTGCACGAGCTCGGCGAGCAGGGCGGCTGGCCGCTCACCATGTTCCTCACCTCCGACGCCGAGCCGTTCTGGGGCGGCACCTACTTTCCGAGAGAGGCGCGCTACGGCCGGCCGGCCTTCACCAATGTGCTGAAGGAGATCGCCCGCATCTATCGCGAGGAGCAGGTGAAGGTGCGGCAGAACGCCGACGCGCTGAAAGACCGGCTCGCGCCGAAATTCGATCGGGGGGCGGACGCCGGCCCCGACGCGATCCCCGGCGACGCGGCGCTCGCAGATCTTGCGCGGCGCCTGCTCCAGCTCGTCGATCCGACGCATGGCGGCATCAAAGGCGCGCCGAAATTTCCGCAAGTGCAATTCTTCAATTTCCTGTGGCGCGCCGGGCTCCGCTACGGGCTGCCTGATCCGCTCGAGGCGGTGACGCACACGCTCACTCACATCGCGCAAGGCGGCATCTACGATCATCTCGGCGGTGGCTTCGCCCGCTACAGCGTCGATGAGCGCTGGCTCGTGCCTCATTTCGAGAAGATGCTCTACGACAACGCGCTGCTGCTCGAGCTGATGACCGAGCTATGGCGCGAGACGAAGTCGCCGCTGTTGGCCGCGCGCGTGCGCGAGACGGTGGATTGGCTGTTCCGCGAGATGGTGACGGAGGAGGGCGGGTTTGCCTCCTCGCTCGACGCCGACAGCGAGGGCGAGGAGGGGAAGTTCTACGTGTGGAGCGCGGCCGAGATCGAGGAGGTGCTGGGCGCTGAGGATGCGCGCCTCTTCGCCGAGATCTACGACGTGACGCCGGGCGGCAATTTCGAAGGTCATACTATTCTCAATCGGATCAACAACTTGGAGCTAAGCGAGGCCGGCACCGAAGCCCGGTTAACCTTAATGCGCGAGAAACTTCTGGCGCGCCGCGCGTCGCGCGTCCGCCCAGGCTTCGACGACAAGGTGCTCGCCGACTGGAACGGGCTGATGATCGCCGCGCTGGCGAAAGCCGCCGACGCCTTCGATCGGCCCGACTGGCTCGCCGCGGCCGAGCGCGCCTTCAATTTCGTCAGTGTGCGGATGACGTCGCACGGGCGCCTCAAGCACTCCTATCGCGCCGGCGAAGCGAAGGCGCCGGCGACCGCCACCGACTACGCCAACATGATCAAGGCCGCGCTCGCGCTCGCATCCGTCACCGGCAAACCGGACTACGTCGCGAGCGCGCGGGCATGGGTGGACGTGCTCGACCGGCATTATTGGGCTGAAGGTCACGGCGGATATTTCCTTGCCGCCGACGACACCGGCGATCTCATCGTGCGCACCATCAACGCGCTCGACGACGCGACGCCGAACGCGAACGGCATCATGGTGTCGAATTTGATGGCGCTCTTCTCACGGACCGGAGAGGAGCGCTACCGCGACCGCGCCGAGGCGATCGTGCGCGGCTTCAGCGGCGCCGTCTCGCGCAACGTGTTCGCGCATACCGGACTGCTCACGGGTGCGCTCGATCTGCTGGCACCGGCGCACATCGTCATCGTGGTGCCTGCGGGCGGCGACGCGCGCGAGCTTCGCCGCGCATTGGCGAACGTGTCATTGCCCGGCGCCGTGGTGCAAGAGGTAGGCGCTAGCGTCGCGGGAGCGGGCGCCTCGCATCCGCCGAGCGCGCCGGCTTATGGCAAGACCGCGCTTCACGGCAAGCCGACGGCCTATGTGTGCATCGGCCCGCAATGCTCGATGCCGGTGACGGAGCCCGCGGCGCTGGTGGCGACGGTCAAGGAAGCTCGACAGGTCCGCGTGGCGTGAAGCCGCGACGAAGACTCATACCTCCCCCTCGTGGGGAGGTCCGACGACGCTCGCGTCGTCGGGGTGGGGGGCTTGCTTGAGAGCGACGGACGGCGGCATGGGCTTGTCACCCCACCCGGC
>NZ_JBOHJB010000142.1:0-5359 GCF_050728395.1 Methyloceanibacter sp.
GTGGAGGCCAGCGAGAAGGCTCCGGCAGTTACCTTGGTGGTGTCAGGCGTCGGCGCGGCCGAGGCTTCCTCCACGATGTAAGGCTTCTCGTTGCGCTTCTTGTAGAAGATGTGGCGCCCGATCGAGTCGATCTTGTTCATGGCGCTCTTCCATTGCGGGCTCACGTAATCCGCATGGTAGAAGGTCGAATATCCGATCTCTGGAAGCCAGACTTGGCCTGAGGTGATCTGCCTGGCAAGCTTTTGCGCGAGCGCCCAATGGGAGTCGTTCTTCGGCGTGTCGGTTTTCCCGTCACAGGTGAAGGAGAACTGGCAGCCTGGCGCCAGCTGGCCCTGATACACCACGCCGCAAATGGTCTCCGGGAAATTCGGGCTGCGCACGCGGTTGAGGATCACCTGGCCGACGGCGACCTGGCCCTGGACCGGCTCGCCGCGGGCCTCGAAGTAGATTGCTGTCGCGAGGCAGCGCCGCTCGCGCTCCTCGAATTCGGCCTGGCTTTCACCCTTGTATTTGAAATTGAGGCCCTCAGCCGAGGGGCGGTAGGCGATGGTCTGCGCCGTTGGCGCCGCACCGGCCAGCGCCGGCGCGAGCTGGAGATTGCCGGCGGCGAATTCGGTGAACATGGAGACGCCGCGGTCCGAGCCGCCGCTTCTAAACGCCACTTCGGTGACCGGCGGGTTGAGGCGATCTGATTTGCGGCCGCGAATCAGCTCGTCGCGCACATCGCCGCCGTTGCTGCCGGCGTCGGCGCCCGACACGCTTGCCGTGATGAATTGCTTGTCTGCGTAGGTGGTGGTCTTGACCGTGAGATATTGGTCGGCGCGCGGCCCTTTTTCCGCGGTCCGGAATAGAACGGCAGCGGCTCTAGGCAACGGCACGTGCTCGGAGGCGTCGGCATCGCGGTACAGCGCGTGGCTGGAGCCATTGCCGGAAAGCATCAGCTCCATCCGGAAAGCAAGCTTGTTGCCCGGAATCGAAGCATAGCCCAAGGCGATAAGCGGGAGTGGCGCGAGCGCAGCTGCTACGTGCCACATCCGACGAGGTGAGCGCCGGCCCAATGGTCCCTCCCGGGGGGTCTCCCCGTTACGTCCGCGAAAGCCCGCTTTATGCCCGTAAGCGACTTTTCGCGTACCCCGACGGCGCCACTTATCGGGCGCACGCAAGGATTAGTCCCCAATGTGAAACCAGCCAAAAAGGTGGGAAAATCAGTGACTTAAGTCTTATTGTCCCCCACCGGTTTGCCCGGAGTCCCGTCTATTACACAGTTATGCTGCCCTATCATTTAGGACAAATTATGGTGAATGGGAAGTCCCAACGGCTTTTGGCGGCATGGTTAACGGGGCTTTACCATGGGGCTCAAGGCGGCCTGGGCGGCGGCGAGCCGCGCCACCGGCACCCGGTAGGGCGAGCAGGAGACATAGTCGAGGCGGATGTCCTCGCAGAACCTGATGGTCTCTGGGTCGCCGCCATGCTCGCCGCAGATGCCGATCTTGAGATCGGGGTGCGACCGGCGCCCGCGCTCCACGGCAATCCACATGAGCTCGCCGACGGCCGGATCGAGCGTGACGAATGGGTCGTGCTGGATGATCCCCTTCTCGGTGTATTCGCCGAGGAAGCGCCCGGCGTCGTCGCGTGAGAGGCCGAACGTCGTCTGGGTCAGGTCGTTGGTGCCGAAGGAGAAGAAATCGGCGCTCTTGCCGATCTCCCCGGCATTGATGCATGCCCGGGGAAGCTCGACCATGGTGCCAACCGAATAAGTGAGCTTGACCCCTTGCTCCTTTTCCACCGCGCGCGCCACTCCGTCGATGCGCTCCTTGACCAGGTCGAGCTCGGCTTTGGCGGTGACCAGAGGCACCATGATTTCCGGCTCGACGCTCGTCTTAAGCTTGCGGCCGGCTTCGATGGCTGCCTCGAAGATCGCTCGTGCCTGCATCTCGGCAATCTCGGGGAAGCTTACCAGGAGGCGGGAGCCGCGATGGCCGAGCATTGGATTGAATTCGCTTAATCCCGCGACCCTGCGCTTCAACCTCTGCGGGCTCACGCCCATGGCCGCCGCCACCTCGCCGATAGCGGCCTCGCCATGGGGCAGAAATTCGTGCAAAGGCGGATCGAGCAGGCGAATGGTCACCGGGGAGCCTGCCATGATCTCGAACAGCGCGACGAAGTCCTTGCGCTGCATGGGCAAGAGCTTGGCGAGCGCGGCACGCCTGCCGTCGGTGTCGTCGGCGAGGATCATCTCGCGCATGGGCACGATGCGGCCCTCCTCGAAGAACATATGCTCGGTGCGGCAAAGCCCGATGCCGTCGGCGCCGAAGGCCAGCGACTGGCGGGCGTCGGCCGGCGTGTCAGCGTTGGCGCGCACCTTCATGCGGCGGTGCCGATCGGCCCAACCCATCAGCGTCAAGAAGTCCGAGGACAGCGCCGGCTCACGCGTCGGCACGCGGCCCTTGATGATCTGGCCGGTCGAGCCGTCGATGGTCACGACGTCGCCCTTGGCCAAGGTCTCGTTGCCTGAGCTCAGCGTCTCGCGCTCGAGGTCGATCTGCACCGACGCGGCGCCGACGACGCATGGCCGTCCCATGCCGCGCGCCACCACGGCCGCGTGGCTCGTCATGCCGCCGCGCGTGGTGATGATGCCGGCCGCGGCGTGCATGCCCTGCACGTCCTCAGGCGAGGTTTCGACCCTGGCGAGGATCAGGGTGTGGCCTTGCGCCTTGAGGTGCACCGCTTCGTCGGCATCGAACACGAGCTTGCCGGAGGCGGCGCCCGGGGAGGCGGGCAAGCCTTTGCCGATCACGAGCTTCGGCGAGTCGGGATCGAGCGTCGGATGCAGGAGCTGGTCGAGCTGGGCGGCATCGATCCCGAGCACGGCCTCCTGCTCGGTGATCAACCCTTCGCCGGCCATGTCGATCGCGATCTTCAAGGCCGCCTGCATGCTGCGCTTGCCAGAGCGGCTTTGCAGCATCCACAGCCTGCCTTCCTCCACCGTAAACTCGATGTCCTGGATGTCGCGGAAATGGGCTTCGAGCTTGGCGCAAGCCGCTTTGAGGTCGGCGAAGGCTTCCGGCATCAGCCCCTCGAGCGACGGGCGGCGGTCGCCGGTCACCTTACGCGCCGCCTCGGTCAAGGGTTGCGGCGTGCGCAAGCCCGAGACCACGTCCTCGCCTTGGGCATTGACCAGGAACTCGCCGTAAAGCTCGTTCGCCCCGGTGGAGGGATTGCGGGTGAACACGACACCGGTCGCGCTCCGCCCTCCCATATTGCCGAACACCATGGCCTGCACGGTGACGGCTGTACCCCAATCGTCGGGGATGTCATGCAGCCGCCGGTAGGCGATGGCGCGAGCATTGTGCCACGAGCCGAACACGGCGGCGATCGCGCCCCACAGCTGGCGTTGCAAATCCTGCGGGAAGGGCTGGCCGAGCTCCTGCTCGACGATCGACTTGAAGCGGGCCACGAGCTCCGCCCAGTGCTCTGGCCCAAGCTCAGAGTCGAGCTCGAAACCTTTGAGACTTTTGTAGTTCTCGAGCGCCTCCTCGAACAAATAGTGGTCGATGCCGAGCACCACATCGCCATACATCTGGATGAAGCGACGATAGGTGTCGTAGGCGAATCTGCGGTCCGAGGAGCGCCGCGCGAGACCTTCGACGGTCTCGTCGTTGAGGCCGAGATTGAGCACCGTGTCCATCATGCCTGGCATCGAGGCGCGCGAGCCCGACCGCACCGACACGAGCAAGGGATTGTCGACGTCGCCGAAACGGGCGCCGGCCACCTTGCCCACCACGTTGAGCGCCTCGCTCACCATCGGCATCAACGCCTCTGGCAACTTCTTGCCTGACCGGTAATAGGCGGCGCAGACCTCAGAGGAGATGGTGAGCCCCGGGGGCACCGGAAGGCCGAGCCTCGACATCTCGGCAAGGTAGGCGCCCTTGCCGCCGAGCAGGTCACGCTGCGCGGCATCGCCCTCGGCGCGGCCGGCACCGAAGGTGAATACCCAATGGGGCGAGGGGTCCTTGACCTTTGCGGCCTGTTTCATCACGCGTTCCATCCTGAGCCGCTCCTTTTAGCGGCCCGCTGCGCTCGACACAAATGGAGGGGAGGGAAGTGACTCAGGGCCGCACGGGCCGCTGGTCCTTGAGCCGGCGATAATGAATGAAATCGCCGCTCTCGATCGGCCGCCGGTGCGCCTTCGAGTCTCCCATCTCATAGGACCAGGCATCGACCGTGCCGCCGCCATCCAACCGCACCTTGACGGGCACACGGCGGAAGGCGTTGCCGGGCTCGGCGGTGCCTTCGTAATGATCCAGCTCGGCAAGCAGTCGTTCCGCGTTCTTGATCGAGAACACCTCGCCGATGACGTGCGTCCTGGCGTCAGCATCGAATTTGGCTCCCGGATACCAGCCGAAATCGTACAGCACACCGGGCGTCGACCCCTTGCCGATGAATTTGGCCTGGGCCTGAAGCCTCTTGGCGAGGGGATGGGGAAATTCGGTTCGCAAGGTACCATAGACAAAGAGGTAGTCGGTCATTGAGCTATTCCGACAGCCTAACCCGGCCATCTTCATCGAGTTCCCAAAAGGGATTGAAGGCGACTTCCCAAACATGTCCGTCGGGGTCGGCGAAGTAGCCGTCATAGCCGCCCCAGAAGGTCTTGGCTGCAGGCTTCAGGATGCGTGCGCCGGAGGCTTCTGCCCGCGCCATCATGACGTCCACTGCATCCTCGCTTGGCAAATTCTGCGCGACGACGATACCGCCATTGCCGGTCCAAAGCTCCGCGGCGTCCGCATCGTCTCTTTGGGCATCGCGTCCCCATAGTGCAAGGACCACGGGTCCTGCCTGGAAGAAGCTCACGCTTTCCTGGCTCGCTCTCTTCGATCGGACGAAGCCGAGCCGGTCATAGAAGGACGTGGCCTTGGCGACATCGGCGACGCCAAGGGTGATCAGGCTGATGTGAGCTGACATTGCTGCCTTTCTTTGTCATGCCTTGCGAGGGACGGCGCCGCGCCGTCTGGAGCGACGCTTACCGGATTTTCCCGTGTACGGGAATGGGTGACGCCAAAGGGGACGCTCATGACCATTGAACTCACCATGCTCGCGCTTTCCATTGTGCTCGGGCTCGTGCAGATCGTGCTCAACGCCCAGTCCAAGAACATGCAGCATGGATATTGGTGGGCCGCCGGGCCGCGCGACGAGCCGAGGCCGCCGTTGGCAGGCACTGCCGGCCGGCTCGAGCGGGCGCTGTCGAATTTTCTTGAAACCTTTCCGCTCTTTGCCGCCGCCGTGCTGATCGCGCACGCAGCAGGCCGGCATGACTGGATGACGGTGTGGGGGGCGCAACTCTATTTCTGGGCGCGGGTCG
>NZ_JBOHJB010000143.1:0-5221 GCF_050728395.1 Methyloceanibacter sp.
CGCCGGCAGCCTCGCCGACGACGTCATCAGGCTGGTGGACCCGCGCAGTGAAGTTCTCCCCCGCCTGATGGTGGCGTGGGTGGCGATCGCCGCCACGGCGCTCACCGCCGGCGTGTTTCTCGCCCTGGCCGAGATCGCCGTGTGGCAGGTCGCCATCATGGCCTTTGCCGCCGCGGCGGCAACCTTCTTCCCGGTGCTGCTTCTCGCCATCTGGTGGAAACGCTGCAATTGGCTCGGCGCCATGCTTGCCCTTGTCCTCGGTTTTGCAACCATGGCTGCCGCAATGGCACTTGGGGATGCGCCCATCGCCGGTCAATTTCGCCTTACCACCGTCCTCACCGCGCTGATCGGCGCTGGGCTCGGGCTGATCGGAGGCTTGATCGGCAGCCTGATTGGACCGAAGCCGACGCCGGCTGAGCAGGCCTATTTCGAGGAGCTGCGCGATCCCTCAGGCGATGCGCTTTACGATCGCGCCCAGCGGCGCGCCGCGGCGGCGGCAAGTCAATAGCAGTCTTCACTCCCCAACAGGGGCGCCATCATGCAAGATCGCTACGACATGAACGAGCGTCAAACACCGGTAGGCGAGCGCTTGGGCCTCTTCCCTGAGATCGTCCCCTACCGAACGGGACGCCTCAAGGTTTCTCACCTGCATGAGCTTCACTTCGAGGAATGCGGCAATCCTGATGGCAAGCCCGCCGTGCTGTTGCATGGCGGCCCCGGCGGAGGGTCCACCGCGGTGATGCGCCGCTATCACGATCCGTCACGCTACCGCATCGTGCTGTTCGATCAGCGAGGCTGCGGGCGTTCCACCCCGCATGCCAGCATCGATGAGAACACCACCTGGCATCTCGTCGACGACATCGAGCAGCTCCGCGAGCATCTCAACATCGAGCGCTGGCAGGTGTTCGGCGGCTCCTGGGGCTCGACGCTCGCGCTTGCCTATGCCGAGACGCATCCGGAGCGGGCGACCGAGCTTGTGCTCCGCGGCATCTTCACGCTCCGGCGCGCCGAGCTCGAATGGTTCTATCAGGAAGGTTGCAGTTGGATCTTCCCCGAGGCGTTCGAGGACTATCTGCGCCCGATTCCGGTGCCCGAGCGCGACGATCTGATCGCAGCCTATTACCGGCGGCTCACCGACCCAGACCCCGACGTGCAGCTCAAGGCCGCGCGCGCGTGGAGCGCGTGGGAGGGCAAGACCTTGTCGCTCTTGCCTGACGCCGAGCGCGTGCGCCGCTTCTCCGAGGACGCCTACGCGCTCGCCTTCGCCCGCATCGAATGCCACTACTTCATCCATGGCGGCTTCTTCGATGCCGACGACCAGCTGATCAGGGCGGCAGACCGTCTCAAGCGAATCCCTGGCGTGATCGTGCATGGCCGCTACGACGTGGTGACGCCGGCGAAGATCGCCGTGGATCTCGCCCGCGCCTGGCCCGAGGCCGATCTGCGGATTGTCGCCGACGCCGGTCACGCCATGACCGAGGCCGGCATCGTGCATGAGCTGGTCACCGGCACCAGGCGCTTTGCCAGGTGAGGCGGCTCAAACCTCATGCTGAGGAGCCGCCATCCTTCGTCGAGCCACCTCATCGTGAGGGCGAGCGAAGCTCGCGTCTCGAAGGAAAGGTGGCCTGCTCAGGATAGGGGGCGGCGTCGCGAAGCATGAGCTCACTCTTCGAAACGGGCCTTCGGCCCTCCTCAGGGTGAGGATTGATGCGATCCGATAAAGCTCAGCGCGATGGTGCGCTCATGCGGCGCGTCGCGATGCTCGATGAGATAGACGCCCTGCCAGGTGCCGAGCACCATGCGCTCGCCCATCACCGGAATGGAGAGGCTGACCTCGGTCAGCATCGATTTGATGTGGCTCGGCATGTCGTCGGGCCCCTCCTCGGCGTGGGTGTAGGGGGCGTCCTCCGGCGCGAGGCCCTCGAGCGCCGTCATCAGGTCGCGCCGCACGTTGGGATCGGCATTCTCCTGAATGGTGAGCGAGGCCGAGGTGTGACAGACGAACACGGTCAGCAGCCCATCGCCCGCGGAGATTTCGCGCAGCCAGCGCCGCAAATCTTCCCTGATGTCGATGAAGCCCTTGCCGCGTGTCCGCACGCGGAGCCTGTGACTCGATTGGCTAAGCTCGGCCATCGATCAGGCGAGCGCCGCAATGGCAAGACTGGACCGAAGGCTCAAAGCGGCTGCCCCGCCTCATGCTGCTTCAGGTCGCGCACCAGGTCCTGCAAGCGGCGGATCATCTTGTTGACGAAATCGGTCATCTCGTCGAGGGCAAGCCCGGGAAATTGCGTCGACGGGTTGGCCGGAAGCGGACCCGCATCAGCTTCCTTCTCTTCCGCCTTGGCGAGCTTGTCCTTGAGTTCCCGGTTCTCGCGGCTGAGGCGGTCGACCTCCGCTTTGAGCGCAAGTGAGTCGTCGGCAACGCTCTCGCAGGCCCAATGGTCGAGCTTCTGGCCGCACACCGACATCGCGCCGGTGGCGCTGTCAAGGCGCCAGACGCTGTCGCCAACGGCGTTCATGGTGTAGCGGCCGGGAGCCTCTGCGGCGCAGCAGGGCGACGCGGCGAAAAGGACGAAAGCAAGGGCGAGCAGTCTCATGGTCATGGCCTCTCCCCTCCTCTGATGCCCTGATGGTCCTCTCCGCTCGGGGGCTTGGCAAGTCCCACGATTCTCGCGAGCAAATGTCCCACAACGGGGCGCTGCTTAACCCAAAATTTACCCCAACTTGCCACGGTGGTGAGGACCGTTCGGTGGCGCGTCTCCCTTAAAGACCAATCCCAAATGAGCCCACCGGACAGGGCATCACTTTCGCCAGGGGAACGGGATGGCTCCGGAAGTACGTTGGCAAGCGAGCGGTGCCGCCTCATCAAGCGGCAGCGAGACCCTTGCGCCCGATCGGGAGAGCGTCGAGAGCCTGCTGCGCAAGCTGATCAAGCGGATCGAGGAGAGCGAGCGCCGCTATGAAGAGGCGCTGGATGAGTTGCATGCGCGGCTCGGCCAGGTCTCGTACAGCGCAAGCGTCAGCGAGGCCCTCGGCACGCCGGAAGAGACCGAGACTCTGGAGCGGCTGCGGCACCAGCTGAGCGATCTCGCCCGCCGGCTCGAGCAACCGCAGCCGAAAAAAGAGGTCGAACGCCTTCCTCGGCTGGACAAGGCCCTTGAGGAGGTCCGCGCCGTATCCGCCGGTCTTGCCTTGGCCGAGCCCGACTGGTTCGCGTCATTGTCGGCTTCGCTCGCGGCGGCCGAGGCACGCGCGGAACCAGAGCCCGCGCCTCGTCCTTTGCCGGAGGACGAGCCGCGTTACACTTCGCCGCCTTTTGCGCCTTCGCCTTCTATTGACGAGGATGCCGACTTCGACCGCCGTTTGATCGACATGGCGCAGCGGCTCGAGCGCTCGATCGGCGAGGCGATGCCGTCGTCGGCGATTGCGAAGCTCAATACCCGCATGGAGGAAATCTCGGCGCGCTTCGAGGCGGCCCTGGCGCAAGCGCCAAAGCTCGAGACGCTGCACCATATCGAGCGGCAAGTTGCCGACATGGGGCAACAGCTTGGCCGGGTGGAGCTTGAGGCCGCGCGCATCGCCGCGGTCGAAGGCCAGTTGCAACGGCTGATCGATCGCCTCGAAGCCACCCCGGCTCAGATTGAGCGGACGGCAAGCAAGGCGGCGCAGGAGACCGCCCGTCTCGTCGGCGAAACGGGACTCGGCAAGCCGAGCGCGGCGGAGCGGCTCGATGCGCTCCACCGCGACATCGTGGCCATGAATGAGCGCAACCTTGCCACCGACGACCGCCTCGTCGACACGCTCGCGGCGATGCACGAGTCGTTGAAGGGGCTCATGCAGCGGGAGCGCGACAAAGCGGCGGTAACGGCCTCGCGCGAGGCTCCGCCGCGCTTGGAGCCTGCTGCAACAGAGGTCGCCGCTGCCGAATTCGCTGAAAGCCAGCGGCCCGTGGTTGAGACACAGGCTACCGTGGGCGAGCCGCCGCGCCCACGCACGACCTTCATTCGGGATATTCCCTTCGAGTCGACCGAGGATCTGGTCGCTGCCGCCCGTCGCGCCGCACACGCCGCCGCGGCGCGGGCCGAGGAACGGAGCGCCGTGCCTCCGCGACAGGCGCGAGTCGCAGCAGAAACCAGGCCAAGCGAGGAGCCGGGCCGGCACAAGATCTCGCTTCTCATGGTGGCCGCCGCCATCCTGCTCATGATCAGTGCGGCGCTGCTTCTGACCAGGCTCAAGTTGAAGCCAGATTTTGACGCCCCTCCGCCTGCGGCCGAGCAGAGCATGCCGGCGCCCGCCGCCGAGGCGCCTCCCTTGCCTGACATGCCGCTCCAGACCGAAGTCAATCCGTCACCTGCGGGCGAATTTGCGCCCTCAGATGCGGCAATGCCCGCTCTGCCTGAGTCCGAAGCGCCGGACGCCGCGCCCGCGGCGCCCAATCCCATCACGCCATCTCAAAGCCCAAGCGGCATGGGAGCGCGCCCACCAGTGCGCCTCGGCGAGGAAACCGATCAAGCCCCCGTCCAGCCGGTGTCGCTCAGCCCCTCCGGCAGCCGAAGCCTGCCCCCCGGCGTCAGCGAGATGGTCGTCGAGCCCTAGGCTCGCGACAAGGGCCCGAAGCCGGGTCGCCGCCACCGGACAGCGGACCTTCGTCTGATTTTTTAGCCACCTCCGATGACAAATTGGTAAGGCGGACGGTTCGCGCATTGACAGAGGCGTTTCCCGCGAACACCTTGCAAATAGCACGAAAATCAACTCTCCCGGCCCAATGCTCCAGGTCTATCTGCCTGTCGCCGAAATCTCGGTGAATCTCCTGGTCATGCTGGGCCTTGGCACGGCCATCGGCTTTCTCTCCGGCATGTTCGGCGTTGGCGGTGGCTTCCTGCTCACTCCGCTCCTGATATTCTCGGGCATCCCGCCGGCAATCGCCGTGGCAACCGGCGCCAATCAGATCGTCGCCTCCTCGGTGTCGGGGGCTCTGGTGCAATGGCGCCGGGGCAACATCGACTTCCGCATGGGCCTCGTGCTCATCATCGGCGGCGTGGTCGGCGCCGTTGCCGGCGTGCTCCTGGTCGGGCTGTTGAGCAGGCTCGGTCATGCCGACGTCTTCATCTCGCTCGTCTACGTGACCTTCCTCGGTGTCATCGGATCGCTCATGCTGGTCGAGAGCGTGGCTGCCATCCGGCGGACGCGCGCCGGCCAGCCGGCCAGGGCGCGGAAGCCA
>NZ_JBOHJB010000144.1:0-5134 GCF_050728395.1 Methyloceanibacter sp.
CACCACATTGCCGGCGCCTTCCAGCCCCACGGCGATGCCATAAGCCTGCAGCCCGGCGAGCAGCACCGTGCCGTAGCGCGTGTACTGGTTCATCTGCCGGCGCCCCTGCTCGCCCTCCTTCTTCAGCTGCTCGAGATGCGGGGACACCGTGGTGAGCAGCTGGATGATGATCGAGGCCGAGATGTACGGCATGATGTTCAGCGCGAAAATCGCCATGCGGCCGACCGCGCCGCCGGAAAACATATCGAACATGCCGAGCAAGCCGGACTGGTTCTGCCGGAACACTTCCTGCAGCGCGACCGGGTTGATGCCGGGGATCGGGATATACGTTCCGAGCCGGTAGATGAGCAGCGCCCCGAGCGTGAACCAGATGCGCTTCTTGAGCTCGTCAGCCTTGGCGAAGGCGGCGAAGTTCAGATTGGAAACCAGCTGTTCGGCGGCAGAAACCATCACCGAGCTCTTTCTCTTGCGACCCTATCGAGCGAGGTATGCGGCCGCTCGCGGCATTTCTAGGGCAAGTCCATGGCAAGCCATTTGTGACAGGCCACTCCGGCAAGCCCCTTAGGACTTGTCCTTTTTGCCAGCTTGGGGCTTTGACTGCTTCTTATCCTCGCCCTCAGCGATCTTGTCCTTCTTGGGCGCCTTGGCTTGCGCCTCTGGAGCCTGCTCACCCTTCGCCTTGGCAGCCTTGGCCGGCTTTGCCTCCCCGGGCTCCGCCGGCGCCTCGCCTTCGGCCTTCGGCGCCTTGCCGGACTTCTTCAACTTGGTCGCCGCGACCGCGTCGCGCTTCTCCGCGCGCTTCTTGGCCTTGATCGCATCGGCAGCGGGAGCCTCGCGCCCGGTGATCGACTTCAGCGTCACCGTGCCGCCGGCGGCCTCCACCGCCTTGATCGCCGGTGCCGAAGCTCCGGTCACCTCGAAGGCAAGCTTGCTCTTGAGCTCGCCATGGCCGAGCAGACGCACGCCGTCTTTCGTGCGCCGGATGAGGCCGGCTTCCTTCAGCGCATCGACGGTGATCGGCTGCTTGGCGTCGAGCAGGCCCAAATCGACCGCCGCCTGAACGCGCCCGAGATTGAGCTCGTTGTACTTCTTGGCGAAGATGTTGTTGAAGCCGCGCTTCGGCAGGCGCCGATGGAGCGGCATCTGACCGCCTTCGAAGCCCTTGATGGCGACGCCGGTGCGGGCCTTCTGGCCCTTGACGCCACGCCCGGACGTCTTGCCCAGCCCTGAGCCAATGCCGCGGCCGAGCCGCTTCTTGGCCTTGGTGGCGCCGTCCCGGTCCCTGATCTCATTCAGCCGCATGATGCTTACTTTCCTGCCTCGTCGTCCACGATGCGCACGAGATGATGAATCTTCGCGACCATGCCGCGCACCTGCGGGCTGTCGATCAGCGTCCGGCGCTTATGCATCTTGTTGAGCCCGAGCCCGATCAAGGTGGCCCGCTGAATTCCGGGCCGCCTGATCGGGCTGCCGATCTGCTCGACCACGATGGTCTTCCTGTCCGCGTTCTTGGCCATGTTGCGTTACCTTTTGGCGCTTCCTGCGGGCCTAAGCCTCTGCCTGGCCGGCGCTCTCGCCGGCGCCGTCTCTCCGGCGCGACACGATCTCGCTCACCTTCTTGCCGCGCCGCGCCGCCACACCGCGCGGGCTATCCTCATGGCGGAGCGCGTCGAAGGTGGCACGCACCATGTTGTAGGGGTTCGAGCTGCCGAGCGACTTCGCCACCACGTCCTGGATGCCGAGGGTCTCGAACACGGCGCGCATCGGACCGCCGGCAATGATGCCGGTGCCTGCCGGCGCAGCGCGCAGGATCACGCGGCCCGCGCCGTGCTGTCCGGTGACGTCGTGATGCAGGGTGCGGCCCTCGCGAAGCGGCACCTTGACGAGATTGCGCTTGGCGGCCTCGGTGGCCTTGCGGATCGCCTCGGGCACCTCGCGCGCCTTGCCGTGGCCGAAGCCGACGCGGCCCTTCTGGTCGCCGACGACGACGAGCGCGGCGAAGCCGAAACGCCTTCCGCCTTTCACCACCTTGGCCACGCGATTGATATGCACGAGCTTGTCGATGAACTCGCTGTCGCGGTCGCGGTCATCGCGGTCTCGTCTCTCGCCGCCCCTGCCGCCTTTACGATCTGCCATGACCTTCGGTCCTTTAGAAATTCAGCCCTGCCTCGCGGGCAGCATCGGCGAGCGCCTTGACGCGCCCATGGTAGAGATAGCCGCCGCGGTCGAACACGACGTCGGTAACGCCGGCTTCCAGCGCCCGCTCGGCGACGAGCTTGCCCACGGCCTGCGCTGCGGCAAGATCGCTGCCCTTGGCGAGCGACCCTTTGATATCCTTGTCCAAGGTCGATGCCGCGACCACGGTGCGGCCGGCATTGTCGTCGATCACCTGGGCGTAGATGTGCTTGGAGGAGCGGAACACCGACAGCCGCGCGCGGCCATGCGCCTTCCGCTTGAGCGTATGGCGCACGCGTTGTGCACGCCGCATAAATCCTTCGTTCAAAGCGCTCATGGCCGATCCTGCTACTTCTTCTTGCCTTCTTTGCGGAGGATGTACTCGCCCGCATAGCGGACGCCCTTGCCCTTGTAGGGCTCCGGCGGCCGGAACTTTCTGATCTCCGCCGCCACCTGTCCCACCTTCTGCTTGTCGATGCCGGTGATCACGATCTCGGTCGGTTTCGGGCACACCACCTGGATGCCTTGCGGAATGGGAAAGACGACGTCGTGGCTGTAGCCGAGCTGGAGCTGGAGGTTCGATCCGGCCACCGCGGCCCGGTAGCCAACGCCGGTGATTTCGAGCTTCTTGGTAAAGCCCTCGGTCACGCCGGTCATGAGGTTCAAAATCAGCGTCCGCGACATGCCCCACATGGCGCGCGCGTTTTGCGTATCCTGCCGCGGTGCCACCTCGATACCGCCATTCTCGAGCTTGGCGATGACATCATCGACCAGGACGTGCTTGAGCTCGCCCTTGGGACCCTTCACCGCCACCTCCTGCCCGTTCACCGAGGCGGTTACGCCCTTGGGAACAGGCACCGGCTTTTTGCCAATACGCGACATCGAAATCGCCCTTCGTCCTTAAGTCCTAGAACACACTGCACAGAATCTCGCCGCCCACATTCTCGGTGCGGGCGCGAGAGTCAGACATGACGCCCTTCGGCGTCGAAAGTATGGAGACGCCAAGCCCATTGGCGACGGTCGGCAGATCGCGCACTGAGGAATACACTCGCCGCCCCGGCGTCGAGATCCGCTTGATATCCTTGATCACCGGCTCGCCGTCGAAATATTTGAGCTCGATGTCGAACTCAGACCAGCCGCCGTTGTAATCGACGCGCGCATAGCCGCGGATAAAGCCCTCCTCCACCAGCACGTCGAGCACATGCTCGCGTAGCGTAGAGGCGGGCGTCGTCACCTTGGCCTTGTGACGCATTTGCGCGTTACGGATGCGCGCGAGCATATCGCCTAGGGGATCGTTGATGCTCATCAGTGGTCCTACCAGCTCGACTTGATCATTCCGGGAATCTGTCCTTGGCTCGCGAGATCGCGCAGCGCGATGCGCGACATGCGGAGCTTGCGGTAATAGCCGCGCGGCCTTCCGGTGAGGTCGCAGCGGTTGCGGATGCGCGTCGGCGAAGAGTTGCGCGGCAACTCGGCGAGTTTGAGCCGCGCCGCGAAACGCTCCTCGGCCGGAAGCTTGCGGTCGGCGGCGACGGCTTTCAGCCGGGTACGCCGCACCTTGAATTTCTTGGCCAGCCGGCGGCGCTTGTTGTTCCGCTCGACCATGCTCGTCTTTGCCATTCAGTCCTCCTAACGCAGCGTCAAGCCGCCAAGCCCTAGCTGCGGAACGGAAAATTCAAATGCTTGAGCAACGCGCGCGCCTCATCGTCGGTGGGCGCCGTGGTGCATACAACGATGTCCATGCCCCAGATCTCCTCGACCTTGTCGAAATTGATCTCGGGGAAAATGATGTGCTCCTTGAGCCCAAGGGTGAAATTGCCGCGGCCATCGAAGCTCTTCGGGTTCAGCCCTCTGAAGTCGCGCACGCGCGGCAGGGCGATGTTCACCAGCCGGTCGACGAACTCGTACATCCGGTTGTGGCGCAGCGTCACCTTGGCGCCGATCGGCATGCCCTCGCGCAGCTTGAAGGTGGCGATCGACTTCCGCGCCTTGGTGATCACCGGCTTCTGCCCGGCGATCAACGCCAGATCGGCGGCGGCGGCCGTTACCTTCTTGGAATCGGCGACACCCTCGCCGACGCCTATGTTCAGCACGACCTTGTCGAGCCGCGGCACCTGCATCGGATTCGCGTAGCCGAACTCCTTGACGAGCTCGCCGCGAAGCACGTCCTGGTACTGCTGCTTGAGCCGTGGGGTATAAGCGGTCTCAGCCATCGATCACCTCGCCGGAGCGCTTGGCAAAGCGGACCTTGCGCCCGTCTTTCAAAAACTTGTGCCCGACGCGCGTCGGCTTCCCGTCCTTGGGATCCTCGATCGCCAGGTTGGAAATATGAATGGCGGCTTCCTTGGAGATGATGCCGCCGTCCTGGGTCGCGGTCTGGCGCTGGTGCCGCTTGATCATGGCCACGCCCTTGACGATGGCGCGGTTCTCCGCCGGCATCACCTTCAGCACCTCACCGTGCTTGCCCTTGTCCTTGCCGGTGAGCACCACCACGTGGTCGCCCTTCCGGATCTTGAGCCCGGCCATCTAGAGCACCTCCGGAGCGAGCGACACGATCTTCATGTGCTTCTTGGCTCTGAGCTCGCGGGTAACAGGCCCGAAGATACGCGTGCCGATCGGCTCTCCTTGCGGGTTGACCAGCACCGCGGCGTTGCGGTCGAAGCGGATGATCGAACCGTCCGGGCGGCGCACGCCCTTGGCGGTGCGCACCACCACGGCCTTCATCACCTGGCCCTTCTTCACGCGGCCGCGCGGGATGGCCTCCTTCACCGAGACCACGATGGTGTCGCCGATCGAGGCGTATTTGCGCTTCGACCCGCCGAGCACCTTGATACACTGCACGCGGCGCGCGCCGGAATTGTCGGCAACATCGAGATTGGTCTGCATCTGGATCATGGCAGCCTCGGCCCTCTAGCTCGCTGCCTGCTCGCGCGGCAGCACGGTCCAGCGCTTCTGCTTG
>NZ_JBOHJB010000145.1:0-5001 GCF_050728395.1 Methyloceanibacter sp.
CCGCTCGCGGCTCTGCACCAGATCGGCGAAGTCGCGGATGGTCTTCGGGTCGTTCAGGTCACGGCTCTGGGCGAAGGTGCTCATCACCAGATGATGCTCGACGAGCCAGGTCGCGGTCTCTGCCTCGGAAGGCGTGAGTCCGAACCGAGGCCCAAGCTCGCGCGCAATGCGGGCGCCGACCTGCGAATGGTCCTCGTCGCGGCCCTTGGCGATGTCGTGCAGGAAGGCGGCGACGTAGAGCGCACGGCGATTGTCGATGGTGCGGATGATCTCGGTCGAGACCGGATGCTCCAAGGCAAGTTTGCCTCGCTCGATGTCGGAGAGGAAACCGATGGTGCGGATCAGATGCTCGTCGACGGTGAAGTGATGGTACATGTTGAACTGCATCATAGAGACGACGCGGCCGAACTCCGGGATGAAGTAGCCAAGCACGCCGGCTTCGTTCATGCTACGCAGCACGCCCTCAGGATCGCGGGCGTCGGTCATCAGCCTCAAGAACAGCCGGTTTGCCGTCGGATTGACGCGCAAGCTGTCATCGATCAGCCGCAAATTCGCCCGCACCTGGCGCAAGACCTCTGGCGAGAAGGTGGCCTGCTGCTCGTCGGCAAGGGCAAACAGGCGGATGAAGTTCACCGGGTCCTTGGCAAAGACGTCCTTGTGGATGGCGCTGATGCGGCCGTTCTCGATGCGGAAGTCGGAGGTGCGGCGCAGCTGCGCGCGGCGCTTCCAGCCGAACGGCGACAGAAGCGTGCCGAGGCTCGGCAGCGACTTGAGCTGTTTCATCTCGAGCGCCGAACAGACGATGCGGGTGAGCTCGCCAACTTCCTTGGCGACGAGAAAATAGTGCTTCATGAAGCGCTCTACCGCGCGCAAGCCCGCATGGCCGCGATAGCCGAGCTTTTCCGCCATCAGCGGCTGGAGGTCGAAGCTCAAGCGTTCCTCGGGGCGCTCGGCGAGGAAATGCAGCTGGCAGCGCACCGACCAGAGGAAGCCTTCGCAGCGGCGGAAGCTACTATATTCGGCGGTCGTGAACACGCCGGCTTCGACGAACTCCTCCTCAGCCGTATCGGGATAGAGGTGCTTGGCGAGCCAGTGCAAGGTATGCAGATCGCGCAAGCCGCCCTTGCCGTCCTTGATGTTCGGCTCGACCAGATAGCGCGAGGCGCCGGCGCGGGCGTGGCGGGCGTTCTGCTCCTCGAGCTTGGCGTCGACGAAGGGCCGCACACTCGTCTTCAGCACGTCCTCGCGGAAGCGGCGCTGAAACTCGGCGAACAGCACCTCGTCGCCAAGGATCAGGCGCGCGTCGAGTAGCGCCGTGCGGATGGTCATGTCCGAGCGCGACAGCCTTATGCATTGATCGATGGTTCGCGTGGCGTGGCCGACCTTGAAGCCGAGATCCCAGAGCAGATAGAGCATGTATTCGGCGACGCTCTCTCCCCAGGCGGTCTGCTTGTAGGGAAGCAGGAACAGGAGATCGATGTCGGAGCCAGGCGCCAGCATGCCGCG
This sequence comes from Methyloceanibacter sp., assembly GCF_050728395.1. Taxonomy (GTDB): domain Bacteria; phylum Pseudomonadota; class Alphaproteobacteria; order Rhizobiales; family Methyloligellaceae; genus Methyloceanibacter. Next base: position 1,507 of record NZ_JBOHJB010000145.1, read on the forward strand.
CCCGTAGCCTCCTTGGGCGACGATAGCCATGTGCTCGGCGGCTGACGGGTTCTTGGCGCTATAGACGTGGTTGGTGGTGAAGTCGTAGGCGAGCCTGATCAAGGCGTCCTGGAAGGCGGAAAGGCCCTCGGCGCAAGCCCGGCCGTCGCCGTCCCGCTCAAGCTGGTGCCGCGCTTCTTTCCGCGCGTCATCGACGAGCTGCCGCAAGCGCTCAACGAGCGCCGCCCGCAGCGAAGAATCCTGCCCGGAATAGGAGCGGGCAAGCTCGGAGGTCTCCTCGCGAAGCGCGTCGAGATTGAAATAAGGCGCGGTTTTGACGACTGCCTGGTCCATGGGCGGCGTGAATTCTAACACATTGGGACTTAAGGCTCGGTAGTGCGGTCCAACAAGCCCTTTAGCGTGTAAATCGCCTCGAGCGCCTCGCGCGGCGTCATGGCGTCGGGTCTGAGCGCGCCGACGGTGGCTTCGAGCGCGGACTGCCTTGGCGGCTTCGCGGGCGATACACCTTTGGCGGCGCTGAACAAGGGCAGATCGGAGGCGAGGTCCGAGGGCTTCGGCCTGCCGTCGGCCTTTTCCAGCTCGGTCAGCACCTCATTGGCTCTTGAGAGCACCGCTTGAGGCAAGCCGGCGAGCTTGGCCACATGGATGCCGTAGGAGCGGTCGGCGGCGCCAGGCACCACGCGATAGAGGAACACGATCTCGTCGCGCCATTCCTTGACCTCGACCGTGGCGTTGGCGGCGCGGGGCAGACGGTCGGCAAGCGCGGTCAGCTCATGATAATGGGTGGCGAACAGCACGCGGCAACGGTTCACCTCGTGCAGATATTCGAGCGTCGCCCAGGCGATGGAGAGGCCATCGAAGGTGGCGGTCCCGCGGCCGATCTCGTCGAGCACGACGAAGGACCGCATCGTGGCCTGATTGAGGATCGAAGCGGTCTCCACCATCTCGACCATGAAGGTCGAGCGGCCGCGGGCGAGGTCGTCGGCGGCGCCCACCCGGCTGAACAGGCGGTCGACGATGCCGACATGGGCCGACTTCGCCGGCACGAAGGAGCCCAATTGGGCGAGCACCACGATCAGCGCGTTCTGGCGGAGGAAGGTCGACTTGCCGGCCATGTTCGGCCCGGTCACCACCAGGATGCGGGTTCCGGTGTCCTTGTTCTCCGCCCCCAGCCTGCAATCGTTGCCGACGAAGGTGGCGCCGTCGCCGCGCGCCAAATTCTGCTCGACCATGGGGTGGCGGCCTTCGAGCACGGCGAAGATCGGGCTCTCATCGACTTTGGGCCGAACATAGTTCTGCTCGATCGCAAGCTCGGCGAGGGCTGCGTGGTGATCGAGCTCGGCGAGGCCTGCGCTTGCGGCGGCGAGCGAGGCCTGCTCGGCAAGAACGCGCTCGGTCAGCTTGGCGAAGATGTCGAGCTCGAGCGCGAGCGCGCGGTCGGCTGCCGTGGTGATGCGCGCTTCGAGCTCGCCAAGCTCGAGCGTGGAGAAACGCATGACATTGGCGAGAGTCTGCCGGTGCATGAACATCTCGACATGCGGCGGCTTGGAGAGCGCCCCGGCATTGGTGGCGGTGACCTCGACGAAATAGCCAAGCACGTTGTTGTGGCGCACTTTCAGCGACTTGATGCCGGTCGCCTCGGCGTAGCGTGTCTGCAGGCCGGCGATCACCTGGCGGCTGCCGTCCCGCAGCTTGCGATGCTCATCGAGATGGCGATCGAAGCCATCGCGGATGAAACCGCCGTCGCGCTTGGCGAGCGGCAACTCGTCGGCGAGCGCAGCTTCAAGATCGTTCTCGACTCCTTCTGGCACCGACTTCAGCCTGACAGCTATGGCGTGAAGCTCCTGCGGCAGGCCGAGAGCGCTCGCGGCACGGCCAAGATGCGTGGCAAGAGCCCGGGCCGAAGCAATGGCGTCGCGCACCGCGCCGAGATCGCGCGGACCGCCGCGGTTCAACCCCAAACGGCCCATCGCCCGCGCGAGATCGGGCGCGCGCTTCAGTTCTTCGCGCAGCGTCTGGCGCAAGCGCGGTTCGCCGGCGAGATGGGAAACGGCGTCGAGGCGATCGTTGATGGCGCCGGCTTCAGTGAGCGGGCTGCCGAGCCTGCTCGCCAGCTCCCGCGCGCCGGCGCCGGTCACGGTGCGGTCGATGGCGAAGAGCAAGCTGCCTGAGCGGGTGCCTTGGTTCCCCCGCATCAGCTCGAGATTGGCTCTGGTCGCGGCGTCGATCAGAAGCAGGCTTCCAGGCGCCTCTTTGCGCGGCGGCCGCATCAAGGGCGTGCGGCCGACTTGCGTGATCTCGACATAGGTGAAGAGGCCGGCGAGCGCGGCAAGCTCTGTTCTCGTGAACTCGCCATAGGCATCGAGCGTTGCGACGCCGAGCTTGCCCTTCAGCGCGCGCTCGCCGCGGGCAGAATCGAAATGCGCGCGCGGGATTGGGGTAAGCGCGGCGCCCGCCTCATGGATGACGGCACGGAACGACGGATCGCCTGCCTGATCGTCACCGACCAGAACTTCGCGGGGAGCGAGCCGCGCAAGCTCGCCGGCAAGATCGCCGCCGTTCACCGTGGCGGCGAGCAGCTCGCCGGTGGAAATATCGAGCGAGGCGAGCGCGAACGACGCCTCGCCCCCGGTGGGTGCGCGGAAGATGGCGGTGAGGAAGTTGTGGGCGCGGGCATCGAGCAGGCTCTCCTCGGTCAGCGTGCCGGGCGTGACGAGGCGGACCACGTCGCGCCGCACCACGGCCTTTGGCCCGCGTTTCCGCGCCTCGGCAGGGTCCTCGATCTGCTCGCACACCGCGACGCGGTGGCCTTGCGCGATCAGGCGTTGGAGATATTCGTCGGCGGCATGCACCGGCACGCCGCACATGGGGATGTCCTCGCCAAGATGCTTACCGCGCTTGGTCAGCGCGATGCCGAGTGCGCGACTGGCGATTGCGGCGTCCTCGAAGAACAGCTCGTAGAAATCGCCCATGCGGTAGAACAGGAGGCAATCGGCATTGGCCGATTTGATCTCCAGATATTGGGCCATCATCGGGGTGGCGATGCTCGCCTGACCGGGCGCTCCCGACTCGTCAGGGCGCGGGACGTCTGGGGCGGAAAACCCCGTTGGTTCGGCGTGAGCCCCGGTCTCTGCCTCGGCCATGGCTAGGGTGGTAACCGCTCCTGCGCGACCGGACAAGCGAGGCCGTTCACCACCGGTTTGGTCGTCCACAGCGGCAAAGGGCCGCCACCCCCGTTGCCTGACGCGCAAGCCTCCTCTAGGGTGCGCGGCGCTTCACGCGGCTTCAACGGAGAGAGCATGCGCCCGTCCAAACGCGCGGCAGATGCCTTGCGCCCCATCAGCCTCGAGCGGGGCGTTTCGTGCCACGCCGAGGGCTCCTGCCTCGTGCGTTTCGGCGGCACCCATGTGCTGTGCACGGCGAGCGTCGGAGAGTCGGTGCCGCCATGGCTGAAGGGCGGCGGCAAGGGCTGGGTCACGGCGGAATACGGCATGC
>NZ_JBOHJB010000146.1:0-4961 GCF_050728395.1 Methyloceanibacter sp.
CCCCCCCCCCCAACTCCATGCCTGCAGCAATATGCAATAAGCGTTGTCGCCTATCGAGTAGCGACTGCCACAGGAGGACTTGATGCTTCGATCTGCGCTCGTGCTTGCCCTTGGACTTCTATTTGCACAAGCCGTTGCTCCCGCCGTTGCGGCGGAGGCCACCGCGATCACCGAGGAGGAAGCGCACGCCATCGGCGTCGACGCCTATCTCTATTTCTATTCGCTGGTGACCATGGATCTGACGCGCAAGCAGCTCACCAATCAGGAGCCAAGCCCCGGGGGCATCGGCGGACCGATGAACCGCTTCGCCAATGTCGGAGCCTTTCCCACCGCCGACTTGCGCGTCGTGGTCAGACCCAACTTCGATACGCTCTATTCGAGCGGCTGGCTCGATTTGACCAAGGAACCGATGGTCGTCTCCGTACCCGACACGGGCGGGCGCTACTATCTCCTGCCCATGCTCGACATGTGGACCGACGTGTTCGCCTCGCCGGGCTGGCGCACCACCGGCACTCAAGCCGGAAATTTCCTGGTGACGCCGCCAGGCTGGCGCCCCGATCTCCGCGACCGGTTCGCCGAGGAGTTCAGGCTTCCTGACAACACGCAGCGCATCGATGCGCCGACGCCCTATGTGTGGATCATCGGCCGAACCAAGACCGATGGCCCCGCCGACTACGACGCCGTGCACAAGATCCAGGAGGGCTACAAGATCACGCCGTTGTCGCAATGGGGCAAGGAGGCCGTCGAGCCGGAGGTGAAGATCGATCCTTCTGTCGACATGAAGACTCCGCCGAAGGTTCAGGTGGACAGCATGAAGGCGGATAAGTTCTTCGCCTACGCGGCGGAGCTGCTCAAGCGCCATCCGCCGCACATCACCGATCAGCCGATCATCGCCCGCCTTGAGCGCATCGGTTTCGAGGCCGGCAAGAGCTTCGATCTCGATAAGGCCGATCCCGCTGTCCAGAAGGGGCTGGAGAGCACGCCGGAAGACGCCCAGAAGCTGATGGCGTGGAAAATGCCGACGCTCGCCAAGGTGGTGAATTATTGGTCGATGAACACCGACACCATGGGCGTCTACGGCAACTATTATCTCAAGCGCGCCCTCGTCACCCAGCTCGGTCTCGGCGCCAATTTGCCCGAAGATGCGATCTATCCTCTCAATCTCGCCGACGACACCGGCAAGCCGCTCGATGGCGCGAGCAACTACACGATCCATTTCGACAAGGGACAAATCCCCCCAGTCGATGCCTTCTGGTCGATCACGCTCTACGATCCGGACGGTTTCCAGGTCGCCAATGGCTTGAACCGCTTTGCCGTCTCAAGCTGGATGCCCTTCAAGACCAACCCGGACGGGTCGCTCGATCTCTACTTCCAGAACGAGAGTCCGGGCGCGGACAAGGAAGCGAATTGGCTGCCGGCGCCAAAGGGGCCTTACAACCTGACGATGCGCCTCTACGCGCCGAAGTCGGAAGCGCTGACCGGCAAATGGAACCCGCCGCCGGTGACGAAGGTGCAGGCAGTGCCGGCCGCGGCGCAGTAGGCGCCCTCGCGAGGACCCCGCGATTGACCTGGATCAAACCGGGCGCGACCGGGCAAGATAGGACAAGTCTCGGAATTTCAACGAGGATTGAGGAGCTGCCATGAGCATGCGTCAATCGATTCTGCCGAAGCTCGCTTGCGTGGTCGTGGCCGTTGCCGCCGCGCTGCCGGCGAGCGCCCAGGAGACCATGGGCACGCCGGGAGCGCCCGGCGCCGCGTCAACAATCGATGGGCGACAGATACCACCGCCTCCCGCCGCATTCGGTGGCACGATCAACCTTGACGCTCTCAACTCCAAGCCTTACTGGCAGCCCCAGGTGGTGCCGCCGAAGGGCGCGCCCAACATTTTGCTTATCCTCACCGATGACGTGGGCTTCGCTGCACCGAGCACATTCGGCGGGGTCATTCCAACCCCGACGCTCGATCGCATCGCCAGCATGGGGCTGCGCTACACGCAGTTTCACACCACATCGCTGTGTTCGCCCACGCGTGCCGCCCTGATCACCGGGCGCAATCATCACTCAGTGGGTTTTGGCGTGATCAGCGAAGCGGCGACCGGCTATCCCGGCTACAACAGCGTCATTACCAAGGACAAGGCGACCATCGGCCAGATCCTCAAGGCTAATGGTTATGCGACGTCCTGGTTTGGAAAGAATCACAATACGCCGTCTTATCAGACAAGCCAGGCCGGCCCGTTCGACCAATGGCCCGCGGGCATGGGCTTTGAGTATTTCTACGGCTTCAACAGCGGTGAGACCAACCAGTGGCAGCCCGATCTCTACCGCAACTCCACGCGTATCTACCCCTATGTGGGCAATCCGAATTACAACCTTACCACTGACATGGCAGATGAGGCCGTCGCCTACCTCAATCAGCTTAACGAGCTCGACCCGAAGAAGCCGTTCTTGCTGTATTACGCGCCGGGGGGTACGCACGCACCCCATCACCCGACTCCGGAATGGATCGAAAAGTTCAAGGGTAAGTTCAGCATGGGCTGGAATGCCCTGCGCGAACAGATCTTCGCCAATCAGAAGAAACTCGGCGTCATACCGCAGGATGCTCAGCTCACGCCATGGCCCTCCGATATCCTCAAGAATTGGGACCAGCTGACCCCAGAGGAGAAGAAGCTGTTCGAGCGGCAGATGGAAGTCTATGCGGCCTACCTTGCCTATACCGATCATGAGATCGGCCGCGTGGTACAGGCCGTCGAAGATATGGGCAAGCTCGACAACACGCTGATCATCTACATCAGCGGCGACAATGGCAGCAGCGCCGAAGGCTCACCCGTGGGAACGCCTAACGAAATGACGTTCTTTAACGGGATAGAGGTGCCGGTCGCGGACCAGATGAAGTTCTACGACGCGTGGGGTTCGCAGCTCACCTATCCCCATATGGCCGTGGGCTGGACCTGGGCGATGAGCACGCCCTACAAGTGGACCAAGCAGATCCCGTCGTACTTTGGTGGCATCCGCAACGGTATGGCCATTGCATGGCCGGGCCACATCACCGACGCAGGCAGCATTCGCAACCAATTTCACCACGTGATCGATATTGTTCCTACCATCCTCGAGGTTACGGGCATCCGCGCGCCGGAGCAGGTCGACGGCATCACTCAAACGCCAATCGAGGGGGTGAGTCTCGCCTACACCTTCGACAAGGCCAATGCCAATGCGCTCTCGACGCATAAGACTCAATATTTCGAGATGTTCGGCAATCGGGCGCTCTATCACGACGGCTGGATCGCCTCCACGGTGCCCTACAGGGAACCGTGGAACGGCACCGCGCCCACTCCGAAGGACGTGGTGAACGGCCTAAGGTGGGAGCTATTCGATCTCACCAAGGACTGGACCCAGAACAATGATGTCGCAGCCGCAAACCCGGACAAGCTCAAGGAACTGCAAGACATGTTCTGGGTCGAGGCCGCGAAATATCAAGTCTTGCCGCTCGATGCGTCGGCGCTGACCAGGTTCATCCTGCCCCGCCCGAGCATCGTCGCCGGCCGCGATGAATTTACCTACACCAAGCCGATCGTTGGCGTGCCGCTCGGCACGGCGCCGAGCGTCCTCAACAAGTCCTTCACCATCACCGCCGATATCGACGTGCCTCAAGGCGGTGGCAACGGCATGCTCGCCACCCAGGGCGGACGCTTCGGCGGCTGGGGGTTCTACCTCCTCAAAGGCAAGCCCGTATTCGTTTATGATCTGCTCGACCTCGCCCGACCAAGGGTCGAGGGCAGTGCGGCTCTGACGCCCGGCAGGCATAAAGTCGAATTCGCTTTCAAGTCGGACGGTCCGGGCCTCGGCAAGGGCGGAACTGGCACCATCACGGTTGATGGCGCCGAGGCGGGAAGCGGGACATTTCCTCACACCATACCCTTCGCACTTGAGGCCAGCGAGACATTCGATGTGGGGTCGGATACGGGAACCGGTGTGAACGATGCAGATTACCAGACGCCATTCGCCTTCGACGGCAAGCTGGATAGTCTGACTCTCAAACTCCTGCCCCCGGGCTGAGGACAACGTGCATGGCGGAGTGGGACCGCTCGGTGCTTGGCGTAGCCGCCGCCATCGAGGCGGTCACGGGTCTCTTGCTCCTCATCGTCCCGCATTTGCTGGTGAAGCTGCTGCTCGGCGTCGAGGTGACGGGAGCGGCGATCGTGATTGGCCGCGTCGCCGGCATTGCGCTCCTGTCGCTTGGAGTCGGTTGCTGGCTCGGGCGGCAGAAGGCAGGCGGCGGCTGGGCTCTGGTGGCCATGCTCCTCTACAATGGTCTCGTGACGCTCTATCTCGCGGTGGTGGGACTCGGCACGGAGTTCATCGGCGTGCTGTTGTGGCCAGCGGTTGTGGCCCACGCGGTCCTAACGATGTTGCTCGGCGCTGCCTGGTTGAAGACTCGCTGAAATGACGCGGGAATTTCGATGACTGTGGCGCGAAAACATCAGGCGCGTCGGTCTCGTGTGCTAGCTTTCTGAGCCGATTTGGCTGTGCGCGTCAGGGGGACCGTGGGGATGGCTTTCTATCGACCCGTATTCGCGCTTCTCTGTGGGTTTCTCGCCGCAACCAGCCCCGCGTGGAGCGCCGACCTCGGGCCTGGCCCTGGCGCGTCCTATGCCGAGCCTTTAGCGCCGCCAAACCCCTGGACCTTCAGCTTCACGCCCTATGGCTGGTTCACCGGCATCAACGGCAACGTCACCGCGCGCGGACACACCGTCGCTGTCGACGAAAGCTTCATCGAGATCGCCGAGAAGAGCGACATGTTCGCCGCGCTCATGGGCTATTTCGAAGCGCGCAAAGGCAGGTTCGGATTCTTCACCGACGCGGTGTGGGCCGATCTCGGCTTCCCGGGCCATCTGAATTACGACGTCAGCCGAAGCGTGTCGGGCAATCCCTTCGCCAGACTCCGCGACTTCAAAGGAACGATCA
>NZ_JBOHJB010000147.1:0-4894 GCF_050728395.1 Methyloceanibacter sp.
GCTTAAAGCGGCGCCGAGGGGGGTGAGGCGCGTTCCGCAGGACATGTCCTTTTTTGATTAACCCCGCTCCCTAACCCTCCCCCTCAAGGGGGGAGGGAATGCCCGCGCCATTTGCGCCACTGCAACCCCATGCTATTGACCGTCATGGTTGCGTCACACCGGGCTTGGGGAGCGGCATGAAGGAAGTCCTGGAAGAGCTTGAAATCCGGCGTGGGCGGGCGCGGGAAGGCGGCGGGCTGAAACGCATCGAGGCGCAGCATGCCCGCGGCAAGCTCACCGCGCGGGAGCGGCTCGAGATCCTGCTCGACGAGGGCTCCTTCGAGGAGTTCGACATGTATGTCGAGCACCGCTGCATCGAGTTCGGCATGGAGGGGAGCAAGGTCCCCGGCGACGGCGTGGTCACCGGCTGGGGCACCATCAATGGCCGGGTGACTTACGTCTTCGCCAAGGACTTCACCGTGTTCGGCGGCTCGCTGTCGGAGGCGCATGCCGAGAAGATGGTCAAGATCCAGGACATGGCGCTGCAGAACCGGGCGCCGATCATTGGCCTGTTCGACGCCGGCGGCGCCCGTATCCAGGAAGGCGTGGCCGCGCTCGGCGGCTATGGCGAGGTGTTCACCCGCAACGTGCTCGCGTCGGGCGTGATCCCGCAAATCTCGGTGATCATGGGCCCATGCGCCGGCGGCGACGTCTATTCGCCGGCCATGACCGACTTCATCTTTATGGTCAGAGACACCTCCTACATGTTCGTCACCGGCCCCGACGTGGTGAAGACGGTGACCAAGGAGGAGGTGACCGCCGAGCAGCTTGGCGGGGCGAGTGTGCACACCACCAAGTCGTCGATCGCCGACGGCGCCTATGACAACGACGTCGAGACGCTGCTGCAGATGCGGCGGCTGATGGATTTCCTGCCGTCCAACAATCAATCTGGCGTGCCCGAGCTGCCGACGCGCGACCCTTGGGACCGCTTCGAACATTCGCTCGACACGCTGATCCCCGACAATCCGAACAAGCCCTACGACATCAAGGAGTTGATCCTCAAGGTCGTCGACGAGGGCGACTTCTTCGAGATCCAGGCTTCGTTCGCCAAGAACATCGTGGTCGGCTTCGCGCGGCTCGAGGGGCGCACCATCGGCATCGTCGCCAATCAGCCGATGGTGCTGGCCGGCGTGCTCGATAGCGACGCCTCGCGCAAAGCCGCGCGCTTCGTCCGCTTCTGCGACTGCTTCAACATCCCCATCGTCACCTTCGTCGACGTGCCTGGCTTCCTGCCCGGCACCGACCAGGAATATGGCGGTCTCATCAAGCATGGAGCGAAGCTGCTGTTCGCCTTCACCGAGGCCACGGTGCCGAAGGTGACGGTGATCACGCGCAAGGCCTATGGCGGCGCCTACGACGTGATGAGCTCAAAGCATATCAGGGGCGACGTGAACTACGCCTGGCCGTCCGCCGAGATCGCGGTGATGGGAGCCAAGGGCGCGGTCGAGATCCTCTATCGTTCCGAGCTCGGCGACGAGAAAAAGATCAAGAAGCGCATCGACGAATACCAGACGCGTTTCGCCAATCCGTTCGTCGCGGCCGAGCGCGGCTATATCGACGAGGTGATCCTGCCGCATTCGACGCGCAAGCGCGTGGCGAGAGCGCTCCAGATGCTGCGCAACAAGCAGCTCGCCAACCCCTGGAAGAAGCACGACAACATCCCGTTGTAGCCATGACCATCTATGACAAGCCTACGAAAGTTCTCATGCAAGAGTTTGCTGATCAGCAGGTTTCGCCAGGGCAGGTGTTCGATAAAAAACAAGCGGTAGATTGGTTTGCGTCGCGATACCCTGAACTTAGGCCGACCACGGTCCAGATGCATGTTGAGGGAATGGCTGTCAATTCGGGCGCGCGGAAGCACCATCCAAGCATCAAGCCGGGATCGGGGCACGATCTCTTCTACAAAGTAGCCCCCGGAAAATTCCGCCTCTGGGATTCCAAGACAGACCCATCGCCTATTTATCGTGGCTTGGTGTCTTCAACGTCAGATTCGGTAGAGCCGGATATTGAGGAAACTGATACCAACGGTCAGGCTTCGAGTGAGTTTGCCTTCGAGAGGGACCTCAGGAACTACTTGGCTAAGAACCTGAATTCGGTGGAGCCGGGCCTGAAGCTTTTTCAGGAAGAAGAGTTCAACGGCGTCGAATATCCAGTGGGCGGTCGGTTCATCGACATTCTAGCAAACGATTCACGAGGTCGCTTTGTTATTATCGAGCTCAAGGTCTCTCGTGGATACGAGCGCACGATTGGGCAACTCCTCCGATATATGGCCTGGGTAAAGTCGAACTTGGCGTCTGGAGAGCCGGTCCGTGGAATGATCGTCGCTAGTGAAATTACCGACGATCTCAAGATGGCGGCATCGTTGCTCCCCGATGTGGCTCTGGTGGAGTATGAGATTGCTTTCAAGCTGAAGCCGCTAATGCTGACGGCCCGCTAGGGTAGGAGGCGATGATCGAGTTTTCAGGCGATGACGTCAGCTACATCTTTTGGGTCAAAGCCTATCCGCAGGGCTTTGTCATGAATGTGCGCATGAGTCCCGACCCGCACTATGTCGTTCTCCACCGAGCCAACTGCCGCAGCATTTCGGACGACCGTCGTGTGCCTGGCGCATATACGGCGAGGCACTATCGAAAGCTGTGTTCCTTGAGCTTGTCCAATCTGAGCAACGCAGCCAAGAGGGAAGGGCGTCCTGACGGTTCCTTTTCCAAGCGCTGCGCCTTGTGCAAGCCATAGAACGTCAGCTGAGTCGTGAGGCGAAGAATTGGAGCGCGGCTATATCGACGAGGCGATCATGCCGCACTCAACTCGCAAGCGCGTTGCCCGCGCGCTCCAGATGCTGCGCCACAAGCGCCTCGAGAACCCCTGGAAGAAGCACGACAACATCCCGCTGTAGTGCTTCTGTGCACGCGATTTGGCGGGTGACGCTAGGCGTCGGCTGATGATCCGAAGCGGACGTAAAGCTGCACCCCCACCCGTGTAGGTTTCCATCAGATGCTAGCGAGTAGTCGCTCGACGTCTGACCGTTCTGGCCTCAGGTGTGGACTGACGACTCCTTGAGGCTCCCCGAAAGCGGGCGTCAGAAGGAACCGGTCTCTGCCATGCAAAGCCGGCTTTCTCTCGACGTCTTATTTTACTGTTTTGTGTTTTTCACAAGGCCCTTGCCGCAAGCGGCCTTGAACTCATCCGCTGTGATGTTGCCGTCTCCATCGACGTCAACCATTGAAAAGTTGACGATATAGGGTACTGCCTGATCTTTCGATAGGGTTGCCCCATTCGGCGACGCCATCGTCCATACAGTCTGACATTGAGCGTCATCGAGGACGGCGCTTGGCCGACCTGAAGTCATGGTATTTGTTCCTTGGGCGAGGGCATAGCCAGCACCAGAAAGCAGTGCCGCGGATGTCAGAATTGCTAGCCTCATGTTCTACTCCCTACGCAGCTTATGAACCCTCCAGGCTAAGATATTATAGACGGTGGACATGGTCTCGCCCAATAGCTGCGCCATTTGCTCGCAGTCATGGCTGCTTCTGGCAGACGTCCAATCGCCCAACGCATCGCGCTATTCGTGCTAGTAATGAGTGGGTGCGGAGAAGGCTCGGTGTAAACGAGGAGCAGACCCATGAAGGCAATTGATCGCCGCGACTTGCTGAAGGGAATCATGTGTGGCGCCGCCGTTGCCACTCTGGGCTTGGCTGCCTTGCCGGAAGAGGCGAAGTCCCTGCCCGCGGCAGCCATCAAGGATGGAGTCGTGGAGCCCGAAGACCTCATCGAGGAGGCCAGGGTAACTGTTCACGTGCATCCGCGTCGTCGACGCCATCGCCACTGGCGTTGCTGGTGGCACAGGGGACGTCGCGTGTGCGGTTGGCGCTGATAGCGCATGCCGAGACGTCTGCCTTTGGCACTTAGCGGACGTTAGCGGCTGCAATTATCCCCGCGCCCCGCGCCTCCCTTACACTCGCACCACATCGTCCACTGAAGGGCGCGCTCTCTCGCGGCCGGAAACTGGGTCGCACCTCAACCGAGGATAGCGAACTAGGCGCGAAGGATGTCTGCTTCTGGGACAAAGAAGACCTCCGCACCATTTATCCCCGCCCTTCGCGCCTCGGTTACACTCCGCCCATCCCTCGTCCATGAGGACGCGAGCTGCAGACCGACTGCCTCTCGGGATGAGGGTCGCGGCGCCCGAGGAAGGCGCGGGGACGACACGGCCCGAGTGGATAGCAAGCCGTGACCTCGCGTCAGAGTAACGGTACGGCCTCGGGGGTCTTAAGATCCGCCCACCGCCGTGGGAACCGGCGGTCATCGGGTGAGGCTTGCGTGCCTTTCGCGCGCGGGCCTGTGCCATCTGCGTGGGGTAAGGCGGCGGAACGAGGCTTCAATATCGCCGCATAAGCGGGGCGCCGAGAGGCTGCCCTAAAACTCGAGTAGGATCGCGGCCGCTCTGCGCCCCGCAAGTCCTCACTTTGTTGCAAACTCCGGATGCTGAATGCATCGCGGCATTACACTTGTCATGCCCGCGCAGGCGGGCATCCAGTAACCATTGGAGTCGCAAGACAGTTGAGGCCGCGATTACTGGATTGCCCGGTCAAGCCGGGCAATGACAATGTCGGAGGGGCCTAAATGCCCAGGCGTGCTACCCTCGCCGATACGCCTGGTAATAGAGGCTCGGTCAAAAACACGACTTCAGGTAAGGAGCTGTAGAATGAAACGCACGCACGTCATGATCGGTTTCGCGTCGCTTGCCGGCGCCGCCCTCATTGCCGGCTCGGCGCTTGCGGTGCCAGCCGTCTTTTCCCCCACCGGTCACCTCAATGTGCGCAGCGGTCCCGGCTTCCAATATGGGGTGGTGGCTCAC
>NZ_JBOHJB010000148.1:0-4735 GCF_050728395.1 Methyloceanibacter sp.
GGCTTCTCGCTCACGGCGCGTCGCGGTCTTTGCGTTCGAGCGCCAGACCAAGATCGTAGACCCGGCTCCGCTTCACCTTGAAGTCCTCGGCGACGCTCCGCACTGCGTCACGGAAGCTCTCCTGCTTCAAGGCTTGCTTGAGGCGCGCCACGATCGCCTCGTCGCCGACCTCCGCTTCGTCGGGCGCGGGGGGACCGACGAGAACCACGAACTCCCCCTTGAGCTCTGTCGAATCGAACGCCATGGCAAGCTCGGCGGGAGTCCCGCGCGCCACGCTCTCATGCAGCTTGGTGAGCTCCTTGGCGACCGCAGCCTCGCGCGCGCCGTAGATTTCGGCCATGTCGGCGAGCGTCGCGGCAAGCCGCGATGCCGTCTCATAGAAGATCAGCGTGGCCGGCACCGGCTTCAGCTCTTCGAGCCGCTTCCGCCTTTGACCCCCCTTCGGCGGCAGGAAACCTGCAAACAGGAAGGTGTCGGTCGGGAGCCCGGCGCTGGTCAGCGCCGCGAGCGCAGCAGACGGGCCCGGCACGCTCGTCACCTGAAATCCGGCCTCCAGAGCTTCGCGCACAAGCTTGTAGCCTGGGTCTGAGATGAGCGGCGTGCCGGCGTCGGAGATCAGCGCCACCGCAAAGCCGGCCCTGATGCGGGCGAGCAGCCGCGGGCGCTCCTTCGCCGCGTTGTGCTCGTGATAGGGCGTGAGCTCAGCCTTGATGCCGAAATGCGAGAGAAGCTTGCGGCTGTGGCGCGTATCCTCAGCCGCGATCAGGCCGGCGCGGGCGAGCACGGCAAGCGCGCGGAGCGAAATGTCGGCGAGGTTGCCGATCGGTGTCGCCACGAGATAGAGGCCGGCGGGAAGCGGCCGCTCCATCTCCCCGGCGAGCGCGGTTTGCGCGCGCTGAAGCAGCCTGCCCGATGCGTCTTGGTCGTCGTGGCGATGATCCTGCACGCATCCGCTTATAGCGCGAGCAGCGCTTGCGGCGAACTGCCTAAAGTGCAGGCTTGAGCCGCGCTATGCTTGGAGAGGTGCCATGCTATAGTGGCGCTTCGCGCCCATCACGAATGAGCCATAGTTGCGGTCGAAATTTTGTCCGAAGGGCGGATGGCGGCGGTTCTTGCAGCGCCGATGGACGAAGGTAAGCTTGCGTCTGCCGCTCGGGGACACAAGGCTTCGCGAAGGCTTCGCGCTTCGCTTGCCTTGAAGCGAAGGGGTCATGCGACTTCCATACCGGATTGGTTCGACGCTTCGCGCCGCGAAGGTTCTTTTCGCTGGCTTCGGCGTGGCGGTGCTGCTCGCCGGTTGCGGCGGCGGCAGCGGCCCGGGGCCTATCGCTCCTGGCATGACCGGCTCGACCGGCGCGGTGAAGGTGGCGCTGCTCCTGCCGCTCACCGGCTCTGGCAACACCCCCTCCGTGGCCAAGGCCCTGAAACAGGCGGCCGAGCTCGCTCTGTTCGATTTCGACAATCCGTCGGTCTCGCTTGTGCCGAAAGACACCAAGGGCACGCCTGAGGGCGCGCAGGCAGCAGCGCAGAGCGCGATCCAGGACGGCGCCGAGCTGATCATCGGCCCGCTCTTTGCCCAGGAGGTTTCCGCTGCCGCGCCCGTGGCGGCTCAGAGAAATGTGCCCATTCTTGCATTTTCGACCGACGAGAAGGTTGCCGGCAACGGCGTCTATCTGCTGAGCTTCCTGGCCGGGCGCGACGTGCCGCGCATCGTTTCCTACGCGGCCGCCCGCGGCAAACATAACTTCGCGCTGCTGATCCCGCAGTCGCCTTACGGCAGGGTGGCCGAGACGGCGTTTGCGCGAAATGTCGGCCGCGGCGGCGGTCAATCGGTGGTGCGCGCCACCTTCCCGCCGAACGACGCCAACGCCATGCTCGGGCCGGTGCGGCAGGTGGCAAATGCCATGAAGGCGGGGCAGGTCGATGCGCTGTTCCTGCCGGCAGCGCCCGAGGATCTCCAGCTGCTCGCGCCGTTGCTCGCCTCGAACGGGGTCACGAGCAAGGGCCTGCAATTTCTCGGCACCGGGCAATGGGACTATCCCAGTGTGGGGAAGGACGCGGCGCTGGTCGGCGGCTGGTTTCCGGCGCCGGACCCGAAAGGCTGGAGCGATTTCGTCGCCAAATACGCCAAAACTTACGGCTCGACGCCGCCGCGCATTGCCAGCCTCGCCTATGACGCTGTGAGCCTCGCCGTGTCGCTCTCGCCGAACCCGCCGGGGCAGCGCTACACGGCAACGACGCTCACGCGGGGAAGCGGCTTTGCCGGCGTCGACGGACTGTTCCGGCTCTTGCCCGACGGCACATCAGAGCGCGGGCTAGCCATTCTCGAAGTGCGCGAATACGGGCCGCAAATGATCGAACCGGCGCCGAACAACTTCACCAGCGCGCAATATTAGGCGGCGAGCTCGACGATCAGCCTGTCGAGCACGAGGCGTCCGGCGCCGGTCGCCCGCAGCCGGCCTGGGGTTAGCTTGACGAGGCCCAGGGCCTCGAGCTGTTGCAGCCGCGCGTCGTCGAGCTTCCGGCCGTCGATGGCCTTGAGCCGCGTCACATCGATGCCCTCCGCGAGGCGCAAGCCCATGAGGAGATACTCGTCCGCCGATTCTTGCGGGCTCAAGCTCTCGTCCTGCTCGATGCCGTGGCCTGAGGCTACGACCGCGTCGAGCCAGGCTTCCGGCGATCTGCGAACAGCGATGGCATGTTTGCCGTCGCCTTGGGTGATGCGGCTATGGGCGCCTGGTCCGACGCCGGCGTAATCGTGGCCGCGCCAATAGAGGAGATTGTGCCGCGACTCGGCTCCAGGCCGCGCATGGTTCGACACTTCGTAGGAGGGGAGGCCGGCGGCGGCGCAAAGCTCCTGGGTCAGGAGATAGAAGGCCTCGGCGCTTTCGCCGTCAGGGACGGTCAGCGCCCCCGAAGCGTGCAGCGCCGCGAACGGCGTTCCAGGCTCGATGGTCAGCTGATAGAGCGAGAGGTGGTCCTGCGCGTGGCCTAGCGCCCGTGTCAGCTCGTCGCGCCAAGCCCGCAACTCTTGCCCCTGCCGCGCGTAGATCAGGTCGAAGGAGACGCGCTCGAAATTCTTCTTGGCGATGGCAAGCGCGGCCAATGCCTCCGCAGCCGTATGCATACGGCCGAGCGATTTCAGGCTTGCGTCGTCGAGCGACTGGACGCCAAGCGACACCCGGTTGACGCCGGCGGCGCGATAGCCCGCGAAGCGGCCGGCCTCGACGGATGTCGGATTGGCTTCGAGCGTGATCTCGGCGTTGTCGGCGACGGTCCATAGCTCGGCGATGCGATCGAGGATCGCTGCCACGGTCTCGGGTGCCATCAGCGACGGCGTGCCGCCGCCGAAGAAGATGCTGCTGACGGTGCGTTCCGGCGCCATCGAGGCGAAATGCGCAAGCTCAGACAAATAGGCGGTGACGAAGTCACCCTGGTCGATGCCGCCGTGGCGCACATGAGAGTTGAAATCGCAATAGGGGCATTTGGCGAGGCAGAACGGCCAATGCACATAGACCCCGAATGGCGCGGCAGAGGTCAACGCTCCTTCTCCTCCTCAAACAGCTCAATCTCCTCAATTGGGAAGGTGCGGAGGATCAGAAGCTCGAAAGCGAGCATGCGATGCGAGATGAAATTCTTGCGGTCTGGATCCATCTCGCCGAAGGTCTCGCTATAGCCGTAGGGCACGAAAATCGGATCATAGCCGAAACCGCATGTTCCGCGCGGAGGCCAAGTGAGTGTTCCCTTGATTTCGCGTCTGCTGACGATGGTCTCCGCATTTGGGCGAGCGTAGGCGAGAGCACAGACGAACTTGGCGGTTCGATCGTTGGAGCCGCTCGCCTCAAGCTCGCGGTGGACGCGCTCCATGGCGAGGCCAAAGTCCCTGTCAGGCCCGCCCCAACGCGCCGAGTGGACACCCGGAGCATCGCCGAGTGCGGTGACTTCAAGCCCTGAATCGTCGGAGACAGCCGGGAGTCTCGATGCCTTTGCCGCGGCTTCTGCCTTGATCGTTGCGTTCTCGGCGAAGCTCTGCCCTGTCTCCTCGGGCTCCGGCAGGCCGAGTTCGCCTGCCAATACCGTCTCCACGCCTACCGACGCGAACAGTTCGGCGAGTTCCTTGGCCTTGCCCTCGTTGTGGGTGGCGATGACGATCTTGTCGCCGGGCTTGAGCTCGCCGACCATGGCTCAAGCGACGGTAAGCTTCTGCAATTGCACGAGCTCGGCGATGCCGAGCTTGGCGAGCGCCATCAATTGGTCGAACTGCGCCTGGCTGAAAGCTTGCTGCTCGGCGGTGCCCTGCACCTCGACGATGCCGCCAGAGCCCGTCATCACGAAATTGGCGTCGGCCTGCGCCTCCGAATCCTCGGCATAGTCGAGATCGAGGATGGCCTCGCCGCCATAAAGCCCGCAGGACACGGCGGCGACGTGGTCGCGCAAGGCGGCGCCGTTCTTCAGCATATTTCGCGCCTTCATCCAGGCGATGGCGTCATGGAGCGCGATCCAAGAGCCGGTGATGGCGGCGGTGCGTGTGCCGCCGTCGGCTTGCAGCACGTCACAATCAAGGGTGATCTGCCGCTCGCCGAGCGCGGCAAGATCGGTGACGGCGCGAAGCGAGCGGCCGATCAGCCTCTGGATCTCCTGGGTGCGGCCCGATTGCTTGCCGGCCGCGGCTTCACGCCGGGTGCGCTCGGCCGTGGCGCGGGGCAGCATGCCGTATTCCGCCGTGACCCAGCCC
>NZ_JBOHJB010000149.1:0-4647 GCF_050728395.1 Methyloceanibacter sp.
GGCAGGGGGTGCTTGCCGGCATCAATGCCGCGCGCGCCGCGGCAGGCGCCCGCGATCCGTTCATCGTGACGCGCGCCGACGGCTATCTCGGCGTGATGATCGACGACCTTGTGACACGAGGCGTGGCCGAGCCCTATCGCATGTTCACGAGCCGCGCTGAGTATCGCCTTACGCTCCGCGCCGACAACGCCGACCAGCGCCTCACGCCGTTGGGCCTCGCCGCCGGCTGCGTCGGCAGCGAGAGAGCGAACGCCTTCGCCGCCAAGTCGAAGGCACTCAGCGAGGGCGAAGCATTGCTCAAGAGCCTCGCGCTCACGCCCGACGAAGCCGGCAAGCGGGGTCTTGTCGTCAATCGCGACGGACGCAAGCGCAGCGCCTTCGAGCTTCTCGCTTATCCCGACATCGACCTCGCCACGCTCACCCGCATCTGGCCTGAGATCGGAAATCTCGACAGCAAAATTGCCGAGCAGCTCGCCGTCGATGCGCGCTACGCGGTCTATCTCAGGCGTCAGGAGCTCGACATCGCCGCCTTCCGCAAAGAAGAGAGCGTCGTCATCCCGCTCGAATTTTCCTTTGACGGGATTGCCGGCCTGTCGACGGAGCTCCGGCAGAAGCTCGAACGCAACCGCCCTGCAAGCCTCGGTCAGGCGGCCCGCCTCGACGGCATGACGCCTGCCGCGCTCCTCCTGTTGCTTGCGCATCTGAAGAAGGGCTCGCGGTGGAAGACCGCCTGACCGCGACGGGCGCCAAACGCTCAAATCCCATCAGCGGCCCCGAACAGTTTGCGGAAGCCTATAAAGTTCCACGTGAAACAATCCACAGGCTTATTTGCTACGCCGACCTGCTGACCGAATGGCAGGACCGCGCCAACCTGGTCTCGGCCAAGACCCTGCCCCAGCTTTGGGACCGGCATTTCGCCGATTCCGCCCAAATCCTGAGGCTTGCGCCGGGCGCCCAAGTCTGGCTCGACCTCGGCTCCGGCGCGGGCTTTCCGGGCCTCGTGATTGCCATTTTGCAGGCGAATCACGCTAATTTCCGCATGCATCTGGTGGAGGCCACCGCCAAGAAGTGCGCGTTCCTTGCCGAGGTCGCCCGCGCCACGTCGGCGCCTGTGGAGATCCACTGCATGCGCATTGAGGAGCTGAGCAAGACGGCTACAAGCCTCAAGCCTGAGATCGTGACTGCGCGTGCGCTGGCACCTTTGCCGCATCTGCTCGAGCTCGCTGCACCGTGGCTTAGGTCGCGGGCGAGGGGGCTGTTCTTGAAAGGTCGCGACGCCGGCAAAGAAATCGAGTCCGCCAAACGGCGGTTCCACTTCACCTGCCATCTCCATCCAAGCATGACGGCGGACGTGTCCTACATCCTCGAGATCGGCGATCTCGCCAAGCGCGCGAAGGTGAAAGCGCGATGAGCCCTACCGGCCTGCGCCGCACGCGCGTGCTCGCGCTCGCCAATCAGAAGGGCGGCGTCGGCAAGACCACGACGGCAATCAATCTCGGCACCGCGCTTGCGGCCATCGGCGAGCGCGTGATGATCGTCGACCTCGACCCGCAAGGAAATGCGAGCACCGGTCTCGGCATCGATGAGCGCCACCATTCGACCTCAGACGTGCTGAGCGGGAAAGTGCCTTTCGCCGCCGCGCGGGTGGAGACCAATGTGCCGGGCTTGTCGGTGGTGCCGGCGACGATCGACCTCATGGCGTTCGAGCGCGAGTCGATGACCGCCTCCGGCCGTCACTATCGCCTGCGCGACGCCATCGCTTTGATGCTGGCGGCGGAGGACCCCGACAAGACCACCACCTACATCCTGATCGATTGTCCGCCGTCGCTCAATCTTCTCACCGTGAGCGCGCTCGCTGCGGCCGACGCCGTGCTCGTGCCGCTGCAATGCGAATTCTTCGCTTTGGAAGGCCTGGCGCAACTCTTGAGCACCGTCGAGGAGATCAGGGTGCGCCTCAATCCGAAGCTGCTTATCCACGGGGTGGTGCTCACCATGTACGATCAGCGCACGACGCTGGCCGACCAGGTGGTCGACGACGTGCGCCGGGTGCTCGGCGACAAGGTCTACGCCACCATCATCCCGCGCAATGTGCGCGTGGCGGAGTCGCCGTCGCATGGGAAGCCTGTGCTTCTCTACGATTACCGGTGCTCAGGCAGCCAGGCCTATATCAGGCTTGCGTCCGAGGTGATCGAGCGCGAGCGGCGGATGCGTGCGGCGTAGGTCTAGCGTCTCAAGCGGCGGCGGAAACAAGGAGGCCATCATGGCTGCGGGCATGCACAAGATGAGGCTCGGGCGAAGCCTTGCCTCGCTCATCGGCGAGGGCGAGGGCTCCGAATTCGGCGAGATGGAAGGCCAGCGCATCGTGGCGCTGGATACGCTCAAAGCCGGTCGTTTCAATCCCAGGCGAAATTTCTCGGAAGCTCAGATCGAGGAGCTTGCGGTGTCGATCCGCGAGCGCGGTCTGGTGCAGCCACTTGTGGTGCGCCCGGTGCGCGGCGAGCACGAAGCCTACGAGATCGTCGCCGGTGAGCGGCGCTGGCGGGCGGCGCAGCGCGCCAATCTGCATGAGGTGCCGGTGGTGGTGCGCGCGCTCTCCGACAAGGAAGCGATCGAGATCGCCATCATCGAGAACGTTCAGCGCGAAGACCTGAACGCCGTCGAGGAGGCCGAGGGCTATCGGCTGTTGATGGACGGCCACGGCTATACGCAAGAAGATTTGTCCAAGGTCATCGGCAAGAGCCGGAGCCATCTCGCCAACACGCTCCGCCTGCTCAAGCTGCCGGAGAGCGTGCAAGTCCTGTTGCGCTCAGGCGCTCTCAGCGCCGGCCACGCGCGCTGCCTGATCGGGCGCGCCGATGCCGCGGCGCTCGCCGAGCGTATCGTTAACGAAGGGTTAACGGTGCGCCAGGTCGAGGCCCTGGTTCAGGACCGGCCGGCAGAGCCGGCAAAATTGCGCAAGGCGAAATCGAAGAATGCCGACACCCGCGCCGCCGAGTCTGAGCTGATGGAGGCCTTGGGCCTCGACGTCGACATTCGCGCAGGCCGCGGCGAGAAGGGTGAGCTTCGCATTCGCTACACCAGCCTCGACCAGCTCGAGGATCTGCGCCACCGCCTGCTGCGCCGGCCGGCCTACCGCTAAGTCTCGATCGGAGTCGTTCAGGCCCGAGCGTGCAGCTTGCTCCATCCCTCCCCCTTGTGGGGAGGGACGACATCGCCAAAGGCGATGTCGGGGTGGGGGTCATCACACTTTCAGTTTGCGCAGTGTTTCGAGTGAGGCCGAACCCCCCACCCGACGCGCTACGCGCGTCGACCTCCCCACAAGGGGGAGGTATGAGGCCGTGCTCTGCCGAAGCCTTAAGCTGACGATTCAGATTTTATTAAAAGCTATCTGCTCGATTCGGCTGAACGGGGGAAAGCCGATGGGAGCAGGTTTCGTTCTTATTGGGGTTGTAGCCTTGGCTATTCTTTGCGCCGCCGCAGCACTTCCTCGTGGTTTGCTGATGGTGGCCTTCGTCACACTGATGGCCACAGCGGCGCTGGTCATCGCGTTTCAGGTCGCTCCGACCGGGAGCTCTCCGGCCGTCGTTCTGAATCACACGCGATAATATTTTTCTGGCGCCGGCTTCGCCTTGGCACCCTCTATCGCAGGTGTCGCCGTGCGGCCACGTAGATCAATGCCGCGGCAAGTGCGCCACCGCCGATGAGGTCAAGGACGAACAGCGCCCAGGATGATGCGCTCAGCATTTTTCCCCCTCCGCCCGATTGCGTCTTTTATGCGCGCGGCGGCTTAAGGAAGATTGAAACCCTCCCGGTGGGGACAGTCCTTCTCACCCTTCGCAGTATGGGCGGCGCGAGGCACCCCCACCCGGCGCGCTACGCGCGCCGACCTCCCCACAAGGGGGAGGTATGCGGCTGTGCCGGTGATCTGCGCCGTGCCTCGATTGCATCCAGACTATCGGGGGTAATGACGAGGGACGTTAGGTTTGAGCGATGCACCAGGCTCCATCCCTCCCCCTTGTGGGGAGGGACGAATCGCCGAAGGCGATGTCGGGGTGGGGGGTCACTCTCGTCTCAGTTCGTGCAGGATCAGGTCAAACACACTGTCAAGGTTCTCGACGATGTCATTGTTCCAGACACGGACGATCCTGAAGCCATCAGCGACTAAGACCGCATCTCGTCGAGCATCCGATAGCTCATGCCGTGGCCTTGAATGCTGACTCTCGTTGGCCATACCGCGATCATATGGCATCCCCCCACCCGGCGCGCCGCGCGCGCCGACCTCCCCGCGAGGGAGAGGTATGCAAGCTGAGGCTAATCGCCAAGGAATTGCTCGGCGCGGAACAGCGATTTGAACGGAACGCCGGCGGCGGCATAGAGCTCGGCGGCGCCCTCCTCGCGGTCGAGGATCGACAGGACCAGCGCGACGGTTCCGCCGGCCGCCCTCACCTCCTCGACGGCCTGCATCGCCGAGCCGCCGGTGGTGGTGACGTCCTCCAGAATGACCGCGGTCTTGCCCGCTAGGTCGAGGCCCTCGATGCGCTGCCTGGTGCCGTGGTCCTTCGGCGCCTTGCGCACGAAGAAGCCATGCAGCGGACGCCCGGCCTCGTGGCTGCGCATCGCCACCGGCGCGATGAGAGGAATGGCGCC
>NZ_JBOHJB010000150.1:0-4540 GCF_050728395.1 Methyloceanibacter sp.
TCAAGCGGTCAGCCGTGCGGCGCAACAAGAGAAGTCCCGGAGGGGGCCGGGGCTTCTCCTGCTCATGCGACTTCCATGGGACCGGCCACCGGTGAAGGGCCTTGGGTAGGTTGGCCGGTCCTGTCTTGAGACAACCCGCGCCGCGGCGATGGGTTCCCTGTCTTCCACGAACAATACCTCCCCCTCGTGGGGAGGTCCGACGACGCCCTTGGCGGCGTCGGGGTGGGGGGTCTTCCCAGCTCGAGGCGGCAAGGCCACCGACGACTGCCTCAGCCCACCCGGCTCATCCGGCCGATGGCCGGCTGAGCCACCCTCCCCGTCAAGGGGAGGGATAAAACACCCATGCCGGCTGCAGTCCAAAAAAGAGAAGCCCCGCTACGGGGGGGGAAGCGGGGCTTCTGGTTCCTAGCGGGAACGGTGATGGGAGGGTCGCCATCACGGGCGATTGCATAGCACCGCAGAGGTTTCAAACTGTCCCTCGAAGCCCGGAAAATTTGACACGACTTGCAAAAAGAAACCCCGGCCAAGGTGGACCGGCCGGGGCTTCCGTACCAAAGGGGTGACCGCAGGGAACGATCACCACGACCGGAATAGCATAACGGGCCCGCTTCGATCACTCGCCAAATAGTAGTACATTAACCTTTTGCCTACTTATAGGTGTAGATGGGTCGTCGGACTATTCTCTGAGAGCTTTCGAGATGGCCAATGGAAAGACCGAATACCGCCTCGCCTTCGGCGCCGATATCTATTCCGAGGCGGTGAGCAATCTTCGCGGCAGGATCGCCGACATCATCGAGCGGGACGATTTCGGCTCGCTCATGATTCTGTTTTCAAGCGCGGGCGGCAACACGGACAATTCGCTGGCGCTGTACAATTTCCTCGCCCAGCTTCCGGTCCCGGTGCTCATGCACGGCATGGGGCATATCGGCAGTGCCGCGGTGCCGGTGTTCCTCGCCGGCAGCAAGCGAACCTGCAGCCCATTCGCCCGCTTCTTCTTCCATGAATATATCTGGGGCTTCGACGGCGGCGACCGCACCCTCTATCAAATCAACGAGGCGACCGATCGGCTCAAGAGCGACATCGCGTTTGCACGAAAGATCATGCAGGCGCGCGCCAAGCTCCCCGACAAGTATCTGCAAGCTTTGGACGGCCAGGCAGACCCGGAGATCATCGAGCCGGCGGAGGCCAAGAAATACGGCCTCGTGGAGGACATTCTCGAGCTCGCCAAGACCGGCGCCGACGGCATGAAAGTCGCTGTCTGGACCGCCTGAGCCGCCGGCCGTTAGTGGCTTCCGCGAGCGTCCGGTTCCGGATAGCTTAGGCGGCGCTTCAGCACTCGGAGCGGCGGGGATGCTCAGACTGCGCGCCTGGCTCTTTTTCAGTCTCCTGCTCCTGATCGGCATCCTGCTCGTCGGCACCGCGCCCTCGTTCCAGGCCTGCCTCAAACAGGAGCAACCGCAAGCCGCCGCCACAGCCGCGCCGCAGAGCCACGGCACCACCGTGCTCACGGCGCGGAGCACGCGCGAATGCCTCACGCGCTTCTACACCGAGAACCGCGACGACATCGTCGCCGGCTTCGCCCTCATCCTTCTGCTCTCCACCATCTTCCTGTGGTTCGCCGCGCGCGATCTCGTGGCCGGCACGCACGACTTCGCCAAGATGCAGCTTCGCGCCTATCTCGGCCCGAGCGAGACCTTCATCACCGGCGTCGCCGCCGGCGAGAAGCCGGTGGTCGAATGCACCATCCGCAATTTCGGGCAGACGCCTGCCCACCGCGTGAGCTATTGGGCCGACTGCAGAGTGCTCGATTCGATGGCCGACAGCTTCGAGCGGGGCCCGCCGGAAGGCGGCGAGCGCACCGTCAATCCCGGCCGCGACGGTTTCACCATCAAGTCGCGCCTGCCCGAGCCGCTCACCGAGGAAGATATGAGCAAGATCAAGCTCGGGACGTCGGCCATCTATTTCTTCGGCGCCATCACCTATCGCGATGCGTTCGCGCGCAGCCGCAAGACCCAGTTCCGCTTCCAGCATGGCGGCGTGCGCCTGTTCGGCACCGAGGACATGACGCTCTCGCCGAAAGGCAACAGATCGAGCTGAGCGATCGTCATGCCCGGACTTGATCCGGGCATCCATTCCGTTGCGGGTCAGCGCGTTGAAGCGCCAGCAGAATGGATTGCCGGGTCAAGCCCGGCAATGACAAGGGTGTGCGCGAATGCCCCCCAGCTGGAAAAGAAAGAAGCCCCGTCGGGGGGAGGCGGGGCTTCTTCCTATATCAGTCCACGTGGAGAGAGACGTGATGGCTCGGGGGGAAGCCACCACAGCGAGAA
Source organism: Methyloceanibacter sp. (assembly GCF_050728395.1). Classification (GTDB taxonomy): domain Bacteria; phylum Pseudomonadota; class Alphaproteobacteria; order Rhizobiales; family Methyloligellaceae; genus Methyloceanibacter. The sequence continues at coordinate 2,328 of NZ_JBOHJB010000150.1, forward strand.
CGCTTATCACTTCCGCATTGCGGCAGAGCGGTCATTTTGTCCCATGATCAAACACGCCGCACCCGAGGGTTAAACGCATCACGCGCGCGTGATGCTCTGCGACATTACCGGCACATTACCGTTTCATTGCCGTTGTCTTGTCATGCCCGGTCAAGCCGGGCGTTGACGAGGAGCAGCGAGGAATTTGCCGAGCACATGTTCGGTCAACGTGTCGCAGTCGCGGCCGGCAAAGGGAAACGTGCCGCGCAGCGCGTCGCGAAGCTCCGGATCGAGCTCACGCTGCAGCCGCCGCCGGGAGCGCAGCAAACGCGTCTTCACGGTCTCCTTCGGAATCTGCAAGACGTCCGCGGTCTCCTCGACACTCAAGCCTTCGATCTCGCGCAGCACGAAGACCGGGCGGAATATCTCGGGCAGATTGGCAATGGCGCGCTCGAGCAGCTTGGCGATCTGCCCGCGCATGACTTCGGCTTCGGGTGATTGCGTCGCTTCCGATGCTGCCATGACTCTCTCCCGATGATCGGCGATATCGGTCACCGACCGCTCGCGCAAAAGCCGCTCCCGCCGCTCGGCCGTCCGCTTCCTTTCCAAGGCCTGATTGACGACGATCCGGGTCAGCCAGGTCGAGAGCGACGACGCACCGGCAAAGCCGTCCATGGCGGCGAACGCCTTGAGATAGGCGTCCTGCACTGCCTCCTCCGCCTCGGCACGATTGCGCAAGATACTCCAGGCCGCGCGATAGAGGCGCTGATTGTTGCGACCCGTGACGACGCGCACGGCGTGGGGATCGCGCCGGGCCACGAGCCGCGCGAGCTCGATATCGCTCCTCTGCTCATAGTCCGGCGCAATGCCTGCCATGGCGGTTGGTCCCCACGCGTCACTGAAGCTGCTTGGCGAGTTGCTCGGCGTGCGCCAGGTGAGCCTCGAACAATTTCAGGCCGTTCTGCAATAGAGCTTTCAGCTCGGCGTTTTGCGCGCTCGGAATGAGCGTCTTGCTGACGGCATCGTCGACTGCCTTGTGGTAGGCCACTTCGTTGTCGGCATAGGCCTTGTCGAAGGCGGCGCCGCTCAGGCCCGCCAGCTTCTTGCCCTCGGCGTTCGCGGCCTCACTCAGGCTTTTGCTCGTGGCGTTGTCCTCGGGCGTGACGTTGAGCTTCTTGACCAGCGCGAGAGCCTGGTCGTTCACGGCGGTGTGGTCGCCGATCATCTGCTGGGCAAAGGCGCGCACGGCTTCGTTCTGGCTCTTCTCGAGTGCCTGCTTGCCCGCCTCGATGTCGATTTGCCCGGCGGTATAGGCGATATGCGCGATCTGCGGGTCGGTTGGCCCGGCGGTCTCGGCGGCGGCGCCAGCAATGCCCAATGCTGCCGCCAGCGCTGCGGCGAGGGTGATGGTCCTATACATGAAAGCTCCTTTCGCGTGCTGAATCGTGGACGAAATGCCCCGTACAGGCCATTGGATGGCGCCAACGCTGAGGAGGTTCCCGGCCTTTCGGCGAAGGTTCGGGGCTTTACGTGTTCATCGAGTCGAAGAACTCGGCATTGCTCTTGGTCTGCTTCAGCTTGTCGAGCAGGAACTCGATGGCGTCCTGGGTGCCCATCGGGTTCAGGATGCGGCGGAGCACGTACATCTTCTTGAGCTGATCGCCGACAACCAAGAGCTCCTCCTTGCGGGTGCCTGAGCGGGCGATGTCGATGGCCGGGAAGATGCGCTTGTCGGCGACCTTGCGGTCGAGCACGATTTCCGAATTGCCGGTGCCCTTGAACTCTTCGAAGATCACCTCGTCCATGCGGCTGCCGGTGTCGATCAGCGCCGTGGCGATGATGGTGAGCGAGCCGCCTTCTTCGATGTTGCGGGCAGCGCCGAAGAAGCGCTTCGGGCGCTGCAGCGCGTTGGCGTCGACGCCGCCGGTCAGCACCTTGCCTGACGAGGGCACCACGGTATTGTAGGCGCGGCCGAGACGCGTGATCGAATCGAGCAGGATCACCACGTCGCGCTTGGCCTCGACCAGGCGCTTGGCCTTCTCGATGACCATCTCGGCTACCTGCACGTGACGCGAGGCCGGCTCGTCGAAGGTCGACGAGATCACCTCGCCCTTCACCGAGCGCTGCATGTCGGTCACTTCCTCGGGCCGCTCGTCGATCAAGAGCACGATCAGATAGCACTCCGGGTGGTTGGCGGTGACCGAGTGGGCGATGTTCTGGAGGATCACGGTCTT
>NZ_JBOHJB010000151.1:0-4378 GCF_050728395.1 Methyloceanibacter sp.
GCCTGAGGTCGGCCGGGCCGCGGCGGAGGAAGCGATCGAGGAAATCCGCGATCACCTTTCCGGGGCACATATGGTCTTCGTCACCGCCGGCATGGGCGGCGGAACCGGCACCGGCGCCGCGCCGGTCATCGCACGCGCCGCAAGGGATATGGGCATCCTGACCGTCGGCGTCGTCACCAAGCCTTTCCAGTTCGAGGGCGCACGCCGCATGCGGGTGGCTGAGGCCGGTATCGACGAACTGCAGAAATCGGTCGATACGCTGATTATCATTCCCAATCAGAATCTATTTCGCATAGCAAACGAGAAAACCACTTTCGCCGATGCGTTCGCGATGGCCGATCAAGTGCTCTATTCCGGCGTCTCATGCATCACCGATCTGATGGTCAAGGAAGGCTTGATCAATCTCGATTTTGCCGACGTTCGCGCCATCATGCGCGAGATGGGCAAGGCCATGATGGGGACCGGCGAGGCTTCGGGCGAAAAGCGGGCGATCCTCGCGGCCGAGGCCGCGATCGCCAATCCGCTTCTCGACGAGGTTTCGATGAAGGGCTCGCGCGGCCTGCTCATTTCGATCACCGGCGGCAGCGATCTCACCCTTTACGAAGTCGACGAGGCCGCGGGCCGGATTCGCCAAGAGGTCGATGAGGACGCCAATATCATCCTTGGCGCGACCTTCGATCAAACCCTCGACGGGATTGTCCGCGTCTCGGTCGTCGCCACCGGAATCGACCATGTCGCGGGCGTCTATGAACCCACCGCCGCGGAGACGCGCATTGCCGAAGTCACCAACCGCCTAAGGGCGCAGACGGCGGCGCGCCCGATTGACACGACGCAACCGCGTTATCCTGGCGCCCAGCCGGAGTCCCATCCGCCGGCGGAGTACGCGTCGCGTTATGAAGACCGGGTTTTGCAGGCTCCCGCGGCGCTAGGCGGTGGCGCTCAGCAAGGTGTCCGCGTTCAGGAAGTCGCCCCGCAATCGCGTCATTATGTCGAACAGGCGCAACAAGGCATGCGGCCAAGCGAGCATTTCGACTCCGGTCCTTTCGTTCCTGGGCCACCCGATTCCCCTTATGTCCGGCCACAGAGGATGCCGCAAATCGATGATTTACCTCTCCCGGCGCAAAACCAGATCCGCGCGCGCCGAGGCGATCGCGAGGCGGAGCCGCATCCCGAAGCCAAGCGCCGTTCGCTCCTTGAAAGGCTTGCCTCGTTTGGCCTCAGCCGCCAGGAAGGAGCGGCGACGGGTTCGGGCCCACGCGAGAGGCAAGCGCTCGCGCGGCAGCCAACGCAAGGGCAGATCCACCCGCAGCAGCAGCCGGGCCCGGTCCATGCCGAGTACGGCAAACGTGCGCAGCATCCGCCAGCCCCGCAACGAGCTCCGCATCCGGCGCTGGATGCGCATGGCCGCGGCGTCTATCAAACCCGGGCGATCGAAGAGGACCAGCTCGAGATTCCCGCTTTTCTGCGGCGCCAATCGAGCTAATGAAGCCATTTCATCGAAGGAATCGCTTGACATCCAAGAGCTGGAGCAGGTCCATCGAAAAAGCCGTGCAACCTTTTCGGGACCTGCTCAAAATGCCCACAGGCTGTTTCTGGCCTCGACGGCCATAGTGGTTCCAGCACCCGCATGGCAATGGGCGCACGCAGGACGTCATCGCGTTATTTGATCACGATCCTGATCGTTGCCGCAGTGCCGGGCTCGAGCAAAAGATCCGGATTAGGCGCACTGATGACGACGTCGTAGTTCGCGGCCCACTCATCGCTTTGCGGCGACGGCCGAACTTGCGCCACCGTGCCAGTGAAAGTACGGTTCGGAAAAGCCTCGACAGTGATTGTAACTTTATCACCAGGCTTGACCTCACCGCTATCCTTCGCGCTGATCGCGGCGGCGATGTGAACAATGGCGCGATCTGCGGCGATGACAAAGAGAGGCGGCGACCCCGCTGCGACCGTCTGGCCCATTTCGGCGTTGCGCGAAACCACAGTTCCGTCAAGCGGCGAAACGATATCGGTAAAGCTGAGATTGGCCTCGGCGGCATGAAGCGCCGCTTGGAGCGGGGCGACCCTTGCCTCGTCGCGCTTTGTCTGCGTCTGCGCCCTTTCAATGGCCTTGCGCGACTTGTCAATCGCTTTCCGGGAAATAGCCGGACGCTTCGCCTCGAGGCTCTCGAAGGCCACGTTCGCCTGGGCGAGATCCGCGTTGTCCTTTTCGAGTCGAGCCTCGGCTGCTGCCAGGTCAGCCCTGCTTTGATCTACGACGATTTGATAGGGGCGCGGATCGATTTTCGCGCAGAGTTGGCCCGCCCTCACTTGCATGTTGGCGTCGCAATAGAGCGCCTGGGTCACGCCGGACACGCGCGCGCCGACCGGCGCGGTCGCCGTAGGACCGACGACGCCGCTCGCGGTCACAGTGCGGACCACCGAACCACGTTCGAGTTGCATCTGCATGGTCTGATCCATGGACGCCATGTTGTGGTTCAGGTTTGCCATGATCCAGAGCGACCCGGCGAGGACCAGCAGGACGATCAGCACGCCGAAGGCAAGCGCCATGACATTGTTGACGTTGTCCGGGCCGGTCGTGATGTGGAGGAAAAAGACGAGGTGAACCCCCATCTGCGCGAATGCGAGAACGACCAGGGCAACAGGAATGCTCGGGCCCCAGACGAGGGTCGTGCCCGAGATAAAAAAAGATACGATGGTGAGCAGTGTCGCGAGCCCGAGTCCAATCAGATAACTCTTGATTGCCTCGGCGATCTCTGCTCCGGCGAGGCGCTGATCGCCCGGCGCGGTGTCTGTGAGATGGAGTTCACTTGTTGGCTCGGAGGGGCTCATTGTGCCATCCCCATCAAATAAACCACCGTAAATATCGCAACCCAAATGATGTCCAGGGCATGCCAAAACAGGCTGAAGCAGAGAATGCGCCGGAGAATGTCCGCCCGGTACCCCTTGGCGAACACCTGCGCCATCATCGTCAGCAGCCAAAGCAGGCCGGCGGTGATATGAAGGCCGTGGCATCCGACCAGCGTAAAGAAGGCCGAAAGGAACGCGCTTCGCGTCGGGCCTGCCCCACGCGCGACCATGCTCGCGAACTCGCGGACCTCGATGCTCAGAAACGCGGCTCCAAGGATGAAGGTCGCGGCCATCGCGCCATAGAACCAGGAGCCGCTACGCGCCCGGGCACCGATGCTTGCGAGGCCGCAGGTGAAGCTCGAGACGAGAAGGAACGCCGTCTCAAGCCCGACGTTGCGCAGGTTGAACAGCTCCCGGCCGGTCGGTCCCCCTGCCGCGTTGCCGACTAGCACCGCGTAGGTGGCGAAGAAGGCGGAGAACATTACGATGTCGCTCAGCAGGAAAATCCAGAAGCCGAAACCGGTGATGATGCGCTTCGATACCAGCCCACCGGCCGCGTGCCCCAGCGTGTGCTGGCGATACGGCGACTCCCGGTCGTGTCCGAGGTGATGTGGGTCGTTGCGACCGGCGGTCGCTTCGATGGAGGTCATGGCGCCGTCTGCCGTCGGGCGAGCGCCTCACTGCGTGCGCTTCGGTTGGCTCGATCTATGCGCGCGACTGTTTCCGCCGGAATGATGTATTCGTCCTTGTCCCGCCAGGCAAAGACGACGAAGGTCGCGTAGGCACCCAATGCAGCCAGGCCCGCCATCCACCAGATGTGCCAGATCAACGCGAAACCCATGATGGTAGCGAAGAAAGCGCAGATGAAGCCGGTCGGGCTGTTCCTTGGCATCTCGATTTCCGCATAGACGGGCTCCTCGCTTAGCCTCGCCTGCTTGAGTGCGCGCTCCTTCATGCCCCAGTAGGCCTCTTCGCCCTCGATACGGGGGAGCACCGCGAAGTTGAAGGCTGGTGGAGGGGAAGGTGTCGCCCATTCGAGTGAGCGCCCATTCCAGGGATCGCCGGTCTCGTCGCGAAGCTCCTCACGTCGACGAATGCTGACGGCAAGCTGGGCCACTTGGCAGGCTGCGGCACAGGCCATAATCACGATTCCGAACGCCGCGATCAGCACCCACGGGCGCCACATCGCTACATCGTAATGCTGCAAGCGCCGCGTCATCCCCGAGAGCCCCGCCGCATAGAGCGGCACGAAGACCACGTAGAACCCGACGAACGTGAGCCAGAAGGCCGCTTTGCCCCAGCCTTCGTGCAATCGAAAGCCAAACGCCTTCGGGAACCAATAGGTGTAAGCTGCGAACGCGCCGAACAGCACGCCGCCGATGATGACGTTGTGGAAATGGGCAACGAGGAAGAGACTGTTGTGAAGTACGAAGTCTGCTGGGGGCACCGCGAGCAGAACGCCAGTCATTCCGCCGATCACGAATGTGAGCATAAAGCCAATCGCCCACAATATAGGTGTCGCATACAC
>NZ_JBOHJB010000152.1:0-4351 GCF_050728395.1 Methyloceanibacter sp.
AGAACTGCGTGCGATCCAATCCCCCCACCCGGCGCGCCATCCGACTTGGCTGCGCCAAGATCGGGGCACGCCGCCCTCCCCACGTTGGGGGAGGGATAAATCAACCGCAGGGATTGAGTAATGGCGACGCTGGTGCTCGGCATTGCCGGTTCGGCGATCGGCGGCGCGCTGCTACCTGGTGGCTTGTCGCTGCTCGGCACCGCGCTCACCGGCAAGGTGGTCGGCAGCACGATCGGTACGATCGTCGGCGCCTTCGTCGATCAGGCGCTGCTCGGGCCGCTTACCGGCGCCACCGGACAGACGAGCGTGCCGGCGGGCCCGCGCGTCTCGGACTTGAAGCTCGGCTCCTCGAGCGAAGGGACGCCGCTGCCGCGCGTCTATGGCAGGGCACGGCTGCCCGGCCAGCTCATCTGGGCGACGCGCTTCAAGGAGGAGAAGGAGAAGGTCAAGCAGCAGACGGCTGGCGGCAAGAACGTCGCCGGCACGACCGGCAGCGGCAAGGACGCCAAGACCGTCAAATATACCTACTTCGCCAACGCCGCCTATGCCGTCTGCGAGGGTCCGATCGACCGCATCGGCACCATCTGGGCCGACGGCAAGAAGCTCAAGAAGAACAAGTTCGACTTCGACATCCATTACGGCACCGAGACGCAGCCGCCGGACGACCTGATCGAGAACAAGGAAGGAGGCCCGGTGCCCGCCTATCGCGGCGTGGCCTATGTCGTGTTCAAGAACATGCCGCTCGAGAGCTTCGGCAACCGCCTGCCGGTGTTCAATTTCGAGGTAATCCGCGAGTTCGACTCTTTCGAGGATACGGTGCGTGCCGTGACCCTGATCCCGGGTGCCGGCGAGTTCGCCTATGCCACCGATCAGGTGATCTCGACCGGCGGCGGCGTGACCGCCTCGGAGAATGTGCACACCAATGAAGGCGGCAGCGACTTCGCCGTCGCCATCGATCAGCTCGAGGAGCTCTTACGAGCCCGCCCGCGGCGCAAACCGCCAAATCCAGCAAGGCAAAATGACCTGTTGCGGACCCGTTCATGGGAGGTTCATGCAAGCTCCAATAACGTTGCCAAATCAATGACGAGCAACGGAACTTGAGAACTATGCGCCGGGTCATCAATGAGGCGGCTGTCGCGGCCGTCGTCAGCCTTTTGTTGACGGCAGCCGGCCAAGCCGCCGATCAAAACTGCCTGCCCTGGGCATCGGCGGCGCCGGTGATCGCCAAAAATTCCCTGCTGCCAGCCAATATCATCTACCAGATGGTGCAGTCGCGCACGGGCGGACAGATCATTCATGCGAGCCTTTGCGATCAGGACGGCCGGTTTTTCTATAAGCTCGTCGTGCTTGGGGCCAAGGGTGACGTCAGCAACGTCACCGTTGACGCTCTGACCGGCCAGCCTTAGGAGGAATTGGGGAGCGACAAGCGCTCCGGGAGGGTATGAGGATGCGGCTTCTCGTCGTGGAAGACGATCCAGACCTCAACCGGCAGCTCGTATCGGCGCTGAGCGATGCGGGCTATGCGGTCGATACCGCTTTTGACGGGGAGGAGGGGCATTTCCTCGGCGATACCGAGCCCTACGACGCCGTGGTGCTTGACCTCGGCCTTCCCAAGAAAGACGGCTTGAGCGTGCTCGAGCAGTGGCGGCGCGACGACCGCAAGATGCCGGTGCTCATCCTTACTGCGCGTGAGCGATGGAGCGACAAGGTCGCCGGCATGGACGCCGGCGCCGACGATTATGTGGCCAAGCCCTTCCACATGGAGGAGGTTCTGGCGCGCTTGCGGGCGCTGCTCAGGCGCTCGGCGGGGCACGCCCGGAACGATCTCGAATGCGGTCCCCTTCGCCTCGACACCAAATCGGCGAAGGTGACCGTCAACGGGCAGGCAGTGAAGCTCACCTCCCACGAATATCGCGTGCTCGCTTATCTCATGCTGCACCGCGCCCGTGTGGTCTCCCGGACCGAGCTGGTCGAGCATCTTTATGAGCAGGACTTCGACCGCGACTCGAACACTGTCGAGGTCTTCATCGGACGCCTGCGCAAGAAGCTTCCAGTGGATATCATCAAGACCGTCCGGGGGCTCGGCTACCGCCTCGCGGACGAGAGCAATGAGGCCTAATTCTCTCGCCTTCCGTCTCTTCGCATCCGCGGCGGCGTGGACGCTCGTCGTCTTGCCGGTGACCGCATTCCTCCTCCTCTCCCTCTATCGCCAGGCGGTCGAGCGCAGCTTCGATGCGCGACTCAACGTCTATCTGACCAGCCTCATCGCTTCGACAACGGCCGAGGGCGCCAGCACCCCCAAGGCACCGGCCAATCTCGGCGAGCCCGTCTTCACCATTCCCTTCTCAGGCTGGTATTGGCAGATCAAACCGTTCGAGGGCGCTGCGGAGCGGCCGCTTTTCGTCTCCGACTCCTTGCTCGACCAGCAGCTCAAGTTGCCGAGCCAACAGGGTGCCGCCCCCGACCAGCACCTCATCAGGCGTGCCTACGCACCGGGCCCCCAAGATCAGCGTTTGCGCGTCGTCGAGCGGGAGATCAAGCCCGCCGGCGCGCTATCCGCACCCTATTCCTACGCCGTCGCCGGCGACGCAGCGGAAATCGACAAGGATCTCGCCGAATTCCGCATGATGCTGATCGCTGCGCTCGCGGTGCTTGGATTAGGGTTGGTGGTGGCAACCTTGTTCCAGGTCAGGTTCGGGCTCTCGCCCTTGCGCGCCATCCGGCACAACCTTGCGGCGATCCGCTCCGGCGATGCGGAGAGACTGGAGGGCGAACTCCCCACCGAGATCAGGCCGCTGCAGCAGGAGCTCAACGCCCTGATTCAATCCAACCGGGAGATCGTCGAGCGGGCGCGCACCCATGTCGGCAATCTCGCCCATGCGCTGAAGACACCGCTCAGCGTCATCACCAACGAAGCGCGTGAGAGGAACGATCCGCTCGCGAGCAAGGTGGTCGAGCAGGCCGAGCTGATGCGCACCCAGATCACCCACCATCTCGACCGTGCCCGCGTTGCCGCCCGCTCGAGCGCCATCGGCGATATCACCGACGTTGACGGCGTGCTCAATGGCCTGAAGCGGGCGCTCGACCGTATCTATGAGAACCGGGCGCTGCAGCTCACGGTGGATTCGAGCCCCGGCCTCAAATTCCAAGGCGAGAAGCAGGACTTCGAGGAGATGGTGGGGAACCTCCTGGACAATGCCTGCAAATGGGCGAAGTCCCAGGTCTGGGTCAGTGCCGCACGATGCGACGGCGCCGGCAATTTCGAGGTCCTGGTGGATGATGATGGGCCGGGGCTTACCGGGCCTGACCGGGCCAGGGCGGTCAAGCGAGGGCAGCGTCTCGATGAGACCAAGCCAGGGTCGGGACTTGGGCTATCCATCGTCGCCGAGCTCGCCCATCTCTATAAAGGGCGCTTCGATCTCGAGCCCTCGCCGCAAGGGGGCTTGCGCGCACGCCTCAACCTGCCCGCGGCCTAAGCCCCTCAAAAATCACCGTTTGTTAAGCGTCGTCTGCGACAATTCAGCTCAAACCATGCGTCGTTCGGCGCAAGGCTGGGGGCTGTCCGTTCAGGACAAAAGTCGATGGGAATAGCGTTCTTGCGTGCGGCGTCCTTAGCGACGCTTGCTTTCGTGCCGGTTCTGGTCGCGGCTTGCGGGTCGGACAGAGGCACCGGTTTCCTGCTCGGAGCCTTCTCAAGCTCACCCAGCAGTTCCCCTGCCGTCAAGAGCCGCCTCCTTGTCTCCACGCCGGGGAATAGCGCAGTGACCGGCGGCATCAGCGGCGGGGCGATCGGCAGGCAGATGAGCACGCGCGAGCGCGGAATCGCCGCTGACGCCGAATATCGGGCTCTGGAATATGGCCAGTCCGGCGCGCCGGTCGCCTGGACCTATCCGGCCATGAGCGATCGCGGGTCGATCGTGCCGGGGCGCCCTTATAAAAAGGGCGATCAATACTGCCGCACCTATACCCACACCATCAATCGCGGTGGCTCACGCGCCATCTTGAAGGGCGTCGCCTGCCGCGAGGACAACGGAACCTGGCGCGGCGTAGGCTGACGCCTCTGACATCGCCCACTTCCCCCCCGGCCTTCGGCGCCAGGCCTAAGACTCCTTCCATTGCGCCGATTTCATCTTTCCCTGCCTCCCGAAGCTTCCCACCTTCACGCCATTGCCCTATGGCTTAGCCTCCCTGGACAAGCGGAGGATCCGCCCTAGGTGTTGCTCTGGGTGATCTTTGCCGTTTTGACGGCTGCCGTGCTCTACGTCGTGCTCCGCCCGCTCGCGGACGGAAGCGCAAGTGAGGAGTCACGCGCCGCCTTCAACGCCACCGTCTATCGCGATCAGCTCGGTGA
>NZ_JBOHJB010000153.1:0-4307 GCF_050728395.1 Methyloceanibacter sp.
CGACCTGCTCGACGGTCATCCCGGTAGCGAGCCTCCAACCATAGTGGCGCGCCATGCGCGATTGGCTGTCGTTGGCATAGACGAACTCGGCAAGAAAGGCGCTGCGGGCGCGGTCGAGCTCGGCTTCCGTGACGCCGTGCTCCCGCAAATCGGCGATGACGCCGGCCATGGCCGCCTCGAGCTCGGCGGGCGAGACCTTCTCGGCGCCGATCGCATAGAAAGCGACCCTGACGGTGTCGAGGCCCGAATCGGAATACCAGCCGCCGGCGCTTGCCGCCTTCTTCTGCTCGATGACGAGGCGCTTGTAGAGCCGGCTGACGGAGCCGATGGCGGCAATGCGCATCATCAGGTCGAGCGCCTCGGCTTCGCCGGGCGCGGCGGAGGCATAGCTCGGCGCGAGATAATAGCGCTGCACCGTCATGCGGCCGGCGCGGGCATCTTCAAGCTCGACGCGGACCGGCGCTTGATGCTCGGGCTCTTGCCGGCGCGAGCGGCCATTCAGCCCGCCATGCGGCGGCAGCTTGCCGAAGGTCTCATCGGCGAGCTTTCTCATCTCGTCAGGCTCGACGTCGCCGGCGACGACGAGAAGCGCGTTGTTCGGCGCGTAGAAGCGCTTGTAGAAGGAGAGCGCATCGTCGCGATCGAGCGCTGCCACCTCATGCGCCCAACCGATGATGGGAATGCCGTAAGGATGCTTGGTGTAGAGCGCCGCCATCATCTGCTCTTGCAGAATGCTCGACGGGTCGTTGTCGACGCGGCTGCGGCGCTCTTCGAGGATCACGTCGCGCTCGGTGGCCACATCCTGCTCGCTCAAGCGAAGATTGGCCATGCGGTCGGCCTCCATGGCCATCACCGTGGGCAGCCGATCCTTGGCCACGCGCTGGAAATAGGCGGTGATGTCATGGTTGGTGAAGGCGTTGTCCTCGCCGCCGTTCTTGGCCACGATCTTGGAGAATTGGCCAGGCGGAATCGCGTCGGTTCCTTTGAACATCAGGTGCTCGAGGAAATGGGCAATGCCGGAGGAGCCCGGCGGCTCGTCGGCGGCTCCGACCTTGTACCAGATCATCTGGGTGACGACTGGAGCGCGGTGGTCGGGGATGACCAGCACCTGGAGGCCATTAGCTAAGGTGAATTCGACGACGCGCGGCGTGGCGCGCGCGCCATCGACGGCGACAGCCACGGCCATCGAGGCGAGGCTGATGGCTGCCAGGATCAGGCCCGTCCGTGCATCGAGCGCGCCCGCAAGCTGATCGAACATCGATATCACCATAGATCGTGACCGGAGGTGAGGAACCAAAGATCAGCCCTCAAACCTCAATGGTAACGGCTTGACGGGCGGGATTGCCCCACATTTCAGCCCTGGCCGACGATTTTTCAAGCCAATTCGCTCGAGCGCGCTCCGGCGACGCTCGGCGTTAATAACTGGCGTTGTTGCCGGCGGGGCTGGACATGCCCTTGTAGCTATCGGGCGAAGCTGGATGGAAGGGATCCTGATCCGCCGGCGTGGTAGGCGCGTTGAGCGACTGATCCACCGGCTTTTGCGGCGTGGCCGCGGTACGCTCGCGGGCCTGATCCTCAGCCGTCTTGTCCGACGGATCGGGCTCAGGAACGTCGAGCGGGTCCTCTTCGGGCGTCTTGTTCCGCCCAAGCACCTGGTCGAGCAGGTTCGGCTTGCCGGCATAAGGATTGTTCGGCTCCGCCGCAGCCGCCTTCTTGCGTTCCTCAGCCTGCCTTGCCGCGGCGAGCCGTTTGCGCTCCTTGTCGGTATCGGCAGGCCAGTCGGCGCGCGTGACAACATCGGGACTACCCGGCGGGGGAAGTCTATGGGTGTTGGGGGGAACGAGAAGGGGCGCCCGCTCCGTCATCCTCACGTCTTGCTGGTCCTTGCCGACGCTGGAAAGTCCGGCGTAGTCGAAGACTTTGCCCTGGAATTCGATGCCGCCGCAGCCGCCAAGAGCCAGCGCGAGGCCACAGGCGACGAGCGACCCGAGGCCCTTGCCAAACAGCCTCAAGATGCGGGTTGCGGCGTGCCCCACGATTCCCCCTGAAATGCCCGTAAGACCGGGCTTTCTTCACATCTTAGAAGGGTTTGAGACCTTTTTGTGTCCCCCAAATACCGATTCATACAGAAGTCCGACGACGCCCGCAACGATTGCCGTGTCGGCGATATTGAAGATGTACCATTCATAGCCGAAGGCGTGGAAGGAGAAGAAATCGGCCACCGCGCCATAGAGGATGCGATCGATGGCGTTGCCGATGGCCCCGCCAATGATGAGGCCGATGCAGATGGCGGCAAGCTTCGAAGTTATGCGCGCGAGCCACAGCGCAAGCGCAATTGCGGCGGCAGAGGCGAACAGGATCAGGATGAAGCGGCCGAGCTCGGTCCGCTGTTGGAGCAGCCCGTAGCTCACCCCCTGGTTCCACACGAGAACGAGATCGAGAAACGGGGCGACGCGCACGGGTCCCTTCGCGCCGATGTCGTAGACGTAGAGCATCCAGGCCTTGTGGGCCTGGTCCAGGATCAGCGTGACCGCGGCGATGCCAAGCCCGAGAGGCGATAGCGGTCCCCAGGCCCAACTTCTCGCAACGCTCATCATAGGGCTCCTTGCGCAGAAGCTTGCTCTCCCCTACCCCCTTGAGGGGGAGGGATAGGGAGAGGGGTCAGAAAAACGAAATCGAGTTTACCCCCCTCCGCGCACCAGAGGTGCGCGTGCTCCCCCTCAAGGGGGGAGCGGAAGAAGAGGGCTCGGCGCTGCATCATTCCGCCGCCAGCTTGTGGCGGGCGTCGAACTGACGGACGGCTTCGGCGTCGCGCAGCGACAGCTCGGGAAATTCGGGATCGGCGCCGACGTCCTCCAGGATCTTCCACGAGCGGGCGCATTTCGTGCCTGTGGCGAGCAGCGCCTTCACGGTTACCTGAGGCAATTCGGGAAGACGGAATCCATCGATGGGGTCATCTTGATCGGCGATCAGTCTTGCGCTGGACGTGATGAAGACCTCCGGCAGACTGAGCCCTGTGAACGCGTCCGATAGCTGAAAGTCGGAGATGTAGACATCGACATGGGCTTCGAGGCTCGAGCCGATGCGGCCCTCTTTGCGCTCGATTTCGAGCGCGCCGGTGACGGCGCGGCGAACCGCCCTCACCTTGCGCCATTTCTCGGCAAGCGCCTCGTCGCGCCAGGCGGAGGGAAGCGCGGGGAATTGGCGAAGATGCACCGAGCTTGCCTCGCCGGGGAAGCGGTTCAACCAAGCCTCCTCCATGGTGAAGGCGAGCATGGGGGCAAGCCAGGCGGTGAGCGCGCCAAACACAATGTCGAGCACGGTGAGCGCCGCGCGCCGTGTCACGCTGTCATAAGGGTCGCAATAGAGCGCGTCCTTGCGGATGTCGAAATAAAAGGCTGAGAGATCGTTGACGCAGAAATTGAGCAGCGCATGGAACACGCGCTTGAAGTCGAAGGCATCGTAGCCGGCGCGCACGATCTGGTCGAGCTCTGCCACGCGGGAGAGCATATAGCGCTCGAGCTCCGGCATCTCGGCGTAGCCGACCGCGAGGCTTGGCTCGTAATGGGCGAGATTGCCGAGCATGAATCTGAGCGTGTTCCTGAGCTTGCGATAGGACTCCACATTCGCCTTGATGATGTCGGGGCCGATGCGCAAATCCTCGGCGTAGTCCGAGCTCATCGCCCACAGTCTGAGAATCTCTGCGCCCGACTGGCGGATCACGTCCTGCGGGGCGACGACGTTGCCGAGCGACTTCGACATTTTGCGCCCGTCCTCGTCGACCACGAAGCCATGGGTGAGCACGGCCTCGTAAGGTGCGCGGCCCCGCGTGCCGCAGGCTTCAAGCAGCGAGGATTGGAACCAGCCGCGATGCTGGTCCGAGCCTTCGAGATAGAGCGAGGCCGGCCAGGCGAGGTCGGGGCGGACCTCGAGCACGAAGGCGTGGGTTGAGCCAGAGTCGAACCAGACATCGAGGATGTCGTCGACCTTCTCCCACTCGGCAGGGTTGTCGACCAGGCCGGCGAGGAAGCGCTCGCGTGCGCCTGCCTCGAACCAGGCATCGGCGCCTTCGCGGGCGAAGGCAGCCACGATGCGGTCGATCAGCTCGCCCGCGGCGTTGAAGTCGCTGCCCGGGATCACGCGCCCGGTCTCCTTGTGACGGAACACGGTGATGGGCACGCCCCAGGCGCGCTGACGCGACACCACCCAATCCGGCCGCGTCTCGACCATGCCGGTGATGCGGTTCTCGCCTTGCGGCGGCACCCATTTCGTCTCGCCGATGGCTTTGAGGGCGCGCTGCCGCAGCA
>NZ_JBOHJB010000154.1:0-4241 GCF_050728395.1 Methyloceanibacter sp.
GGATGCGTGACCTAGGACCGTCCTGGCATGAGAGGGCAGGGATGCGGCGCCTGAGGAGAACCGCGAAGCGGGCGTGCGACCTCATCTGACAAAGAGTGGTCTCGCGTTTCGCGGCCGGTGTAACGGACCACCTCAGGGGCTCGTCTGCCCCCCGCCTGGGTTGGAAAGCCCAGGTCCATCTCTGCCGGCGGCTACAGGCTGCCCGCGGAAGAGGCGGTAAGCGTGGGGAAGGGGCTTAACATATCGCCGCATCCCTCGCTTCGCGTCATGCCTTCGCGGGCTTCGCCCGGCGAGGAAATTTTGGCACGCCTCCTCTCCCCAGTGGGGAGAGGGGAAAGGAAAGAGGCGATGTCGCTTTCATCCCTCCCCTTGATGGGGAGGGTGGCGAGATCGGCTTCAGCCGAGATCGCCGGGTGGGGTGAAGCCTGGCCCCCACCCCGACGCCGCCCTTCAGGCGTCGTCGGACCTCCCCGCAAGGGGGAGGTATGGAGTCAGCAATGTCGGCGCGCACGGAGCGAGACAAAAAAAGAAGCAAGAGAGAAAGTGGGAGGAGAAAGGAGGGAGAGTCGGTCTGAGAGCTACTGCTGCGCGGCCTGGGCGACGCGGGCGGTGACCGGGTCGAGCGCGCGCAGCTCGTCGATGCGGTTGCGCTCTTTCTGGAAGGAGGCGAGCTGGCGGCCGGTGAGCTGCAGCCCGCGCGGCACCTGGATGGTCATCGGGTTGACGAACTTGTTGTTGACCAGGATCTCGTAGTGGCAGTGCGGGCCGGTGGAGAAGCCGGTCGAGCCGACATAGCCGATCACCTGGCCCTGCTTCACGCTCATGCCGGGCTCGAGCCCGTCGGCGTAGCGCGACATGTGGCCGTAGGCGGTGGCGAAGCCGTTGGTGTGGCGGATGCGGACGTAATTGCCGTAGCCGCCCTGGCGCCCGACGCGCTCAATGGTGCCGTCGGCGCCGGCCACGATCGGGGTGCCTGCTGGGGCGGCCCAGTCGACGCCGGTATGCATGCGGGTGATGCCGAGCAGAGGATGCACGCGCGGGCCGAAGCCCGAGGTGTAGCGGCTGCCCTTGACCGGATTGCGCATGAGGAACTTCTTCGCGCTGTTGCCCTGCTCGTCGTAGTAGTCGACGACGCCGTCAGGGGTGCGGAAGCGCCAGAAATTGCGGGTGTGGCCGTCGACGGTCATCGAGGTGTAGAGCAGCTCGCCGATGCCGTCGCGATTGTCGGTGTCGTGATTGCCGGAATCATGATCGTCGGCGTCGGTCGGCACGTCGAAGAACACGTCGAAGCTGTCGCCGGGTTTCACCTTCTGCTTGAAGTCGACGTCGTAGGAGTGGACGCGGAGCAGCTTGAGGATGGTGTCGGCCGGAATGTGCTGGGCAAGGGCTGCGTGATAGAAGCTCTGATAGAGCGTGGCGCGCTGCTGCTGCTTTTGGCCTTCGGCGGTCACCGCACCCTTCTCGTTGGTGACTACGAAGTCGCCGCGGGTGGTGCGGGCGACGGTGCCGAGATGGACGTTGCCGGGGCCATAGACGCTGACGCGGACGGGCTCCATGTCTTCGGTGTCGCTCGGCGCCGGCACGAGGGCGAAGCGGACCTCTTGCCCGGGCTTCAGGTTGCCGGCGGGGAAGGCGGGGGCAAGCGCCTCGACAATGGCCTTGGCCTGGGTTTGCTCGGCGCCAATCTTGACGACGATGCCGGCGAGCGTGTCGCCGCGGCCGACCTTCACCGTCTTGGTCTCGGCGTCCTCGGCGGCGTCGAGATCGACGCCGTTGTCATCGTCCTGCTCGGCCGCGCTCTTGTGGATCACGGTGAGGTTCGGGGCGAGCGGCGAGGGGCCGGAGCCGCTGTCGGTGCGATAGGCCGCCGGCTGGAGCAGCGAGCCGGTCACCTCGGCCCCGCCTTGCGGCATGTCGGCATAGGCGAAGTTCTCGGCGGCTTCCGAGACGAGCGCGTTGATCTCGTCGGGCTTGAGCTCGACCCCGTCGTCCTGGGGGAGCACGCCGTTGGCAAGATCGGCGACGCGGATGCTCACCGCCTGCGGCGCATCGGCTGCGGCGCTGTCGCCGTCGCTGCCGACCGGCGTCGAGTCGGTGTAGAGCTTGAAGGGATTGAAGGGGGGAAGGGTGTCGGCGTCGTCGGCAGGGGCGGTGGCAAGTCCGGCTACGATGCGAAGGTAAGGCTTGATGGTGATGTATTCGCGCGCGCCTTGGTGTTCGACCACCGTCTCATGGATCACGTCGCGTGACATGAAGCCCGAGGCGGTGAGCTGGATGCGATCGGCTTTCTCGACCGTTGCGCTCTGGCCGTCGCGGGCGAGCGTCGCGCTCCGCATCGGCTTCAGCGCGGCGAGGCTTGCCTGCTTGATCGAACTCACCATGCCCTTGCCGTCCGACATGCTCATCGAGGCATAGACGGCGAACCCGATCAGGCAGACGCCAACCATGCCGGCCAGGCAGGTGGAGGCGAGCCATTTCAACCGATGGCTCGCCCCGTCTTGGCCCGCTTCGCAGAGATAAACCGGTGGCAGTTCACGCTTCGGCTTGGCAGTCTCGGCCAGATAGATGGTGGGGAGCCGGCCGCCCTCGACCGGAACGAGGGCTTGACCAGGTTTTCGACGCGCAGTTCGACCGCGACGTAGAAACAATTCGACTTTCCCCCCGTCCGCCGGCAGCCGCCCGCACGCACCTATGGCGTGCTTTCCCCATTCAGGCGGACAACACCGAAGCCGGTATTTGCTGTCCCTCAGCGAGGAATTTTGCCGTCAGGGATTGTTTTTCGACCCGCCCGCTCTATCTCTGCCTTCGGCCACGAATGGGCGCGTCGAGCAGATCGGCGGTGTGATTAGGTCCCTCAATCCCCTTCGGCGTTTCTTAACCATACTGTGCCCGGTATGGTTACCTCGCCGTTAACGAACCAAGAGTGTCGGCGCAATCGGGCAGGAATGTGGCCTAGTTATCACAAAGCCCAAGAAAAACGACTTGACAGGTTTCCGCGGGCACCCCTTGACAAGGCGGATTCCGAACCTTAGATACACCTTTCGCGCGGGGTTGCTCGCATCACCTGCGAGACTAAACGCGACCGCGCGATCCTTTCGGACAGAGGCGGAGTTTGCTCGGGTCTTCTCGGGACGCTTCGACTGTCGTTGACTCAAGATGGGGGATTTGCTTCCATCGGGGGTTCGGGAGTGTGGCTCTGCTGCACGCCCACCGGCTCTTTGACATTGTGATATGAAGAAAGGGAAACGCAGGCGGCGGAGTCCTTGCGTGTTCGTCCTGTAACAGGGGCGAGCAACGAGACTCTGACGGTCTTGCGTTTTCATAAGCCAATAGGCGTGTTGCGCGCGATCCGAAAGGATTGCGTCGCTTTCATGCTTGTTGGGAACTCGTCAAAACGCAGCGACCCCTTGGAGTGATTCCTCCAAGGACATGTCAGAATCGAATTCTCAACTTAAGAGTTTGATCCTGGCTCAGAACGAACGCTGGCGGCAGGCCTAACACATGCAAGTCGAACGAGAAGCCACCTTCGGGTGGTGGACAGTGGCAGACGGGTGAGTAACGCGTGGGAACGTGCCTTTCGGTTCGGAATAACCCAGGGAAACTTGGGCTAATACCGGATACGCCCTTCGGGGGAAAGATTCATCGCCGAAAGATCGGCCCGCGTCGGATTAGCTAGTTGGTGGGGTAAAGGCCTACCAAGGCGACGATCCGTAGCTGGTCTGAGAGGATGATCAGCCACACTGGGACTGAGACACGGCCCAGACTCCTACGGGAGGCAGCAGTGGGGAATATTGGACAATGGGCGAAAGCCTGATCCAGCCATGCCGCGTGGGTGAAGAAGGCCTTAGGGTTGTAAACCCCTTTCAGCGGGGAAGATAATGACGGTACCCGCAGAAGAAGTCCCGGCTAACTCCGTGCCAGCAGCCGCGGTAATACGGAGGGGACTAGCGTTGTTCGGAATTACTGGGCGTAAAGCGCACGTAGGCGGATTTGTAAGTCAGGGGTGAAATCCCGGGGCTCAACCTCGGAACTGCCTTTGATACTGCAAATCTCGAGTCCGGAAGAGGTGAGTGGAATTCCTAGTGTAGAGGTGAAATTCGTAGATATTAGGAAGAACACCAGTGGCGAAGGCGGCTCACTGGTCCGGTACTGACGCTGAGGTGCGAAAGCGTGGGGAGCAAACAGGATTAGATACCCTGGTAGTCCACGCCGTAAACTATGGGTGCTAGCCGTCGGGGAGC
>NZ_JBOHJB010000155.1:0-4189 GCF_050728395.1 Methyloceanibacter sp.
AGGCGGGCATCCAGTAGCCACAGACCTCGGATCGCTTTTCGCACCACCTTGCTTACTGGATTGCCCGGTCAAGCCGGGCAATGACAACCGAGTGATTGGGTCGTCCTTCTACGCCGCCTTCTTCACCTGGCCGGCGATGTCGACGAGGCGGCGAAGAAGATCGCGGGTGCCAGCGAGCCGCTCCTCGGGCGTCTCCCAGTCGGCGTAGTAGATCAGGCGATGGTCTGGCTGGAGCTTCACGCCGGTCCCTTCCTCGCGGATGAAGGCGATCAGCCCTTCCGGATTGGCGAAGCTCTTGTTGCGGAAGGCGATGACAGCGCCCTTGGGCCCCGCGTCGATCTGCTCGACGCCCGCCTGACGGCAGAGAGCCTTGATCTCGACGATGTCGAGCAGATGCCTCACCTCTTCCGGCAGCGCCCCGAAGCGGTCGATCAGCTCGGCGGCAAAGGCCTCGATGGCGTCGTGGCTCTCGACCGCGGAGAGCCGGCGATAGAGGCCGAGCCGGACTTGCAGGTCTGGCACATAAGCTTCCGGGATGAGCACAGAGGTGCCGAGGTTGATGCGCGGGCTCCATTGATCCTCGATGACGGCCCCCTCCCCGCCCTTGAGAGCGATCACCGCCTCCTCCAGCATCGACTGGTAAAGCTCGAAGCCGACTTCCCTGATATGGCCCGACTGCTCCTCGCCGAGCAGATTGCCGGCGCCTCTGATGTCCAGGTCATGGCTCGCCAGCATGAATCCGGCGCCAAGCGTATCGAGCGATTGCAGGACCTTGAGCCGCTTCTCGGCGGCAGGGGTCAGCCGCGCATCGGGGGGAATAGTGAAATAGGAATAGGCGCGAACCTTTGAGCGGCCGACGCGCCCGCGCAACTGATAGAGCTGGGCGAGCCCGAACATGTCGGCACGGTGCACGACGAGGGTGTTGGCGGTCGGGATGTCGAGGCCTGACTCGACGATCGAGGTGGACAGCAGCACGTCATATTGGCGGTCGTAGAAGGCGTTCATCACCGAGTCGAGCTCGCGCGAGGCCATCTGGCCGTGGGCGCGGGCTACCTTCAGCTCAGGCGCATGCTCCTGCAGGAAGGCTGCTGCGTCGTCGAGATCGGAGATGCGCGGGACGACGTAGAAAGTCTGGCCACCGCGGTAGCGCTCGCGCAGCAACGCCTCGCGCAGGATGACGGGATCGAACGGCGTCACATAGGTACGCACGGCAAGGCGATCGACCGGAGGGGTCGAGATCAGCGACATCTCGCGCACGCCGGAGAGCGCCAGCTGCAGCGTGCGCGGGATTGGCGTGGCGGTGAGAGTGAGAACGTGTACGTCCTCGCGGAGCTGCTTCAGCCGCTCCTTGTGCTGCACGCCGAAATGCTGCTCCTCGTCGATGATCAAGAGACCGAGATCGGCGAACTCGATGGCCTTGCCGAGAAGCGCATGGGTGCCGATGACGATGTCGATGGCGCCGTCCTTGATGCCCTTCTTCACCTCGGCGAGGTCCTTGCCGGCGACGAGGCGCGAGGCTTGCGCGATCTTCACCGGCAGCCCGCGGAAGCGCTCGGCGAAGGTATTGAAATGCTGGCGGGCAAGCAGCGTGGTCGGCACCACGACCGCCACCTGCTTGCCGGCGAGCACCGCGAGGAGGCTCGCCCGCAACGCCACTTCCGTCTTGCCGAAGCCGACATCGCCGCAGATCAGCCGGTCCATAGGACGGCCGCTCGCGAGATCGTCGAGCACGGCATTGATGCTGGTGGTCTGGTCCTCGGTCTCCTCGTAAGGAAAGCGGGCGGAGAATTCGTCGTAGAGGCCGTCGGGCGGGGTGATCACCGGCGCCTGACGCAGCTCGCGTAAGGCTGCGACCTTGATCAGCTTCTCGGCGATGTCGCGGATGCGCTTTTTCAGCTTGGCTTTGCGCGACTGCCAGGCGACGCCGCCGAGCCTGTCGAGCTGCACGCCGGCCTCGTCCGAGCCGTAGCGGCTCAGCATCTCGATGTTCTCGACCGGCAGATAGAGCTTGTCGCCGCCCTGATAAATCACCTCCAGGCAATCATGCGGCTCGCCGACGGCTTCGATGGTGGTGAGCCCGGCAAAGCGTCCGATGCCGTGATCGGCGTGCACCACGAGATCGCCGACGGCGAGGCTGGAAACCTCGGTGAGGACGTCGCTGCCGGTTTTCGCCCGCGAGCGGCGTACCAGCCGGTCGCCGAGGATGTCCTGCTCGCCGATCGCGGCAAAGCCCGGCGCCTCGAAGCCGGTCTCGAGCGGCAGCACGGCAAAGCTGGCGGCCGATTGTGGCGCCACCAAAACTTCTTGCCACGTGTCGACACGAAGTGTCTCGCCGATGCCGTGCTCGGCGAGAAGAGTGGCGAGGCGCTCCTTGGCGCCCTTGCTCCAGCAGGCGACGAGCACGCGCTTGCCTGCGCCTTGCAAGCGGCCAATGTGAGCCACCACGGCGTCGAACACATTGCCGCCTTCGCGCTGCCGCTCGGCAGCGAAGGACCGGCCTTGTCTCCCGCCGAAGGACACTACATTGGCATGGCGCGCGGCGTCCGGATGCTCGAAGGGATCGAGGACGATCGTTTGGCGCCCGTGCAGCGCCGCCTGCCAATCGTCTTCGGTAAGGAACAGGCTCTCTGGCGGCACGGGATTGTAGGGCGGCGCGCCGAAGGCCTTGCGTTCAAGCGCCTGCTCGCGCGCCTGGTAATGGTCCTTGACCTGCTCAAGGCGCTTGGCGCGCGCGTCGTCGTCGAGCGCATCGAAGGTGACGACGGCGTCGGGCAGATAGTCGAACAGAGTCTCGAGGCGCTCATGGAACAGAGGCAGCCAATGCTCCATGCCTTGATGCTGTCGCCCGGCCGAGACGGATTCGTAGAGCGGGTCGTCGCCCCGCACCGGACCGAACAGCTCGACATAGCGGGATCGGAAGCGCTTCCGCGCGGCCTCGGTCAACGGTGCTTCGCTCATGGGGAGCAGCGTGATGGCATCGAGGCGGGCGAGCGTGCGTTGGGTCTCGGGATCGAAGGCGCGGATCGACTCAAGCGTATCGCCGAAAAAATCGAGACGGACGGGACTGGCGCCGGGCGGATAGAAGTCGAGGATGCCGCCCCTCACCGCATATTGGCCGGGGTCGGTGACGGTGCCGGCGCGGCCATAGCCGACGCTTTCCAAGCGCTCGATCAGCTCAGCCATGCTCACCGCATTGCCCGGAGCGAGCCGTTGCATCGATGCGGCAAAAAACTCGTGGCTCGGCACGCGCTGCAACACGGCGTTGACCGTGGTGAGCACGATCAGCGGCGTCTCGTCGCTGCCGCCGCGATGCTCGGCGAGCTCGGCCAGCGTGCCGACGCGGCGGGCGATGATGTCGGCGTTGGGTGCGACCCGGTCGTATGGCACGCCGTCCCAGGCTGGGAAGCTCAGGCGCTTCACGTCAGGGGCGAAGAAGGCAAGCGCGTCTTCCAGCGTCGCAAGCCTCTGGCCGTCGCGGGCGATATGCAGGACCGGCTTGCCGGCCTTGCCGTTGGCGAGGCGGTGGGCGAGCGCGCCGAGCACCGCGGCATCGAGCCCCTCGGGCACGCCGCTTGCGATCGCCGTGCCGCCGGCGAGCAGCCGCGCGACAGGCAGGCTTTCAGGTGTCGACATTTCGGCCATGGACAGTCGTTAGCAGCTTTTGATGCGGCCTAGCACGATCCCGTGGAAGCAGCGCAAATGCCGCATGAGGGCATCGAGCGCCGGCTCGCCCAGTGAATTCCCTTCGAACAGGCTTACCGCGATGTCCGGATCGGGGATTTCGATGAGGCGCTCCATGACACTGATCTCGATGTCGGTCATGGTCTCAATTCTCCGCTCGGCAAAGCGACCGAGCAGGAAATCCAACTCCTTGCTGCCGCGATGGGTTGCGCGGTAGAGGGCGCGGCGGCGGCGCATGGCAAGATCGCTCGGCATAGGCCGACGGTTAGAGCGGAGGGCCCGCGCGCCTGTCAAGGGAGAGGGAAAAAGGAGTGCCGCCTCATCGAATCCCCTCGCCCCTTGTGGGAGAGGGCTTTCCGCCGCGATCTTGTGCGAGCGAAGCTCCAGCGCAAGTCGCATGGCGGGAAGGGTGAGGGGTAGAATTGAAGTCGATTGCCGCACCAACGAGTCTTATTTCGAACCCCCCTCCCTAACCCTCCCCCTCAAGGGGGGAGGGGATTTGTTTGGT
>NZ_JBOHJB010000156.1:0-4171 GCF_050728395.1 Methyloceanibacter sp.
AGGGTGGCGAGCCCGGCTTCAAGCCGGGATCGCCGGGTGGGGTGAGGCGCCTGGCCCCACCCCGACGTCGCCCAAGAGGGCGACGGCGGACCTCCCCCACAAGGGGGAGGTAGGAAAACTTATCCCCGCGTCCACACCCGCAACTATCCTGCACGCACCTCGTTCACTGAGGGGCGCCATCGCGAGGCGTCGTGAGGCGGGACGAGGTGCGGCGCCCTGCGGGCCGGCGGCGTAAAGCCGGCACTCGGGCGGCGGCGGGGCTCCCCCCGGGCTCACTAAGAAGCCCTGCCAGGAGCTGGCTGACGACTTGTATTTTGCGCTACCGGGCTTCGCCCTACTTGAGCGCAAAATGGACGCGCCGAGGCCGATCCGCCTCTAAAGGCGCGTTGCGGCGGTTCGCTCTTCTGCAACGGGGGCGTTCCGCACCCAAGCGAAAGCGGGGTCCGCGCGTCGCTAAATCGCCGCAAATGAGCATGCGCTACCGCTTCGCTGCTTGAGCGCATGTGGCGCGCCGAGAGGCGCCCGCCGCGATCCGCAAGGATCGCGGAACCATAGGATTGCGCTTTTCGGCGCGCCACCCCCTCAACCACCGGGCGCTGAGACGCGTCGCGGCGAGGAGAACGCCTGTCTGGTCGTAGCGCAGTAACAGACTCCCTACCTCCCCCTCGTGGGGAGGTCCGACGACGCCTTTGGCGGCGTCGGGGTGGGGCGGAGCGCATCACCCCACCCGGCGATCCCGGCAAAGATGCCGGGCTCGTCACCCTCCCCATTACGGGGAGGGATGAAGCAGGTGCCAGGATCCTTGGGGCGTAGACGGAGCACAGGCTAAGCCTGGCGTTGAATGGAGATTTCCGTTCGGCTTGTCGGGATGATATAGACCCAACCACCACGCCTGAGCCGGATTTACTGGAAATCGTGAATCGGGAATGAGCCCCGCCATGACGGAGTTAAGCATGCGTTGCGCAGCCGCCTTGTCAGCAAGCCTCGTCCTCCTCCTCGCCTTCGGCGGCCAGGCCCTAGCCCAGCGAGGACCTGCTCCCGCACCGGGGGAATCGAAGGCAAAAACCGTCGCCAAGCCGAAGCCCAAGGTCGAGACCAAGCAGCAGGCTCCCGCTCAGCCGGCGCCGCCATCGGCGCCGTCAGTGGTGATGCCCGACGGCGAGAAGATCGTGCTTCTCGTGCGTACCACCCTGAACACGCTCAACGATGCCATCCAGACCGGCAATTACACGGTGCTGCGCGACAGGGGCGCGCCGGGTTTTCGCGAAGCCAATTCAGCCGCGCGCCTCAGCCAGATCTTCTCCGACTTCGCTTCGCGCAACGTGGACCTATCCGTGGTGAGCCTCATAAGCCCGCAATTGACCGAGACCCCGGTGCTCGACCAGGACAAGGGCATGCTCAACATCAAGGGCTATTTCCCGACGCAGCCGGTGCAGATCAATTTCGAGCTGTTGTATCAGGCAGTTGAGGGCCGCTGGCGGCTGTTCGGCCTCTCGGTGCAACCGTCAAACGCAGAACCTTCGCCGGCGCCGGCAACACCGACACCGGAGGCGCCGAACCCGACACCGGAAGCGCCGAGCCCGAACAGCGATGCTCCCAAGAGCCAGCCATAGCCTCTGACCGCGGGAGCGAGGAGGCAAGGTTGAAGCCGGCGCAAAAATCCGCTGCGCCGCCGATGCGCGGCCTTACCAAAGTGCTGCGTCCATTCTGGCGGATGCGGCGAGGGCTGACGCTCGGCGCGCAAGGGGTGGTGATCGATGGCGAGGACCGCGTGCTCCTCGTGCGTCATGGCTACCGGCCAGGCTGGTTCTTCCCAGGCGGCGGCGTCGAATGGAACGAGACGATCGAGACGGCGCTTGCGAGAGAGCTTGAAGAAGAGGTCGGCGTCAGTCTCATCGAGCCGGCGCAATTTCATGGAATCTTTGGCAATTTCACGAGCTTCCCGGGAGACCACATCGCCGTCTTCGTGGTCCGCCATTGGCAGCGCAACGAGAACTACCGCAAGCTCGGCGAGATCGCCGAGACCGGCATGTTCGCGCGCAGGGATTTGCCGAACGAGACCGACGCCGGCACGCGTAACCGGCTCGCTGAGATCTTCGACGGGTCGCCGATCAGCCAGATGTGGTGAATCGAAAGTCTCCCTTTCCCCAGTGGGGAGAGGGTTGGGGTGAGGGAGTTCCAATGCAAGGAACTCTGTTTCCCCCTCACCCGACTGCTCCGCGAGCGGAGCAGTCTCCCTCTCCCCGCAGGGGAGAGGTGGGTGTCCCCGGAAGCTCGCCGCACTGTAGGTTACGGATTGGTCGCGAGGCGCTTGGCGATCTTCGCCACGTGGTGCCCCTGGAAGCTCGCGAGGTTGAGCTCCTTTTGCGAGGGCAGGCGCGAGCCGTCGGGCGCCGCAATGGTCCCGGCACCGTAAGGCGAGCCGCCCTTCAACTCGCTGACGTCGGCGAGGTCGGGTGCGGAATAGGGAAGTCCGACCACGATCATGCCGTGATGCAGCAGCGTCCAATGAACGGAGGCGATGGTGGTCTCGTTGCCGCCGCCGGTCGAGGTCGAGGTGAACACGCTGCCGACCTTGCCGATCAGCGCGCCCTCCACCCAAAGCGGCCCGGTCTGATCGAAGAAGTTGCGCATCTGCGAGCTCATATTGCCGAAGCGGGTCGGCGTGCCGAAGATGATCGCGTCGTAGTTGGCAAGCTCCTGCGGGTCGGCGATAGGGGCGGGCTGATCGACCTTCATGCCGGCACTGCGCATGATCTCCTCCGGCATCAGCTCCGGCACGCGCTTGATGTTCACCTGCACGCCGTCGACGGCGCGGGCGCCATGGGCCACGGCATAGGCCAGCGTTTCAACGTGGCCGTAGGAGCTGTGATAGAGAACGAGAAGTCGCGTCGTGTTGGCCATAGATCCTTGCTCCTCGCGCCTTGCAAGGAGGTACACCGAACCGCCCCTCCCCCGTCAATATAGCAATCTAGATGAAAAGCGCGCGCACCGCGCGACAACAACTCACGGAAAACGCGTCTCAAATTGACACAGCTCAAGGCGCTGGACCGGAAAATGCTTGCGTGATATGGCAGCTCCGCCATGAGGCCAGGAGTCCAAAGAGAAACGTTCTCGCGACGACGAGCGCGCGCGCGCTCCGCGCTGCCGCTTGCCCCTCGCCGCTGACACCTCGCTTATCCTCAATTTCCTGGTAGCGTCCGGTGCCCGCTTTGCGGCTGAGGGACCGATGATCCATCAGCCGTTCGGGATACGCCTCCATGCACGCTGCGAATTTTCAAGTCCGCGTCGAAACTGAGCAAGATGCTGCGGTCCTTTCGCAGCTGTCGGCGCAGGCCTTCGGACCTGGCCGCTTCGGGCGCACGGCCTATCGCATCCGCGAAGGCGTGGCCCCCGTGTCATCGCTCGCCCTGACCGCCTGGCTCGACGATCGGCTGGTGGGCGGTATCCGCTTCACCGCGGTCACCATCGGCGGGGAGGGGAGCGCCCTCCTGCTCGGGCCGCTCGTCGTGGATCCCGTGCACAAAGACAAAGGTTATGGCAAGGCGCTCGTCGCGGAGGGGCTTGCGTGCGCGCGCGCGCAAGGCTTCCGCCTCGTCGTGCTCGTGGGGGACATGCCCTATTACGGCAGGTTCGGCTTCGTGCCGGTGCCGCCAGGCCAGATCAGGCTGCCGGGCCCGGTGGATCCGGCACGGCTGCTTGCGCTTGATCTGGTGGCGGGAGCGCTCAGCAACGCCGTGGGCCTCGTGCAAGCAAAGGCGGCCTGAGAGTTCCGCGCCCGTCAAGGCTTGCCGGACTGAAGAGCTTTCAATCCATCTTTGCTCTCTTGCAGGTCGGGATTGATGGCGAGCGCCTTCTTGTATTCGGCGATGGCTTCGTTGCGACGGCCGAGCGCTGCCAAAATGTGGGCGCGTGTGTCGTGCGCGAATGGGTTTTTCGGATCGAGGGAAAGCGCCTGCTCGGCATCGGCCAGGCTTTCCGCCAATCTGCCCATCTTGCGGTTCAATTCGGCGCGGCCCCTATAGGCATTGGCAAAGCGCGGATCGAGCTCGATTGCGCGGCTGTATTCGGCGAGCGCCCGGTCGTGCTCTCCCTTGCTCATATAGACGAAGGCGCGATTGCCGTAGGCGAAGGCCTGCTTCGGCTCGAGTTCGGTGGCGCGATCGTAGTC
>NZ_JBOHJB010000157.1:0-4148 GCF_050728395.1 Methyloceanibacter sp.
ACAGGCATTACCCCGTTCAACTTCCCGGCCATGGTGCCGATGTGGATGTATCCTGTTGCAATCGCTTGCGGAAACACCTTCGTGCTGAAGCCGTCCGAGCGCGATCCCTCCACCTCGATGCTGATCTGGGATCTGTTTCAGGAGGCCGGTTTCCCGCCAGGCGTGCTCAATGTCGTGCACGGCGACAAGGAAGCGGTCGATGCGATCCTCGACCATCCCGACATCAAGGCGGTGAGCTTCGTCGGCTCGACGCCTATTGCCGAGTACGTCTATACGCGGGGCGCCGCCGCGGGCAAACGCGTGCAGGCGCTGGGCGGCGCCAAGAATCACATGATCGTCATGCCCGACGCCGACATGGACCAGGCGGTCGATGCGCTGATGGGCGCGGGCTTCGGCTCGGCCGGCGAACGCTGCATGGCGATCTCGGTCGCGGTGCCCGTCGGCGAGAACACTGGAGACCTGCTGGTCGCGGCGCTCGCACCCAAGATCCGCATGATGAAGGTCGGCCCCGCCACCGATCCTGAGTCGGAGATGGGGCCGGTGATCACGGCAGATGCCAAGCGCCGCATCGAGGGTCTTATCGGCCAGGGCGTGAAGGAAGGCGCCGACCTCGTGGTCGACGGGCGCGGACTCGAGCTGCAAGGCTATGAGCGCGGCTTCTTCCTCGGCGGCTCGCTGTTCGACCGCGTGACCAGGGACATGTCCATCTACAAGACGGAGATCTTCGGGCCGGTTCTATGCGTCGCACGCGCGAGCGGCTATGAGGAGGCGGCGCAACTCGTCAACAGCAACGAATACGGCAACGGCACCGCCATCTTCACCCGCGACGGAGACGTGGCCCGCGCCTTTGCCTCTTCCATCGAGGTCGGCATGGTCGGCATCAATGTGCCGATCCCGGTTCCGGTCGCGTATCATTCCTTCGGCGGCTGGAAGCGGTCGCTGTTCGGCGATCATTCCATTTACGGCCCCGAAGGCGTGCGCTTCTACACCCGCCTCAAGACCGTGACCGCGCGCTGGCCGACCGGCATCCGCGGCGGCGCCGAGTTCAATTTTCCGAGCCTCAAGTGACACCGGACTGGCTTACCCGGTGATCTTGGCGCGTTGCTGGTCGCAGGATTTGACGTGGATCAGATTGGGCATGTCCTTGAGTTTGTCGGCAGGGACGCAGTCGGGCAGTCCGGCCTTGCGCGCGCCATCGACAAACAATTCGGCCTCCTTCTCCGCATAGCCACCCCCATCACTGAGATAGCGTTCGGCAATCCAGGTGGGATCCAGCTTTTTGACGTTGGCGGCAGCCGCCTCCGCATCGCCCGTGCGACCCAAATACGCATAACCCATGGCCAAGAAGGCATAGTCGAGGGCAACGGGCTCCTTCACGAGCAATCTGTATTTCACCGACTTGTCGTACTGCTCACCAAAAAAGAACACGTAACTGAGTCCTTGATTGTACCAGTCGGGGTAACGAGGGTTCAGCTTCAGCGCCTGTTCCGCGAGGCTCACGGCCCGTGCCGATTGACCGAACCCGGGAATAGTCCAGGCGATCACGAGCAGCAGGTCTGCATCGGAGGGTGAAAGAGCTTCAGCCCTGTCGAACTCTGCTAGAGCTTGCTCCGCTTTCCCGTAATAGGCGTAGGCCCCGCCGAGAGCCAGATGCGTTTTGCCATCGTCGGGATCGAGCTGCACCGCCTTCTCGGCCGCCTCCATCATGGTTGACAGCGCCTCATCGACGGAAGGCGCGAAGCCGAGGTCGATCAAATACATTTGGACAGTGGCCAGCCCGTAGTAAGCCCGCGCCAATTGCGGATCGAGCTCGATAGCTTTGCGGTACAGGCCTTCTGCCTCGATCAACGCTTCCTTCGTCACCTTGTGTTTTGCCTCCATGCCTAGCAGGTAGGTGTCGAAGGCGGTGAGATTCGCGGGCGGCTTGCGTCTGATGAGACTGCGTTCGGCTTCCGCCACCGCCCCCTCGGAGCCGGCTATCGTGGCGGCGATTCTTTGCGTGACGTCGTTCTGCACTGCGAACAGGTCTTCGACTGGCCGGTCGTATCGCTCGGACCAGATATGGCTGCCGGAGTCGGCTTCAACGAGCTGGGCGGTCACGCGAATCCGCTCGTCTAGCGGCTGGATGCTGCCCTCGAGAACATATTCCACGTTGAGGTCGCGGCCTATTTGCCGGATGTCGACCGGCTTGCCCTTGTAGACTTCGGTGGAATTGCGGGCGATGACGATGAGGTCCTTGGAGTGCGACAGATCGGTAATGATGTCCTCGGTAATGCCGTCGGCAAAGCGATCCCACTTGGCATCGCCGCCGATGTTGTCGAACGGCAGGACCGCAATTGAACCTTTTTCCGGTAACGGCGAAACCGGAGGAGATGACCAATTCCACGCGCCGGCCGCGCCGAGCAGCGCCAGAATCAGCGCCAGGACCGGTACGGCGATCCGCCATGGCATGCTGCGTTTCGACCGAGCGCGCGTCGACGGCGGCTTGGGCTCGGCGCGCGCGCGGTAGACGCGGATCGGCTTCGCAATGTTCTTGACCTGGTGCTCTCCCAGAAAATCGAACCCCAAGGCAAGCTTGCCTTCGACGGCGTCGTAGACGGTAGAAGAGATGCAAACGCCGCCGCCCTCGGCGAGCGCCTCCAGGCGCGCGGCGATGTTGACGCCGTCGCCGTAAATCGTGCCGTCGGCTTCTTCGATCACATCGCCGAGGTTGACCCCGATGCGGAACTGCATGCGCCGGTCAGCTTCGAGCTCGACGTTGTGCCCTTCAACCGATTGCTGGATCTCGATCGCGGCCTGGACCGCCTCGACCGCACTCGGGAACTCGGCCAAAAGCGCATCGCCTGGTGCGTTGACCACGCGGCCGCCATGGCGCACCACCAGGCGGGTGATGATGCCGCGATAGGACTTGAGGGTCTCGACGGTGGCTGCCTCGTTGGCCGCCATCAGACGGGAATAACCGACCACGTCCGCGCTCAAGATGGCGGCGAGCTTGCGTCGGCTGCTTGGATCGGCCATTGCCCCCTCCAGGAGGGAACTGACCATAAACTTACGCTTCCCGCTGGCTCCGAGCAACCGCATGGACGCCGCGCGTTCGAATTCGAAGCTTCAAGCAAAGAAAAGCCGGTCCGTTCGGGGGGAGAATCGGACCGGCGAAATGGACGCGGGGGAAGCGTCCAAGCAACAATGTGGTGTCGCGAGCTACTCGGCTGCGACGAGGCGAACTTTTTCCGTCGAAGCGCCGTCGAAGCCGAGCGAAGCCGCGACCGCCTTGTGCATGATCCGGCCGCCGCGCACATTCAGTCCGGCGGCAAGGTGCGGGTCGTCATCGAAGGCAGCCAGGCCCTTGTGCGCGAGCTTGATCACGAACGGCAGCGTGGCGTTGTTCAGCGCCTGCGCCGAGGTGACCGGCACCGCGCCGGGCATGTTCGCCACGCAATAGTGGATGATGCCGTCGACCTCGAAGGTCGGGTCGGCGTGCGTCGTCGGCCGCGAGGTCTCGAAGCATCCGCCCTGGTCGATCGACACATCGACGAGCACGGCGCCGCGCTTCATGCGCGGGAGCATGTCGCGGGTAACGAGCTTCGGTGCGCTCGCTCCGGCGACGAGCACCGCGCCGATCACCACGTCGGCGCCGAGCACTTCGCTCTCGATCGAGTCCATGGTCGAGGCGAGCGTGCGCACGCGGCCATGGAACAGCTCGTCGAGCTGACGAAGTCGCGGCAGCGACCGGTCGATGATGGAGACTTCGGCGCCGAGGCCTGCGGCCATGCGCGCCGCATGCGTGCCGACGACACCGCCGCCGAGCACCACGACCTTGGCTGGACGAACGCCGGGAACGCCGCCCATGAGCACGCCGCGTCCGCCGGTCGGGCGGCGCAGCGCAATGGCGGCAGCTTCAATGGACAAGCGGCCGGCAACCTCGCTCATCGGCGCAAGCAGCGGCAGCCCGCCATTCGCGTCGGTCACGGTCTCATAGGCAATGGCCGTGGCGCCCGATGCCATCAGGCCGCGGGCCTGCTCCGGATCTGGTGCCAGGTGAAGATAGGTGAAGAGGATCTGATGCGGCTTGAGCCGGCGATACTCGACCGCCTGAGGCTCCTTGACCTTGACGATCATCTCGGCCTCGGCGAACACGGCCTCAGCCC
>NZ_JBOHJB010000158.1:0-3860 GCF_050728395.1 Methyloceanibacter sp.
GCGTTTTCACGTTGATTCACGCTGCTCGGTGTTTACATGGGGTTGGGTAACCTTGATTTATTTATTCGCTACTCAATGCCTGTACGCACGGCTCGAATTTCCAAGCAGGCTAGGCCAGCAAAGTTTTGCGCACTCGATACAGATTGGCCAGGGCAAACAGCGTGTAGATCTGCGCCGCGTTTTTCTTGAGCCCTCGATACCGAGTCTTGAGGTAGCCGAACTGGCGCTTAACCACTCGAAACGGATGCTCCACCTTAGCCCGTATGCTCGATAGCTTTTTGTTCCTGCGCTTTTGCTTGTGGCTCAACCGCTTTTTGCTCTTGGCCTTGTCCAATACGCCCCAGAACAATCCCACCTTTCGCGCCGAGCGCTTGTCCTGGTCGCTGAAATAACCCTTGTCGCCAAACACCGCCTTTTCTTCTCCGTGCAGCAGCGCGTCCATCTCCTGTTTATCATGCACACTCGCCGTGGTCACTTTGACCGTGTGCACCAAGCCGCTCTGGCTGTCGGTTCCCGTGTGTACCTTCATGCCGAAGTGGTAGTTGTTGCCCTTCTTGGTCGAACTCATCTCCCCGTCACGTTTCTTGTCCTTGTTCTTGGTCGAGGACGGCGCATGGATCAGCGTGGCGTCGACGATGGTCCCGGCTCTGAGCAATAGCTTTTTCTCGCTCAAATACTCGTTGACCTCGTCGAACAGCTTTTCGCTCAATCCATGCTTTTCCAGTAAGTGGCGAAAGTTCAAGATCGTGCTCTCATCGGGGATATTTTCTTCGCCCAACTCGATCCCGGCAAATCGCCGCACCGACTCGATGTCATACAACGATTCTTCCATCCCGGGATCGGATAACCCGTACCACTGTTGCACAAAGTAAACTCGCACCATCCTTTCCAATCCCATCGGTCGGCGTCCGTTGCCGGCTTTAGCGTAGTGCGGTTCGATTAATGCCACCAATTTACCCCACGGCACCACTTGATCCATTTCAGACAAAAACTTTTCCCGCTTGGTCTGCTTTTTCTTCCCAGCCCACGCTAAACTCGCAAATGTTGTCTGCTCCCCCACTCTAACCCCCTATTGTCCGCCTTACCGCTTTGCGATATTAGACGACTTCACTGCTGACTTGTTCAGAGGTTCCTTAAGAGTGATCGCTGTTTGGCTCAACGTCATATCTCCTGCAGGTATGCGCAACGTCTTTTGACATAGAGGGTCGACCGTGCTGGCTGCGCACTGCTCCCTGCTGGCCTCACCGTACATATCGAACTCACTGATGAGTTCCTGAGGCTCAACCCTCGGCGGTCACCCAAAAGCGGCCATTAGTGGTCACCTCAAAACCGGCCATTAACGGTAGAAGCGTCCGAGACATTGACGACGTAGTGCAGCCTTTTAGGCTCACGCGCCATGAGCAATGTCTTGAACGAAGAAAAACAGCAACAAGTAATAGCCCTTGGGCGACTTCAGTGGTCGCTGCGACGCATCGAGGAACACACCGGCGTTCGGCGTGAGACCATTAGCGCTTATCTCAAAGCGGCTGGCATCGCCGCGGTCCTGGTCGCCCGGGCCGACGAGGAGTCTCAACCCCAACCCATGAGTCAGCGGCCGATTCGACTGCGGCAAAACCGGCCAATGAGGTGACCACCGACTCTGGAGAAACAATTCCAGAGAAGCCAGAACCGCAAGCCGCCAAATTAACTCCTACCGTCAGTACCTGCGAACCGTATCGCGAGAGCATCGAGCTTTGGCTGAGCCACGGACGCAACGCCACGGCGATTTGGCAAGACCTGGTTGATCAGCACGGCTATAGCGGTGGCTATCAAACCGTCAAGCGCTTCGTGCGTAAACTGCGTGGTGCTCAATTACCGCAAGCAGTAGGTATTATCCTGACTGCACCCGGCGAAGAAGCCCAGGTCGACTACGGCACCGGTCCCATGGTGCGTGACGACAAGAGCGGCAAGTACCGGCGCACTCGTCTGTTCGTGATGACCCTGGGCTACAGCCGCAAGTCGGTGCGCCTACTGGTCTTTCGCTCCAGTTCCCAGGTCTGGGCCGAGCTCCATGAAAAAGCCTTTCGTCGTCTCGGCGGCAGCCCGCGTGTGGTGGTGCTCGACAATCTGCGCGAGGGCGTACTCAAGCCCGACATCTACGATCCCACCCTCAATCCGCTCTACCGTGATGTCCTGTCCCACTACGGCGTTGTGGCCATGCCGTGCCGGGTGCGAGACCCCGATCGCAAAGGTAAAGTCGAAGCCGGCGTTGGACATGCGCAGAAAACCCCACTCAAGGGGCAGCGCTTCGAGAGCCTGGAAGAAGCCCAAGCCTATCTCGATCACTGGGAACAACGCTGGGCCGACACCCGCATCCACGGCACCACCAAACGCCAAGTATCGGTGATGTTCGCCGAGGAGAAGCCGTTCTTGCAGCCGCTGCCGATCGAGCCGTTTCGCTATTACCAGTACAGCGAACGGGTGGTCCATCTCGACAACTGTGTCGAAGTCGAGCGCGCCTATTACGGCTTACCCCCAGGCTGGATCGGCCGGCAAGTCAAAGTCCAGTGGGATGCCCTGCACGTGCGCATCCTCAATCCCCAAAATTATCAGCTCTTGCGCGAGCATCTGCGCCAACTCCCCGGCAACTACCGCATCAACGATGAAGATCGATCGAATAAAACTCCGCTCTCCACTGTGCAGCTGTTATCCCGCGCCGCTAAGGCTGGCACCCACATCGGTCAGCTCTGCCAGGCGATCTATCGCAACGAAGCCGAGACAGGCATCGCCGCATTCTGGGTGTGATTGCGCTGGCCAAAAAACACGGCGTCGCTGCGGTCGACGATGCCTGCGCTGCCGCTCTCGATCTCGGGGTGGAGAACTACCGCTTTGTACGCCGTTACCTGGAGCGCCGCCCCCAGCTCTCGCTGCGCCATGTCGATCCGCTGATCCGCAGTCTCACCGAGTACCGTGATCTGATCAACCTTAAAATCCAGCAAAATGAAAAGGAGAATCAAAATGAATCTGATTGAACTTAACCGGGCCCTAAAACAACTGCGCTTGGGCGGCATCGCCGCTGTGTTGGAAACCCGTTTACTCCAGGCTCAAGCCCAATCAATGGCACCCATCGATCTGATCTCCTGCCTGATCTCCGATGAACTCTCCCGCAGAAGTAATCGCCTGCTCGAACGCCGCCAAAAACAAGCGCAGTTCCGCGATCCGCAGAAAACCCTGGAGAACTTTGACTTCACCTTCAACAAAAAACTCAATCGCAGTTTAGTCTTCGATCTGGCTACCGCCGGCTTCATCGCTAAACATGATGATGCACTTTTTTTAGGTCCGCCCGGTACCGGCAAGAGCCATTTGGCTCAGGCTATCGGTCTGGCCGCCATCCAGCAGGGTTACCGCGTGCTCTACCGTGAGACCCATACCCTGCTCGATGAAATCGCCGAAGCGACCATCGACGGCTCGCGCAAACAGCACATGGAACTGTTAGCCACCGTGCCGCTGCTCATCATCGATGATCTCGGCATGCGTAAACTCCCACTGCGGCTGAGGATCTCTTGGAGATCGTTATGCGCCGCTATGAGCGGGCCAGCACTCTGATGACGTCAAACCGCCCGGTGCAAGACTGGGGAAAACTACTCGGCGACAGCGCAGCCGTCTCCGCCATGCTTGATCGTTTATTGCATCACGGCCATGTCCTCAAATGCGGTCCGCGCAGTTGGAGAACCAAATCGGACTTGCCTGACCAGGAGGCAAAAGGCTAAAACAACCCTGTCTCGGACATTCTCCGTTAATGGCCGCTTTTGAAGTGACCCTTAATGGCCGCTTTTGAGGTGACCATTGAGGTTGTCAGCCGGTTAAGATCGTCGTAGGCA
>NZ_JBOHJB010000159.1:0-3781 GCF_050728395.1 Methyloceanibacter sp.
ATGCCGCCTTCGCCCGCGTTGATTTTTTTTTTTTTTTTTTTTTTTTTTTTTTTTTTTTTTTTTTTTTTTTTTTTTTTTTTTTTGCGCCAGCGCGCGCCAAGCGCGTGCGCCGCATCCTCGATGAGAGTGACGCCGTGCACGGTGCAGAGCTCCGTGATCGCATCCATGTCGGAGATATGACCGCGCATGTGCGACAGGAGCAGCACCCTTGTCTCCGACGTTATCTTGCGCCGGAGATCGTCGATGTCCAAACGGTAGTCTTCAGTGCATTCCACAAAGACGGGGATCGCGTGCAGCATAACGATCGCGCTCGGCACTGCGGTGAAGGTAAAGCCCGGCACCAGGACCTTGCTCCCAGGCGCCACACCGCAGGCGATGAGCGCCAGTTCGATCGCCACGCTGCAAGAATTGACCGCAAGAGCGTGCCGCGAACCAAGATATTCGGCGAAGTCGCGTTCAAGCCAGGCAACTTCCGAGTCTTCGGGCTGGCTGTCGCTGTACCTGAATAGTTTGCCAGTCCGCATGATGGCGACCGCGCGTTCAACTCCCTCGGCCGGAATCGGGTCGCAGCGGGTGAAGTCCGCCGGGTCAATCTGTCTGTTCTTAAAGTCATTCATGGATGACCAAGGCATGATAACCGGCCAAGCCAAACGAGCCCCGAGGAAGCCTACCAGCGCTAGAACTACGATTCTGGTTGATTTCGAGCACGGACGAATTGGACCCCCAAGCCAAGCGAAAGGTACTAGCACATGTACCGACTTGTGATCAGGGGCAGCGGCGCCGCAGAGAGTTGAGATCAAGCGGCGCGCCGCTTAGTCGCGCCTCTCGGGGCGCTGGCCGCGGCGCCAGGTGCCCTTCTCGCGCAGCACTTGCGCGACCTTCTCCTTGAACCTCTCGCCAGCGTCGCGGTCGCCGGCATCGTCGCCTGCGTGCTGATTGCCGACGCTCGCCACCTGCTGCTGCAGCGTCGCGAATCGCTCGAACTCTGCCTCCGAAAGATCGGCGAGGTGATCGGCGCCCTCATCAAGCTCCTTGGAGAGCGCGGGAAGCGCGCGGAAGCGGAAGATGAGGTCGGCGAACTGCACCTCGACGTCCTCGAGGGGCGTCTCGGGCTGTAGGAAGGCGATGCGCTTGAAGGCACTCTCGCGCGAGAGCCTGGCCAAGAGCTTCGCGTGCGGGCTTGCTTCCAGCACTTCAAGCAGTTGCTCACGCGAGATGCCGTCGCGCTCGAAGATGATGCGGGTGACGAATGAGAGTAGCGCCGCGAGCGGCTTGTCCCTGACCTCGAGGCTCGCAACCTCATCGGCGAAGCGGTCGAGCAGGGAGGGATGATTGACAAGGGTGAGCGCGATGGTGGTGGCGAAGCCTCGCGGCGATGGTGGCGGCATCGTCCCGCTGTTGGGCGGTACCCGCACGGGGGCGCGCGATGAGCTCTGACGCGGCGATGGCCTCTCGCGCCAGAGCGCGAAGAGCCTGTTCCTCACCTCGCGTCGATAATGATCGCGCACGCGTGCGTTAGCGATCCCAGCGAGAAGTGCGTCGAGCCGCGCCTCGAACGCCGCGCGGCGCTCCGGCGTATCAATCGGCTGCTCGGCGCGCTCGCGGAGCCACAGCACATCGATCAGCGGGCGCGCGTTTCTGAGGCATTGGGTGAAAGCCGGTGCGCCCTGGCTGCGCACGAGGTCGTCAGGGTCCATCCCCTCGGGCAGGAAGGCGAAGCGGAAGGAATGACCCTCTTTCAACATCGGCAGCATGCGGTCAATGGCGCGCGCGGCAGCGGCCTCGCCTGCCCTGTCGCCGTCGAAGCAGATGATGGGCTCGGGCGCGAGCAGCCAAAGTTGTTCCATCTGGCGCTCGGTAAAGGCGGTTCCCAGCGTCGCCACGGCGTTGGTGAAGCCCGCCTGATGCAGCGCGAGCACATCCATATAGCCTTCGACCACAACGAGCTCGCCTTTGTCGAAAGCCGCTTGGCGGGCGCGGGCGAAATTGAAGATGGTCGAGCCCTTGTCGAACAGCCTCGTCTCTGGCGAGTTCAGATATTTGGGCTCGGCGTTAGGATCGAGCGCTCGCGCGCCGAAGCCAATCACGCGCGACTTGACGTCGAGGATGGGGATGGTGAGGCGATTGCGAAAGCGATCGTAGCTCGGCCTGCCGTCGTCAGGCTTGACGAGTAACCCTGCTTCCAAAAGCTGCGCCTCGGTGAATCCGCGTTTCGTCAGAGTCGCTTTGAGCGCCTCCTTCGCGTGCGGTGCGAAGCCGATGCGGAACTCCTTCAGCGTCTCGGGCTTGAGCCCGCGCCGCTCGGCATAAAGGAGCGCGTCACGCCCCTCGCGTGCCCCGAGCGCCTCCTCGAAGAGCCCCGCCGCGGCCTCGAGCGCATCGAGAAGACCGAGCCGCTCCTTGTTGGCGCGCTCGAATTGCGGGTCCGGCTTCGGCATCGGCAAGCCCGCGTCGCCGGCAAGCCTCTCGACAGCCTCGGGAAAGCTCAGCCCTTCCGTCTCCATGAGGAAAGTGAAGATGTCGCCATGCTTGCCGGAGGAGAAGCAGTGATAGAAGCCCTTCTGGTCGTTGACGGTAAAGGACGGCGTCTTCTCACGATTGAAGGGCGAGAGCCCCTTCCACTCGCGACCGGCGCGCTTCAAGGGCACGCGGCGGGAGACCACCTGCGACACCGGCAGGCGAGCCCTGATCTCATCCAAGAACGAATCGGAGAACTTCATTCGGGCAACAGTGAACGCTCACGGGGTGCTGCGCGCTGGCGATTCGCGCTCATCACCATTATCCACCGTTTGCGAACGAATGGGGAACTTCTGCCCCCTATACAAGGCAAAACGCCCTCCCGGTGGTCTGGGAGGGCGTTTTTCTAGCGGCTTGCCTTGGCGGCAAGGAGTGGCAACTCGTTCCTATTCGCCAAGATTGTTGGCGGCGTGCGTCATCACCTCACTGCGATTGAGGACGGTAAGCATGTCACCTTTGAACCCACACAGGAGAACGACCTGCCGATCCTCCGTTCCGTCGATATGGAACAGCTCGCCGGGGTGCAGGGCCACGCGGATCTTGGTCGAGGCAAGGCCGCCGCCGGAAGGGGCCGCGTCGAACACAACGGCGCTGACGAAGCAGTTGCCGCCGTTCGGCACGTAAGAAGCAATCATGCGCTTGTCGCCCATCTTGACGAGGATCGGCTCGCGCGGCCCGACAGGCCCGAGATTGGTCGTCGTGTCCTCGGCGCCGGCCGGCGCAGCGCCAGCGAGCAGCGCGACGAGCACGCCGGTCGCGGCGAGAGCCGAGAGAGTGGATCGAGAGAACTGGACCATTGGGTGGCCTCCTTTCAGTTCCAGCAGGGAATCATATCCCGTTGCTGCATTGCACAATGAATGCCGCCGTGCAGTGACAAAACTATGTTGCAGTGCAAGACAGATGGCCGCAGGGCAAAACCGAACGCGTGATCGGACAATCAGATCACTGACTTTCGTGGAGCCTCGCGAGAGAACCGAGTCGGCACAATCAGGCGCCGCCGAACTCCGCGAAGGTGATGCGATTGTTGACCGGGTCGATCACCGTCATCTCGGTGCCACCCCATTCAGGCTGTTCGAGGCCGGGCCGATTGTTCTTGTACTTCTTGGCGATGAGCCCCGCATGCAGCTCGCGGACGCCTTCGATGATCACACGGACGTGGGCGCCGGGCGATCCGTCGCCATGATGCTCCGAGATGTGAAACACGATGCCTGCGCGGCTGACCTGCATGTAGAGCGGCGTGCCGGGCTCGAATCTGTGCTCCCAA
>NZ_JBOHJB010000160.1:0-3754 GCF_050728395.1 Methyloceanibacter sp.
ATCCAAGGCTGTATAACCGCCGGCAACGTAAATTGCGCCTGAGCCGCCCAGATTGCTAAGCACAACTGCCGGCGCCGCTGCCTGGATAAAATTGAAGTTCCCGGAAATCAAAGCCATCGTGGAGACGGCGGCCTGGGCTCGAACGACTTCCACTTCGAGTCCGTTTCTGGCGAAGATTCCCGTTTCCTTAGCGATAAAGATCGGCAAATGTGTAGGGCCGACACCGGTATATCCGACAGTCAGTTTGGCAGGCTCGGCCGACGCCCTGGTTAGACACAGCGTCAATGCAGAACAACAGGCAATCAGCAGAGTCAGAATCCTATTTATCAAATTTATTTTCCTTCACTAAAAGACTAAAAGGAGGGCGCAAACCCGCTTGTTTGATGCCAAACCAGCGGGACAGACGTCCCTCGGCCAGCGCTGAAACTCTTTTAATCCCCTTAAGCATCCCAACCTTGTTCAGAAAGGCTTATGTACGTTCCGTCAGGATCCATGAGGTGAGACGATTTGGCAACGCCCTCGGTCTTCGCCAATTGGAGCGGCGCCTCGTTCTTGTAGGTCAGCGCGAGGGGTTTTTTTAGTTGCTCTTCAACGGCCTGGATGTCGGGCACTTGAAATCCCAGCACATGCAGGCCGAGCCCGGCTGCTGGCAAGCTTTTTATCAGCCCCAGGCTGATCGTGCCGTCGGAGAGTCGCAGTTCCGGTGCGCCAGTTTCTCCGCTTTCATTTCTGCCTATCTCCTTCATGCCGAAAATAAACTTGTAGAATTCGGCCAGGCGGGCGGGATCTTGCGTGGTGATTCCGACGTACCTCACTCCGGGAAGGTTTTTCTCATTGCCGGTGCCCCATCCTTTTTCCGCGAGATCCACGCCATTGCCGTCCGGATCTTGAATGCGAACCTCGGTGTAGCGACCGTCGTTGGGTCGTTGCGCTAAGCGAATAGGCGGGTCTAGCTCGCCGAGTTTCTTCTCGATTTCTTTGAGGTTATCAATCTGAAACCCGAAATGATTGATCCCGACGTTGCGCTTTTTCTCGGCCATAGTCTGGTGGATTTGTAGACAGTTGAGATTAAAGTAGCCGTCGGTTACGTAAAAGGCGTAAGGACTATTTTGCTCCTCGTTCCAAACTTCCTGCATACCGAAAATTAATCGGTAGAATCTGGCAAGGCGCCGATTGTTGTTCGTGCAATTGGCCATGTGTCTTATCGCGTTCATTTTGCCTCCCCGAGGTTATGATATGTGCGAGCCTTAGCATGGCTGTCGATAGTTGAGCAAGGAAAATGCCGCCAATACAGGATAGATCGCCAGAAATACTCAACACTCATCTGAGCAGCCAGTTCCAATCGTTCCACTGCTTCGCTTCGTTCCAAGCGTTCCAGTCTATGTATCATCTCCCGTGCTTTGGGAGTTCTAGACTGCGCAACTGAAACCGGGACTGAATGCTATCCTGCCCATGCCCCTCGAAGACTCCGCCATCGCGCCGCCGCCGCCGGGATTCGCCGACAAACATTTGCGCGATCGGTTCATGCTCGCCGGCTACGGCCTGCAAAAAATCGCCGAAACCATTCGTAGGCGACCTTAGGGTGGGGGGCGGCGGCGTGGCAGCGGTGTGTGAAGCGTACGGCGTCTGACTATTACATCTCGACTATTCTCCTTATTCCGACGGTGGCTAAGACTTGCGATAACTGGCGCCCATCAGCATCCATACAAGACTTTGATATAGGAACTGCACCACGACTGCGAAGGGCGGAGCAAGGTAAGTTCTTGATTTGACAATACAGGGTGGCATGAAACGTATTGTTTAAGAGCTTAGAGATATTTTTTGAACCGAAAAAGCGACCTCTAACACTATCCTGTGGGATGAAAGTGTTGTACGTGCAAGGATGCAGCTTGGCCCGACCGGTGAGACCCATCCGACCCATCCAAGTTGGTATGGCGTGTGGTTGCCCGGACATTAGCACAGTATGTCGGCCTTCTAGTACTACTGTGTTATAAATAAAATGGTTTTATGTTATGGTTGTTATTAGAGGAGGAGAACGACCATGGCAAAGCTGGCCGAATACGAACGGTACATGAAGTATCTATGCGAAGCATTGGGGCACCAGGACCGCCACGTGGGGTTTTCGGATTACAGCCGAGGATTGATGCTGCCGATTGAGCGTAAGAGCGTGGAACCGCTGGCGGCGCACATCGATCCGGGGCACGTCAGCGCAAAGCATCAGTCGTTGCACCACTTGGTG
The DNA here is from genome assembly GCF_050728395.1 of Methyloceanibacter sp. Taxonomy (GTDB): domain Bacteria; phylum Pseudomonadota; class Alphaproteobacteria; order Rhizobiales; family Methyloligellaceae; genus Methyloceanibacter. The sequence continues at coordinate 2,240 of NZ_JBOHJB010000160.1, forward strand.
GCCGACTCGGAGTGGTCCGACGTGGCGGTTTTGGGGCGCGTGCGCGATTGGGTGATGGCCAAGCTTGGGCGCAAGAGCCAGTTTTATTGGATCGTGGACGATACCGGGTTTCCCAAGAAAGGGACTCACTCGGTGGGAGTGGCGCGGCAGTATTGCGGGCAGCTGGGTAAGCAGGACAATTGTCAGGTGGCGGTGAGTCTGTCGTTGGCCAGCGAGCGAGGCAGTGTACCGATCGACTGGCGGCTGTACTTGCCGGAGGTATGGGCTAAGGATCAGCGGCGGCGGAAAAAGGCCGGTGTGCCTAAGGAAGTAAAGTTTCAAACCAAGCCCCAAATCGCGCTGGAGCAGATCGGCGCGGCCCAAGCCGCGGGCGTTGCGGTCGGCATCGTGCTGGCGGATGCAGGCTATGGCAATGAAACGGCGTGGCGTGAAGCGCTCGATGAAATGGGGTTGGAGTATTGTGTGGGGGTGCAATCGGTCACCACCGTGTGGGCGGCTGGGACGGGGCCTGTGGCGCCAAAGGCCAAAAACAAAATCGGCCGTCCCCAGACACGGTGGCAACGTGTGGCGGACACTACGCCGCTTAGCGTAAAGGGGTTGGCCAAAACGTTGACACCGCAGCAATGGCGCACGGTACAGTGGCGTGAGGGAACCAACGAGAAATTGTCCTCGCGTTTCGCCGCGGTGCGAGTGCGAGCGGCGCATCGGGACGAGGAGGGGCTGCGTGCTCCACGGGCAGAACAAGGGTTGCTGATCGAATGGCCTGTAGATCAAGCAGAACCGACCAAGTATTGGTTGGCGACGTTGCCTGCTGACACCCCGCTTGTCGATTTGGTCAAGACCGCCAAAATGCGCTGGCGCATTGAACGGGACTATCAAGAGCTCAAGCAGGAATTCGGACTGAGCCACTACGAGGGACGGGGCTGGCGCGGCTTTCATCATCACGCCACCTTGTGCATTGCCGCCTACGGCTTCTTGTTGGCAGACCGGCTTAAACATCGCGGTTTTAAAAAAAACTCCACTCGATCAAAAACGGCTACCCTACCCCAAGATTACACGCCGCGCGGCAGCCCAACGCAGGCAACGTCACGTGCCCGATTCCATCGCGACGTTGCGCTATCTGCTGGCGTGCGAGATCGTCAGCCAACTCGATCGATGTCCATTCTGCAACGTCGTGAATAAACGTTAGTAACACAGTAGTACTAGAGAGTCACAAGACAATCAGGAGCTGCCCGGGGTTAAAAAGCCGCCGGCACAATATCTCGCGGCGCCCATTGGCCCCATCCCTGGAAAAAAAACCACGATCGCATAAAAAGACCGATGATTAATTTGTGTTCTACCCGGCCTGCGCTTATTCTATGCGAGCGACTTATGAAGTGTTTTCGTTTGGCGGCCGCGCTTCTGCTCATGGCGGCATGCGCGACCTTGGAGTCCCAGAGCGATTTCTTGAGCGGGCGGCGCGCGTTATTGCGCGGCGAGCCTGATAATGCGCTTTCGTTTTTCGATCGAGTCGCT
>NZ_JBOHJB010000161.1:0-3690 GCF_050728395.1 Methyloceanibacter sp.
GAACTTGGCACCTTGCTTTGGCAAGTCCAACCCATCGCATCGCGCGAAAATGATAGCTGCGTTTCCAGGTCCCGAAAATTTTCTCAATTCGCGCGCGAATGGGCGCGAGCTTGCGATTGCGCGCGAGGAACTTTTTGGGAGGCAACCAGCGATGGCCTTTGCGCAGGATCTTGACAGACCCTCCCTTGGCTTTGACCGCCTTTTTCACTGAATTCGCATCATAGGCTTTGTCGCCAAAAACTGCGCCCGGCGCGTCGGGGATGATGGAAGGCGCGATGGACACATCGGCCTCATTGGCCGCAGTCGCCTCCACCGCGCGGATGATGCCAGTATCTTTGTCGGCCGCAATGTGGGCCTTGTAGCCATGCGCCGGCGCGCGCGTGCGATGCTTCGCCCAGGCCGCCTCCGCGTCGCCTTTGGTGGCCGAGCCGATGATGGTGGCATCGATGATCGTGCCTTTGCGCACGCAAGCGCCCTTTGCCTCAAGATCGCGCGTGATCGCCTCAAACAGGCGGCGATCGAGCCCGCGGGCGGCAAGCTCGCGGCGGAAGCGCACGAAAGCGGTGCGCTCGGGCGTGTCTTCCTCGCGGGCAAAGCCGCAAAAGCGGCGGAAGCTCGCCCGGTCTTCGAGCGCCTCGGCAAGCCGCACATCGGACAGATCATACCACGTCGCAAGCAACAGCGCCTTGAACATCGCCAAGGGCGGCCAGGCCTTCTCGCCTTTGGCGGACGGATAAAGCCCCGCCAGCACAAGCTCCGCGAGCGGCCAATCGATCAATGCTGATAGCTCATCGAGGCTCGTTTGCCGCACAGTCTTTGCGCCGAACCGAAAGGCTTCCTGCCCAATCCGCCGAAGTGCCATGACACCCTCCAAATCAGCATGGAAAAAGGGAATCATGGACCACTCGCCACTGCAAGAATCGGCAAGCACTTGCGCACAGGTCTCGAAACATTTTGGTACGATTGACGCAAAAACCAGCGTTGCGAATTTGGATTGCCGTCGCGCATTGCTTGCGCCAAGGCCCCGGTGCTATAGCCAGCTCGTTTCACCCTCGCCCCAAGGGAGATTTTATGCCCGTCGATTCTGCGACCGTGCGGCGGATAGCGCATCTGGCGCGAATCAAGGTCAGCGAGGCCGACGTGCCGCATCTGCAAAATGAGCTCAACGCCATCCTCGCCTTCGTCGAGGAATTAGCAAGCGTCGATGTCGAAGGCGTCGAGCCGATGACGTCGGTGATCCCGATGCCGATGAAAAAGCGCACTGACGCCGTGACCGACGGCGCGATCCCCGAAAAAATCGTCGCCAACGCGCCGGTCTCCGACGATCATTTTTTTGTCGTCCCCAAGGTCGTGGAGTGAGCGGAACGATGACCGGCCTCACGGAGCTAACGCTCGCCTGCGTGAGAGACGGCCTTAGCCAAAAGCAATTCTCCGCCGTCGAACTCGCGCGCGCGCATATCGCCGCAATCGAAAACGCGCGGGCGCTGAATGCTTTCATCATAGAGACGCCGGAGAAGGCGCTGGCCATGGCCCGTAGCTCCGACACGCGGATCGCTCAGGGAAACGCCGGGCCGCTCGAAGGCATTCCGCTCGGCGTCAAGGATCTCTATTGCACCGAGGGCGTGCAGACCACGGCGGGCAGCCATATTCTCGAAGGTTTCGTGCCGCCCTATGAATCGACCGTCACCGCCAATCTCTGGCGCGATGGCGCGGTGATGCTGGGAAAGCTCAATCTCGACGAATTCGCGATGGGCTCGTCGAACGAGACCTCTTATTTCGGCCCGGTGATTTCGCCCTGGCGGCGGCGGGGCTTAAAAAGCCCGTTGGTGCCCGGCGGCTCGTCGGGGGGCTCGGCGGCGGCGGTCGCTGCAAAGCTTTGTTTCGGTGCGACGGCGACCGACACCGGCGGCTCGATCCGCCAGCCCGCGGCGTTTACCGGAACCGCCGGCATCAAGCCGACCTATGGGCGCTGTTCGCGGTTCGGCATAGTCGCCTTCGCGTCCTCGCTCGATCAGGCAGGTCCCATCGCGCGCACGGTGCGCGACGCGGCGATTCTGCTGCGCTCGATGGCGGGCCACGATTTTAAGGACACCACCTCCGTCGATATGCCGGTGCCAGACTTCGAGGCAGCGGTTGGGCGCGGCGTCAAGGGTTTAAAAATCGGCATTCCAAAAGAATACCGCCGCGATGGCATGCCGGCCGAAATCGAAAACCTCTGGGCGCAAGGCGTCGCATGGATGAAGGCAGCGGGCGCGAAAATCGCCGACATTTCGCTACCGCATACGCGTTATGCCTTGCCTGCTTATTATATCGTGGCGCCGGCCGAGGCCTCGTCGAATCTCGCCCGCTACGATGGCGTGCGCTACGGGCTTCGAGTCCCAGGGAAAGACATCGCCGACATGTATGAAAGAACGCGGGCGGCGGGCTTTGGCAAGGAGGTCAGACGGCGGATCATGATTGGCACTTATGTGCTTTCGGCTGGCTACTACGACGCGTATTATGTCAGGGCGCAAAAGATCAGAACCCTCATCAAGCGCGATTTCGAAACTGCCTTTGCAAGCGGCATCAATGCGATCCTGACCCCGGCGACGCCGTCCGCCGCTTTTGGTCTCGGCGAAAAAGGCTCGGCCGATCCTGTCGAAATGTATCTCAACGATATCTTTACCGTCACCGTGAACATGGCAGGGCTGCCGGGCATTGCGGTTCCGGCCGGAATTTCCTCCGAAGGCTTGCCCTTGGGGCTGCAAGTGATCGGCCGCGCGTTTGACGAAGAGACCCTGTTCGCGGTGGCGCATGTCATCGAGCAATCGGCGCCAAGGATCGCGCCACCGGAGAAATGGTGGGCGTAACCCGCGTCCTTCGGCCACCCGAAAGGCAGGGGCAGCGAGGGCCGTTCAGGCCTCCTCGCCCGACAAATTGACCTTCCTTGGCGGCCCCATCAGCGCCGGCTGGAATAAAATCGCCGCCGCCAATGTGCAGACAAGCGACAAGGCAAGCAGCTTGCCCATGCTGGAGGTGCCTGGATGCTTGGAGAGCCAAAGGCTGCCAAACGCTGTCGCGGTGGTCATCGCACTGAAAAAGACCGCGCGCGTAAGACTCGATTGCAAAAGATTCGTGGTCCCCGCCCGCCACGCCATCACGAAATAAATCTCGAAGGCAACTCCTAGCCCAAGCATGAGAGGCAGCGCGATGATGTTCGCAAAATTCAGCGGCAGGCCGATCAGGACCGTGATTTCAAGCGTGACGACGCCGGCAAGCAGCAACGGGACCAATGTCAACAGCACATCGGTGACCCTTCGCAGCACAATGAAGAGGAGCAGGCTGATCGAGATCAGCGCCCAACACCCCGCCTCGATGAACGCCCGAACAACCGTATTGCCGGATTCTTGAACGGCGATGGGCTCGCCCATGGCGTTGGGGTCGATCGTGCGCACCGCTTTGGAAAATCGCAAGAGGTTCTCATTATTGTTCGAATCACCGGCTGGGGCGACCTCGATGCGGGCGCGGCCGTCGGCGCTCACCCAGTTGCGCGCTAAATCGGGAGGAATGGAAGCGATGGTCACCTTCCGGGCGGTGAGCGAAGCCCGCAGCAAATCGAGCATCGTATCGAGGCTCGGAATCAAGGCGCCGCGCGCCGCATCGCGTTTTTGCGGCGGCGCCTCGGCCATTTTGTGGAGGAGGCCGGCCAGG
>NZ_JBOHJB010000162.1:0-3686 GCF_050728395.1 Methyloceanibacter sp.
GGTGCCACAGCCGCGCAAACAAGAGCGGTCCCAACGCGATGGTCAGCAGAATGCCGGCGAACGGCAGCGCCCACGGCCAGGCGAGCGTCGCCCCATTGAGCGTTGCGCCATCCAGGGCTTGGACCGTCGCAGCTTGGGCGGCTTGCGGCGCAAAGACGGCTGCGCTCAGGACGGCGATGCGAGCGGCATGCATGGCAAGACTTTGCCATGCCGCCTCGACGTTTGCATTATAGCCCAGCCGCGATTGCGCCCGCCGCTAGGCTGGCATCGACACCCGCACGGAGACAAGTCATGGCCGTTCACCGCTTCCACAATCCCGCCACCATGCCGGCTTCCCGCGGCTATACCCATGCGGTCGAAACCATGGGTCCGAGCCGCACGATCTATTTCTCCGGTCAGCTCGGCATGACGGCTGACGGAAAGTTCGCCGGCGCGGCCGGCGACTTCCGCGCCCAGGCCGCGCAATGTTTCGAAAATCTGAAAGCGGCGCTGACCGCGGTTGACGCCGGCTTCGAGCACGTGACGAAGGTCACATGCTTCTTTGTCGATATGGCGCATTTGCCGCTCTATTTCGAAGTGCGCGACCGTTACGTCGACACCAAGGCGCCGCCGGCTTCGACCGCAGTGCAGATCGTGCGGCTCGCCCGCGAGGGCGCGCTGTTCGAGATCGAAGCGATCGCGGTGGTGCCGCAGCGGTGAGCTGCGTTTGCAAGGGGCGAGCCGTGTGACTACATTGCATGCACTGCATGCAGAGCAAAATGCCATGAGTCAGATCACCATCCGCCGGCTCGATCCAGCAATTATCGAAGGCCTAAAGAAGCGCGCAGCCGATGCCGGCCATTCCATGGAAGAGGAAGCGCGAACGATTTTGGTGGAGGCTATCGCTGACAAGCAACTGGAGCGCCAACGCGCTTGGTTGAAGGAGATGGAAAAAGTGCGACGTAAAATGTTCGGCGACAAGGTGTTTCCAGACTCGAGCGAGGAGTTTCGCCGGATGCGCGATGAGCGCACCCGCTATCTCAAGGAGTGGGCACTTCCCCCGAGCAGGCGCAAGCGATGACCAGACTGATCTGCGACGCCAGCGTCTTATTCAAGCTTCTGGTCGCCGAGGAGGACACCGATATTGCCAAATCCTTGGCGTCGCACTACCAGCTTTGTGTCCCTGAAATTGTGTTTGCCGAAATAGCAAATGCGTTATGGGCTCGGGTCCGCGACCGCCGCCTTGAAGCCAGCAATGCTGGCAGCCTTATTGAGAATTTCCTCATTATGCCACTTGACGTGAAGCCGCTTCGGCGGTTGATCAGCAGGGCTCTTTCGATTGCGCGCGACCTTGATCATCCAATCTACGATTGCCTTTATCTGGCGCTCGCGGAAGATATAGCCGCACCGTTGGTGACGGCAGACCGGCGGTTTGCTGGCGCGGTCCAACGGAGCAGCTTTCGAGGCGCCGAGGTTAGAATGCTCGCCGAAATCGTCTAATGCGCCTCGTCCCAATTGCCGGCCGCCCTGGCGTCGACCTGCAGCGGCACCGATAGCGAGATCGCCGGCATAGGGGCATCTTCCATCACCTGCTTGATCACCGGCAGCGTCTTGTCGACCTCGTCGTCGGGCACTTCGAACACCAGTTCGTCGTGCACCTGCAGCAGCATCCGGGCGCCGAGCTTGTGCTTGGCCAGCGCGTCGTCCATGCGCACCATGGCGCGGCGAATGATGTCGGCGGCGGTGCCTTGCAGCCGCGCATTGATGGCAGCGCGTTCGTTGAAGGAGCGGATCGAGGCATTCGCGGCGGCGATATCGGGATAGTGGCACTTGCGGCCGAACAGCGTCAGCACGTAGCCGTTCTTCTTGCAGAACGCCTTGGTCTCTTCCATGTAGTCGCGGATGCCGGGGAAACGCTCGAAATATTTTCGGATGTAGGCGCCGGCTTCCTCGCGCGCGATGCCGAGCTGGTTGGCGAGGCCGAATGCCGAGATGCCGTAGATGATGCCGAAATTGATCGCCTTGGCGCGGCGGCGCACCTCGGCCGGCATCCCATTCACCGGCACGCCGAACATTTCCGAGGCCGTCATGGCGTGGATGTCGAGACCGTCGCGGAACGCCTTGCGCAGCGGCTCGATGCCGGCGATCTCGGCAAGCAGCCGAAGCTCGATCTGCGAGTAGTCGGCCGAGGCGAGCTTATGGCCCTCGGTCGCGATGAAGGCGCGACGGATTTTGCGTCCTTCCTCCGTGCGGATCGGGATGTTCTGCAGGTTCGGTTCGGAAGAAGAGAGCCGGCCGGTCGGCGTCGCCGCGAGCGCGTAGCTGGTGTGCACGCGGCGGGTATCGGGATTGATGTAGCCTGGCAGGGCATCCGTATAGGTGGACTTGAGCTTCGTTACCTGGCGCCAGTGGAGAATCTTCTGCGGCAGCTCATGCCCTTGTTCGGCCAGCTCATCCAGCACGCGCGCTCCGGTCGCCCATTGACCGGTCTTGGTCTTGGCGCCGCCGCCCAGTCCCATCTTGCCGAACAGGATGTCGCCGAGCTGCTTGGGGCTGCCGGGATTGAACGATGGATCGCCGGCAAGCTCGCGCACTTCCGCCTCCAGAGCGGCCGCGCGCTGCGCGAACTCGCCGGAAAGCCGCGACAACGTTTGCCGGTCGACCGAGATGCCGCGCCGCTCCATGCGCGCCAGCACGGCCATCAACGGCCGCTCAAGGGTTTCATAGACGGTGGCGACGTGGTTGGCGGGAAGCCTGGGCTTGAGCAGCCGCCATAGGCGAAAGGTTGCGTCGGCCCGTTCGGCGCCGTATTCCGCCGCTTTCGCGACATCCACGCAATCGAACGGAACCCGGGATTTCCCCGAGCCAACCAATGCATCGTGGTCGATCATGACATGATCGAAGTGACGCCTGACGAGTTCATCGAGCCCGTGACCGCCACGCCCGGCATCCAGGACATAGGAGATCAGGAGCGTGTCATCGTAAGGATAAAGCTCGATTCCGCGTTGAGAGAACATCTGCCAAGCGAACTTCAGGTCGTGCCCGATCTTGACGATGCCGCCGTTTTCCAGCAGTGGCCGCAGGGCGTCGAGGGCTACTTGTTCCGAAATCTGATCGGGCGCGATGCCGCCGGCGAACAGTCCCTCGGAGCCGCCATCCCCCGCCTTGCGATGGGCAATCGGGATGTAGCAAGCCTCGTTCGGGGTAAGCGCGAGCGATACGCCACAAAGCGCAGCCCGCATCGAATCGAGACTCTGGCCCTCGGTTGCTATCGCAACCGCGCCAAGATCGAGCGCGCGCGTGACCCAGCCATTGATCTGCTCGAGGTTGCGAAGGATCGCATAGCGGGAGCGATCGAACGGAATTTTGTGCAGCGTTTCAAGCACAGCCGAGATCAGGTTCTGCGGCGCCATCCCGCTCGCAGCCGCTCCCGACGCGTCCGCCGTTGGCCGCTTGGGAAGACTCATCCCTCCTCCCAAGAGGGGAAGCGCGCCGGTTGAAGCGGCTGGCGTCTGGGGCCGCGCCTGCGCTCGGGCGTTGGCCGTGCCGCCGCGCTCGGCCGCGCCGAGCCTCCCATCCGCCTCGATCTGGGCGACATCGATGCCGGCGAATTCCGCCACCCGCCGCGTCAGCGAGTTGAACTCCATCGCCTTGAGGAAGGCGATCAGCCGCTTGTGATCGGGCTCGTGCACGGCAAGGTCGCCGAT
>NZ_JBOHJB010000163.1:0-3683 GCF_050728395.1 Methyloceanibacter sp.
GGCTGGAGGCCATCTGCTACCTCAACATGGAGCATCTCGGCGCACACAAGAAAGAGGCCTTGCGGGCCTTGCCCGCCCGACGGCGGCCGGGCGCGTCCGGCGCTGCGCTACCGGGGCTCCGCGCCGGCCGCGCCCGTATCACCTCTTGCCATGGATTTTGCTGAACTTGACGCACACAACTGATATGAGCACGCCCATTACCCGTCCCGGTATCGAGGAGCTTCGAGAGCGCATCCGGCGCCTCGAGGGCGCGGTTGGCCGAAGGCGATTGGTGCTGCCTTTCGGCATCAAGGCGATCGACCGGCATCTCCCCGGAGGCGGATTGGCGCTTGGCGCGCTGCATGAGGTGGCGGGCGGCGGCAATGGCGCGATCAATGGTGCCGCCGCGGCGCTCTTTGCGGCGGGAGTAGCGGCGCGCACACGGGGAAAGGTCCTATGGTGCATCACGCGCCCGGACCTTTTCGCCCCGGCCCTCGCGCAAGCCGGGCTCGCGCCCGATCGCGTGATCTATGTCGAGACGGGCGACGAAAAGTCCGTCCTCCTCTGTTTCGAGGAAGGTTTGCGGCACGGCGGGCTCGGCGCTGTTGTCGCCGAGGTCGCCCGGCTCTCCATGACGGCTTCCCGCCGCCTTCAGCTTGCCGCTGAAAATTCCGGCAGCATCGGCCTCGCCATCCGCCGCTGGCGGCGGCAGACCGAAGCGGCCGATTTCGGACAGCCCACGGCGTCCGTCACCCGTTGGCGCGTCACCGTACTCCCGGCAACCCCCTTGCCGGTGCCCGGCGTCGGACGCGCCCGATGGCAGCTCGAATTGATCCGGTGCCGCGCCAGTGAAAGCGCCGATTTCGAAGTGGAGGCTTGCGATGCCAAGGGTCGTCTCGCTCTTCCTACCGAGCTGGTCCACGGACCGGGTCAGAAGGACATTGGGCGGCGCCGCGCCGCCCGCTGAGGCGCCGCTCGTCCTGACCGGCCGGGAAGGAAGGCGGCGGGTGGTCCTGGCCTTGGACGCGGCCGCCCAGCGCGCCGGCTTGCGCATTGGCATGCCCGCGGCCAAGGCGCAAGCCTTGGTGCCGGGGCTCATCGTCAGGAACGCGGAGCCTGCCGCCGACGCGAGAGCCCTCGACCGGCTCGCTCTCTGGGCGTTGCAATGTTACGCGCCGGTCGCCGCCGCCGATCCGCCGGACGGGCTGGTGATCGACACGACCGGCGCCGCCCATCTGCATGGCGGGGAAGACGCCATGGTGAAAGGGATGGTCGCGCGGCTCGCCGCCTCGGGCATCGCCGCGTGGGCGGCAATCGCCGATAGCTGGGGCGCCGCGCATGCTTTTGCCCGCTATGGGGTGCGGCCCACGCTCGTCGTCCCGGCGGGAGACAGTACGAAGGCCGTTCTCGATCTGCCCATCGCCGCCCTGCGTCTGCCCAAAACTATGGTGGAGGCGCTTCGCGTCCTCGGCTTTGAGCGCATCGGCGAATTGGCTACAACACCCCGCGCGCCGCTCGCCTTGCGCTTTGGTCCCGAACTTGACCGCCGCCTCGATCAGGCCATGGGACGCCTCAGCGAGCCGATCGATCCGATTCGCCCGCCGGATCTCATCGAGGTCCGCCGCGTCTTCGCCGAGCCGATCGGCGCGCCGGAGACCATTACCCGCTATACGGGCAAGCTGGTAACCCAACTGTGTGAGATGCTGGAGGCAAAGGGCTTTGGCGCGCGGCGGCTCGATTTGCTCTTTCACCGGGTCGATAACCGCATCGAGGCCATCCGCATCGGCACGGCGCTTCCGGGGCGCGACGCGAAGCGGCTGACACGGCTTCTGTGCGACAAGGTTGAGGCCATCGATCCGGGCTTTGGCATCGAGATCATGCGCCTTGCCGCCACCCTCGCCGAGCCGCTCGCGCAAAAACAGACGATCTCCTCGCTCATCGAAGAACCGGAGGCGGATGTCTCTCACCTCATCGACGCGCTCGCCAATAGAGTAGGCGAACAGCGGCTCTACCGCTTCGCCCCGGTCGCGAGCGACGTGCCGGAACGCTCGGTTCGACGGATCGCGCCGGCGGCGCCAAATATTGGCGAGACTTGGCCAGATCCTTGGCCGGGCCCTTGGCCGCGTCCCTCGCGCCTGTTGCCAGCACCGGAGCCGATCGAGACACTCGCCCTGCTGCCCGATCATCCGCCCGTCAGCTTCACCTGGCGCGGCATCCGCCGCCGCGTCAAATGCGCCGACGGTCCCGAGCGGGTTTTTGGCGAATGGTGGAAGCGGGACGCCGAGCTTTTCGCGGTGCGCGACTATTTCCGGGTCGAGGACGAGGCGGGCGAACGGTTCTGGATTTATCGCGCCGGCGATGGCGAGGACGCCGCGCGTTTCGAAACGCGTCGCTGCCGCGCAGCGGCACGAAGAGACGCGTTGAGAGCGGGGCGACGAGGTGAGGATACCACGACCGGCTCGCACCGCTGGTTCCTGCACGGGATTTTCGGATGAGCGCGGCGCGCTATGCCGAGCTGCAATGCACCTCGCATTTCAGCTTTCTTCGCGGGGCGAGCTCCTGCGAGGAATTGTTCGACGAGGCAGCACAGCTCGGCATCGAGGCGCTGGCGATCGCCGACCGCAATAGCCTCGCTGGCATCGTCCGCGCCCATGAAGCCGCCAAGACGACGGGCGTGCGCCTGATTGTCGGCTGCCGCCTCGATCTCGCTGATGGCATGTCCATCCTCGTCTATCCGACCGGCCGCCCCGCTTATGCGCGACTCTGCCGGCTGCTTTCGCTCGGCAAGAAACGCGGCGGCAAGGCGCAATGCCGTCTCGATTGGTCCGATGTCGTAGCTTATAGCGAGGGGCTGATCGCGGTGCTCGTCCCTGATGAAGCGGACGCCATCTGCGCCCTGCGCCTGTGCCGCCTCACTGAAGCTTTCGGCGACCGCGCCTATCTGGCCCTGACGCTGCGCCGCCGCCCGAGCGACGCGCTGCGCCTCTTTGAGCTGTCGAACATGGCGGCGCGGGCGGGCGTCCCCACCGTCGTCACCAACGATGTCCTCTTCCATGTTCCGTCGCGGCGCATCCTGCAGGATGTGGTGACCTGCATCCGGCACAATTGCACCATCGATGACGCCGGCTTTCGCCGCGAGCGTCATGCCGATCGCTATCTGAAATCGCCGGAAGAAATGGCCCGTCTTTTCAGCCGCTATCCAGAGGCGCTGGCGCGCACAGTTGAGATCGCCGAGCGCTGCCGTTTCTCGCTCGATGAGCTCGCCTATCAATATCCGGAAGAGGCGACGATGCCCGGCTTGACGCCGCAGCAGGCGCTCGAAAAGCTCGCCTTTGAAGGCGCCGCCGAACGTTATCCCGAAGGCGTGCCCGATAAAGTAATGGTGATCCTCACCCATGAGTTGCACCTGATCGAGACGCTGAAATACGCGCCGTATTTCCTGACCGTGAACGCGATTGTCCGCTTCGCCCGCGGCCAAAACATTCTCTGTCAGGGCCGCGGCTCGGCCGCCAACAGCGCCGTCTGCTATGTGCTCGGCATCACCTCGATCGACCCCGAGCGCAATGATCTTTTGTTCGAGCGCTTCGTCTCGGAGGAGCGGCGCGAGCCGCCCGACATCGATGTCGATTTCGAGCACGAGCGGCGCGAAGACGTCATCCAATATATCTATCGAACCTACACGCGCGAACGCGCCGGCCTTGCGG
>NZ_JBOHJB010000164.1:0-3615 GCF_050728395.1 Methyloceanibacter sp.
TCTGCATCCTGCGCAACCACGGCCTGCTCACGGTCGGCCGGTCGGTGGAGGAATCGATCGGATGGTTTGTGATGGCCGAACGGGTGGCTGAGGTCCACGTGAAAGCGCCGAACGGGCGACCGATCTCTGACGAGGCCGCTGCCGTTGCAGCGTCGACACTCGCCCCTGACCCCGTCGGATGGCGGATGTTCCAGTGGGGTCCAGCGATCGCTCGTTCCCGATCGATCGGTGGTCGACTGAACAGCGCGCCCGGCCAGGTATGCCGGCGTCAGACCGACGAGTCAATGGTAGAGGTGGCGCTCGCCATTGTTCAGTGGTGTCGGCATCGTTCGCCTCGACACTGGGGAGCAATCGTGAGAACGTTTTTGGGGCTGGGATCCGAAGGCCCGATCTGTAACGGCGGTAAAAAATTCAGCGCGATACGCCGGGAATACAAGAATCGCGACGATGCGATTCGGGTAGCGTACGAGAGCGGGGCATATGGCTATCAACAAATCGCCAAGGAATTCGAAGTTCATTTCACCACGGTAGGACGAATTGTGCGCCGGCCAAAGAAGCGGGTGAGCGTAATACCTGGGAGAAGGTAGCGGACGGTCCCTCTTGTGCTGCGATGATAGACCTGACCGTTCGCAGTAACCGCAGTGTGTCTAGCGGGTTGAAGTCCCGTCCAAGGAGTTGTCCGTACGCCTTGGTAGTGTCAGGAAGCAGCGTTGAAGTAACTCAAGGTTGCGAGTTTCCGAAGCGCAAATGAGCAGGCCGTAATGCAAATGAACCGATGAGTAGCCTCGTAAACGGAAATGGAGAAGCCGACCCTGTGGTCAAAAGGGGAAGGCCGTTGGACGTGTGCTGAAAGAACGGAAGTGGCAGACGTTGACTCCCGGGGTAGCAGGGACGGCATGCTGAGGAAGACACAGTGCCCAGTGCTGGAGACCCGTTTTGCGGGGCGGGGAGGCCACCAACCGCTGCGTATAAGGAAACGAAAGCGCAGTGGCTGTGAACGGGAGTCGGAGGGGTTCATAGTACCGGTTGAGATCGAGGGACAACACAACCCTGGTCGAGGGAAGGAACCCTGCTTTGTTTGTGCGACCGAAGAGCGGAGGATCAGGGGATTGCCATGTCGCTAACCACCCCGGATACGATCAGGACGCTCCAGAGGAAGCTGTATGCCAAGGCCAAGCAAGAACCGGCCTATCGCTTTTACGCGCTCTACGACAAGCTGTATCGGGCAGATATACTCAATCATGCCTGGCGGCTGGTTAAGGCCAACCGAGGCAGTCCCGGCGTTGACGGGATCAGCTTCGAGGCCATAGAGGACGGAAACGGGGTAGAAACGTTACTGCGGGAACTGGCCCAAGACCTGAAAGAGAAAACCTACCGAGCCCAACCGGTGCGGCGCGTCATGATTCCCAAAGCGGAGGGCAGTATGCGTCCCTTGGGTATTGCGACCATTCGCGACCGGGTAGCGCAAATGGCGGTGAAACTGGTCATCGAACCGATCTTTGAAGCTGACTTCTGTGCGCATTCGTATGGATTTCGGCCTAAGAGATCGGCGCACGACGCCGTGGACGACATCGCCAACACGTTATGGGCAGGCTACACCCAAGTCATAGACGCCGACCTGTCGAAATACTTTGACAGCATACCGCACGCCAAACTGATGGTGGTGGTGGCCGAGCGCATTGTTGACGGTGGCATTCTGCATCTGATCAGACAATGGCTTAAAGCCCCAGTTATCAGCGAAGACGACAACGGTGTGAAGAAGACCGTGGGCGGCGGCAAAGCCAGCAACAAGGGCACGCCGCAGGGGGGTGTCATCTCACCGTTGCTGGCCAACTGCTATCTGCATATTCTGGATCGGGTATGGCAACGCCAGCAGCTCAAGGAAAAGCTGAAAGCGCATCTGGTGCGCTACGCGGACGACTTTGTGGTGCTGTGCTGCAAGGGGGTAGAAGAACCGCTGAAGGTGGTGCGTCATGTGCTGGAACGACAGGGTCTGAGCCTGAACGAGGCCAAGACGCAAGTCGTGGACGCCACGCAAGCAAGCTTTGATTTCTTGGGGTTTTCGATCAGGATGAGGCGAGGGCGGCGCACCGGCAAACCGTATCCCCATGTTTGCCCGTCGGAGAAGTCGCTGATGAAAATCAAGACGAAGCTGACGGCGCTGACCGGGCGGGAACTGACCCCCATTGCTCTGGAGAAGATTGTGAAAAACGTGAACCGCAGTCTGAGCGGCTGGGTAAACTACTTTCACTATCGGAATTCGAACCAGGTCCTGGAAAAGGTCAAGACCCATGCGGAGCAGCGCCTGCGCCGGCACTTGATGAAGCGTCATAAGGTGAAAGACCGAGGCATCGGCGAAGGCCGCTTCCCAAGTTGTCATCTTTATGAGCGCTATGGGCTATACAAGGTCTCCACAGTCGCGGGCTGGCGCTCGGCGCATGCTTCGGCGTGAAGAACATCGGAAAGCCGTGTGCGGGAAAACTGCATGCACGGTTTGATGAGGGGGAACAGGCTTTCGTTTCACGGTAGATTCTAAACGGGCACAAAACTGGAAACAGTGGATACAGCCAAGAATCTGCCTAAAGAAGGATTAGCCTGTTCTCTACTCTACCTTGGCGGGGTCACTTACGGCCCCCAATTTGCCGCTGAAAGTGAGGCTCTAAGGGCCGAGAACACGTTCTTCTGGGATAAACGTGTTGATCAAGCAACTACCTAGCTCAGTCCGACCCGAACTACCCGTAAAACTTTGACAGTGACTGTTGGCGGCGGAATATAACGCCTTGCTCACTGCTTCACCAGGTATCCGGAGACTGCGACGTTATCGGAAGGGCTGAAATAGAAGGTCGCTCCGGCATTCAACATCATTTTGAATGGAATGGAGAAGGAAAAGGTATCCGACACTGGGCCCGGGAAGGTCTTTGTGGCCACAAAGTTGTGGAAGGCGGCGCTACTGAGCCCGAGTCCGGGATCCGTTATCACGATCGACACTCCGGTCGTGGTGTTTGTCGAGGTGGGGAGAAAAACATAACCCGAGACGTGCTCGATTATCAGGCGCTGTCCAGACGGGACTGTGCATGGACTGGGAGGGAAGGCTCCACTGGGATCGGTCCCACACAATCCAGTGTTTTCGATGTTCGAGTAGATACGTTGCTTCTCTGGGTCGACTGCGTGAGTCGTCGATACCAGAAGAGACGACGACAAGAGCGCTGCCGTAATCAGCGCGACTGCTCTGGCGTTCATCATGATGGGACTCCTTCGGTTGAGGATAGGTTTTGGATGAACTTTGCGACCGACAGTACTGCTGAACCTATTAGGGTGTCAAGGTTCTCTCCTCAGCCAACCGTAAGCCCAGCGCTTGAAAATCACCACTTCGAGACCGCCGCGCGTAATAACGGAAGATAGATTCTATAGGGGCACCATACCCGGAGGAAAAGCGAAGATCCGGGTCGGACCAAGAGAACCAGTTGAATTTGCCAGGGACGGTGGCATAAGAGGCGTCTTTTAAGGCTTAGAGGGTTTTTTTTTCAGGCTGAAAAGTTACCTCTAAGAAACACAGATGCCACGAGCACGAAATAGGCATGAGGCGTGAGCAACAGGCAATAGTCGGAAAGTAGC
>NZ_JBOHJB010000165.1:0-3508 GCF_050728395.1 Methyloceanibacter sp.
CAGATCGCGCGGCGGCTCGATGTCCTTGATCTCGATGCGGGTGACCTTGACACCCCAATTGGAGGTAGCGTCGTCGACCACTTTCAGCAGGCGATGATTGATTTCGTCGCGCTGCGACAGCAGCTCATCCAAAACCATCGAGCCCATCACCGTGCGAATGTTGGTCATGGTGAGGTTGAGGATTGCGGTCTCCAAATGCGTCACCTCATAGCTCGCCTGTGCTGCGTCGATCACCTGGAAGAAGGCGATGCCGTCCACCTTCACCATGGCGTTGTCCTTGGTGATCACCTCCTGGCTCGGCACCTCGACCACCTGCTCCATGACGTTGAGCTTTCGCCCGATGCGATCGATGAAGGGAATGATCAAAGAGAGACCGGGGCGGAGCGTGCGGATATAGCGGCCGAAGCGCTCGACCGTATAGTTCCAGCCTTGCGGCACGACTTTGACGCCGGCCGCGAGCACCGCAACGAACAGAACGAGCAGGACGAGGACGAAGATATTGAAGCCGAGCATGGCACCCTCCTAGAGGTGTCGGGCGAGCGTGTGATGGTTAGCTATAGGGCACTCACCTTCCATCGGCAGCCGATAGATGGGTGTGCGGGCTCACGAATTTAAGAGCGTTCCGCCGCTTGTCATGGCGAAATCAGCTTGGCGATGTCCCACGCGGCCGCACGGGCGGCGGCATCGGCGGTCGGGCCCCATTTTCTGTCGAGCGAGCCTTTGCGCACGATCCTGGTCTGTGACACCCCGCCAAGGGTATTGCCGTCTGGCCCGAAGATCGTCCAGTCGATGCGCACGCTCTGCCGTCCTCCCTTGACCGCCGTCATTTTGACGATGCCTTCTACCGAATACACGTTGGCTGCAAACGACGCTGCAGTCTTCACACCGGCGGCGGACAACCGCTTGCCGAGCGCCGCGGCAAGCGCCTGTTCTCCGTCCCCAGGCGCGCCGGCAACTGAGATATAGGCAAGCCGTGCCTCTGGCTTTGCGTCAGGCTTGGCAGCATCCGGTTTCGCAGCGTCCGTCTCGGCGCTCATGGCGACCGGACCAAGCCCGGCGACCATCGCGAAACTCAAGATGATGACGGCGCGACCGATCGCTCTCATTCAAGGTGCCGAGCTTCAGGCCGCCGGCTCAGCGGCCGGCGGCTTTGATGCTCCCCAGGTTCCAGAGCTTGACCGTCTTGTCGCCTCCGGCAGAGGCAAGCGTCTTGCCATCGGGCGAATAGGCGACGGCGCTGACGGACTTGGCATGGGCTTCGATTTCCTGCAGCTGCTTACCCGCTGACACGTCCCACACCCTTATGCTGCCATCGCCGTCTCCCGAGACGATCTCAGTCCCGTCGGGAGACATGGCCATGGAGCTGAAGCTGATAGCTGCCGCCGCCCCCTTGAGGCTGCGCACCATGCTCGCTTTCGCCACATCCCAAAGGTTGATGGCGAAGCCGCTGCGCGCCGCGAGCAGTCCCCCGTCCGGAGTGTAGATCAGGGAATAGACGCTAAAGGCGTCCGCCTTGAGGCTTTGCAGCAGCCGTCCGCTCGCAACGTCCCACAGCTTGATGTCGCCTTCGTCGTGACCCGAGGCAAGGACTTTTCCGTCGGGCGAGAAGGCAACCGAATAGACCTTGCCGGTTTTCGGCTCGAACTTGCGGATGAGCTCCCGGCTCGTCGCATCCCACAGGACTACGGTTCCGTCATAGCTGCCGGAGGCGAGGTGCTTGCCGTCCGGGGAGAAGCTGACGGCGACGACATGGTCGGAATGCGCCTTGAGATCGGCGGCAAGCTCGCTTTTCTTCAGATCCCATAGCCTTACCGCCTTTTCGTCGTAGGATCCGGTTGCGGCGATCTCGCCGCTCGGCGACAGCACCAGCTGGCAGCACGAGGATGCTCCGAACGCCGGGGATGCACCGCCACCATCGACATCGAGCCACCTGAAATAGCCACCGCTCGCAAGCGCAAGGATGCGGGCGCCGTCACCGGAAAAGGCGAGCGCGACGGGTTCGTATTCGTCGGGATCGAAGCTCCGCAACAGCGCAACCTTGGTATCGAGGGGAGCGGCCCCTGAAGGAGACGCCGGCTCTTTCGCCGCGCGCCGCCAGCGGAGCGCCTCCGCCGGATCCTTGGCCACCCCATCGCCTTCCTCGTACAGCTCGGCCAGACTCCGCATCGACGTGACGTCGCCTAGCTCGGCAGCCTTGCGGTACCAGCGAGCGGCCTCAGAGCTGTCTTTCGCCACGCCGAGGCCGTAGCGGTGCATCAGGCCCAAATAGAACATGCCATATTGGTCGCCGAGATCGGCAGCCTTGCGAAACCACGTCAATGCTTCGGCGTCGTCCTCGGCGACGCTCAGGCCGTTCTCGAGCTTGCGGCCGACTTCGACCATGGCCGAAGCGTTCTTCTGCGCGTCGCCTTTGGCGAACAGCCCGGCCGCTTCCGCTTGGTCCTTCGGCACGCCGTGCCCGTCCCGATACATCAGGCCGAGGGTGTACATCCCGACCGCATCACCGCGATCAGCGGCCTTGCGGAACCATTTCACGGCCTCTCCGTCATCCTTGGCGAAACCGAGTTTCCCCTCCGCGTATCTGTCGCCGAGAACGAGCATCGACCCAACATTGCCGCGGTCGGCGGCCTTGCGATACCAGCGCGCCGCCTCGGCTTCGTCCTTGGCGACGGCCTGGCCCCACTCATAAGCGGTCCCCAGCGCGGCTGCGCCAAGCGCATCTCCAGCTTCGGCTGCTTGACGAAACAGGCGCAAGCCCTCGGGCTCGTCCTTCGCCACGCCGTTTCCCCCTGCGTAGAGGAACCCGAGATAGGTCGTGGCGATCGGATAGCCGTCCTTGCTCAGCGTCTCGAGTAGCGGCTTGGCGAGCTCGAATTTCTTGGCCTCGACATAGGCTCTGGCGAGCTGGAAGCTGAAGCGGCGCTCACCGGGATGGGCGCGCACGGCCTCCTCGCAGGCGGGAATAGCCCTTGCCGTATCGACCTTGCCGAAGTCGACGCCCGCGGCGATAGCCGAGTCGGGGTTGTCGGGATGGGCGGCAAGGCGGTCGCAGTCGTGGATTGGAGCATGTCCGCTCGCCGGCCCTTGCACGGCTTGCGGGGTGAGCGCAGCGGCGGTCTCGACGGGCGGACTGCTCGGCACCGCCGGCGCGTCAACCGGCAAAGCCGCCGCCTTCGCTTCACATCCGGCAGGGCAAAAATCGCCGACCACCTCGTCGTAATAGGCGGGCGTCTGTACATGGGCGACGCTCGCCGCCAACTGCCGCACCTCGCGGCGCACATCGCGGGCGATATCGGTGATCCTGCCTGACGTCTTGAGCCGCGGCAGCAGCGTGCGGGTATAGACCGAGTTGGGGCTCGGATCGTTGTCGGACAGCCGGTCTAGCGCCGACTCCTTGGCGCCAGCTGAGAACATGATGAAGGTGCCGCTTGGCGGCTCGACCCTAGCAAGCCCGCGCGTGCCGCCGATTCCCCTGCCCTTGCCGGCGCCGTGGCTGAACGCCGTCAGT
>NZ_JBOHJB010000166.1:0-3412 GCF_050728395.1 Methyloceanibacter sp.
GCGATGGGGAGGCCAACAAGGAACAGAACGGCAAATAGGCGCAAACGCCCTTTCGGAGCATGCATGGCGGCTCTCCGTTACAACGAAACCGTCCATCGGCGGAGACCCATCATAGCCGAACAGAGGCTTCGGGCGCGATAGGCGTCCGACCAACTCTCCGTGACTTCTTCCCTGTAGCGAGAGCTGTGTTATAGACCCCCCCGGCAAAACACGGGCGTTCTGCGGGCGTGGTGGAATTGGTAGACACGCCAGATTTAGGTTCTGGTGGCTTCGGCCATGGGGGTTCGAGTCCCTCCGCCCGCACCAACAAGAGAACGGACTAGGGCATAGATGGACATTACCGAAGTGACCACAGAGGGCCTCCGCCGCGAGTTGAAGGTGGTGGTTGGCGCGGATGAGCTCGAGCGGCGCCTGTCGGCGCGCCTCGACGATCTCAGCGGCAGGGTGAGGATCAAGGGCTTCCGGCCCGGTCATGTGCCGAAGGCGCATTTGCGCAAAGTGTACGGGCGCTCGGTGATGGCCGAAGTGGTGCAGCAGGCCGTCGCCGAGACGAGCCGCGAAGCCATCTCGCAGCGGCAGGAGCGTCCTGCCTTCCAACCCAACATCTTGCTGCCGGAGGACGAGAAGGAGATCGACAAGATCTTCTCGGGGACTGCCGACCTCGCCTACACCATGTCCTTCGAGGTGCTGCCCAAGTTCGACACCATGGACTTCGGCAAGATCGAGGTGGAGAAGCCGATTGCCGACGTTTCCTCCGCCGACATCGACAAGGCGCTCGAACGCTTGAGCAACGCCAATCCGCTCTATAAGGCGAAAGACGGTCCGGCCGCGGAAGGCGACAGGCTGATCATCGACTTCAAGGGCTCGATCGACGGCGAGGAATTCAAGGGCGGCAGCGCCGAGGATGCGCAGATTGTGCTCGGCGGCCGCAACTTCATTCCTGGCTTCGAGGAAGGCCTCGCCGGCGCCAAGACCGGCGAACAGCGCGCCGTCGAGGCGACCTTCCCTGACGACTATCCGGAAGCGAGGCTCGCCGGAAAGGCTGCCAGCTTCGCTGTGACGGTCAAAGAGGTGGCGAGCCCGGAGGCGCCGACCATCGACGACGATTTCGCCAAGGCGCTTGGCTTGGAGTCGGTTGAGAAGCTGCGTGAGATGGTCAAGCAGCGTCTCGACCAGGACCGCATGGCCGCATCACGGTTGAAGCTGAAGCGGGCGCTGCTCGACAAGCTCAACTCGGCCTACGACTTCGAGCTGCCTCCGACGTTGGTCGACAATGAGTTCCAGGCCATCTGGCGGCAGGTGACGAGCGATCTCGAGCAGACCAAACGAACCTTCGAGGACGAGGGCACCACCGAAGACCAGGCGAAAGCCGAATATCGCGACATTGCCGCGCGGCGCGTGCGGCTTGGCCTGATCCTGTCGGAGGTTGGCGCCCGCAACAAGATCGAGGTCTCCGACGACGAGGTGAACCGCGCGCTTCTCGAGCGGGTCAAGCAGTTCCCGGGCCAGGAGCGGAAGGTCTACGACTTCTACCGCAACAATCCTCAGGCTCTGGCCGAGATCAGGGCGCCTCTATTCGAGGACAAGGTGGTCGATTTCATCACCGAGCTTGCCAATGTGACGGAGAAGCCGGTCAGCGTCGAAGAGCTCTACGCCGATCCTGACGACGCCGGCGGTCATCATCATGAGCACGAGCACGAGCACGATCATGACCACCACCACGATCATGACCACGACCACCATCATGACCACGATCACGATCACGGCAAGAAGAAGCGAAAGAAGAAATGACGATTGTCCCGGAAGCCGTTGTGCCGGGGGCTCGGCCCCCCTTTCACTTGCGCCACCGGCTCCATATGTAGTAGCGCGAGCGCTGACGGAGGTCCGCTAGGCCAGAGAGGCCTCCATCCCGCCAAACCCCTAGAGACAACAATGAGCGACCCAGCCAATATCTACATGAATACCCTCGTTCCCATGGTGGTCGAACAGACCAACCGCGGCGAGCGGGCCTATGACATCTATTCGCGCCTGCTGAAAGAGCGCATCGTCTTCGTCACCGGCCCGATCGAGGATCATCTGGCCTCGCTGGTCACGGCCCAGCTTCTGTTCCTCGAGGCGGAGAACCCGAAAAAAGAGATATCCATGTACATCAATTCGCCGGGCGGCGTGGTGACGTCCGGCATGGCGATCTACGACACCATGCAGTTCATTCGCCCGTCGGTCGCCACGCTGTGCATCGGACAGGCTGCCTCCATGGCTTCGCTGTTGCTTGCCGCCGGCGAGAAAGGCATGCGCTACTCGCTGCCCAACTCCCGCATCATGCTGCATCAGCCCTCGGGCGGCTTCCAGGGCCAAGCGAGCGACATCGAGCGCCACGCCGAAGACATCATCAAGATGAAGCGGCGGCTCAACGAGGTATATGTGCGGCATACCGGCAAGGAGTATGAGACGATTGAACGGACGCTCGACCGCGACTATTTCATGTCGGCGGAAGACGCCCGCGCCTTCGGCATCGTCGACGAGGTCATTACCAAGCGCCATCCGGTCGACGAGAAGGTTGAGCGCCTGGCGCCGGTATCCTAAGAGCTCACGCGGTCGGCCGCCGATCGCTTTGGGTTCCGTTGGGTCTAAGCCACAAGGGTCATGGCGCGCGCGGGCTAAGCCGTGCAACGCTGTTCGCCGGCACTTGAACCACTGCCCTGATTCAACACGGATTAATCAATCCTTGATCAGTGGCACCCTAGCATGCTGAGATTGTCCTTCGGCCGCGTCTCCAGGAGGATGACCCTCACTTGCAAAACGTGCGAAGAGCCGAGCGTTGTGGCCTGATTCGCCACGATTTTTCGGTCAGAGGATATTGGAAAGACAGATGAGCAAGGTGAGCGGAAGCGATTCGAAAAACACCCTTTATTGCTCCTTTTGCGGCAAGAGCCAACACGAGGTCCGCAAGCTCATCGCCGGCCCGACCGTATTCATCTGCGATGAATGCGTCGAACTCTGCATGGACATCATCCGCGAGGAGAACAAGTCGAGCCTGGTCAAGTCGCGCGACGGCGTGCCCACGCCGATGGAGATCTGCGCCGTTCTCGACGACTATGTGATCGGCCAGGACTACGCCAAGCGTGTGCTCTCGGTTGCAGTGCACAACCACTATAAGCGGCTCAATCACTCGAGCAAGAACTCCGACGTCGAGCTCGCCAAGTCGAACATCCTGCTGATCGGCCCGACCGGCTGCGGTAAGACGCTGCTCGCCCAGACGCTCGCGCGCATCCTCGACGTGCCCTTTACCATGGCCGACGCCACCACGCTCACCGAGGCCGGCTATGTCGGCGAGGACGTGGAGAACATCATCCTCAAGCTGCTCCAGGCCGCCGATTACAATGTCGAGCGGGCGCAGCGGGGCATCGTCTAT
>NZ_JBOHJB010000167.1:0-3221 GCF_050728395.1 Methyloceanibacter sp.
CGCCTTTCCTGCGCTGATGGGTGTGCCACCGTGAGGCAACTTCCGCCGCTTTCATGATCCGGACAATGTCGTTCAATTCGGGCTCCTCGGCTGAATGTCGCAAGCACCGAGAACCGGAGCACGCGAGGCGTCCAGCATTAGGTGCCAGCTTTGTGTGAGACACAGCAAGTCTATGATCGCTTTTTACCAACCGAATGCCAAGCTTACCTCGCAAATGCCGGATATGCTTCGACCTTCACGCTCTAAAACAGTCCGGTGACTTTGCCGCTGTCATCGAGATCGATCTTGGTTGCCGCCGGCGCCTTGGGCAAGCCCGGCATCGTCATGATCTCGCCGCACACCATGACGACGAACTCCGCGCCGGCGGCGAGCCGGACTTCGCGGATATTGATTTCATGGTTGGACGGCGCGCCGCGCAGCTTTGCGTCGGTCGAGAACGAATATTGGGTCTTGGCGATACAAACCGGATAGTGGCCGTAGCTGCTGTCTTGCAGCTTTTTGATTTGCCCGCGAACTTTCGGGTCGGCGGTCACCTCGCTCGCGCCGTAAAGCTTGGTGGCGACCGCCTTCACCTTGTCCCAAAGAGGAACTTCATCCTCATAAACGAAGTGGAAGTCGACCGGCATCTTATCGACCGTATCGACGACCGTGCGGGCCAGCTCCTCGGCGCCCTTGCCCCCTTCCGCCCAATGACGGCACACCACGACCGGGGCTTCGCGATGCGCCATTTTTTTCTTCAACAGTTCGATCTCGAGGGCGGTATCGAAGGTGAAATGATTGATCGCAACGACACAAGGAAGCCCAAAATGGTTGCGGATGTTGTTGACATGTCGGTCCAGATTGGCGACGCCTTTGGTCAACGCATCGAGGTTTTCCGTATTGAGTTCCTTGAGGTCCACGCCGCCGTGATATTTGAGGGCGCGGATGGTCGCGACGATCACCACCGCCCGCGGCCGAAGGCCTGATTTGCGGCATTTGATATCGATGAATTTCTCGGCACCGAGATCGGCGCCAAAGCCTGCCTCGGTCACCACATAGTCGGAGAGTTTCAGCGCGGTCTTGGTGGCGAGCACGGAGTTGCAGCCATGCGCGATATTGGCGAACGGTCCGCCGTGAATGAAGGCCGGGTTGTTTTCGAGCGTTTGCACGAGGTTCGGCTTGAGCGCGTTTTTCAAAAGCACCGCCATTGCGCCATGCGCGTGCAAATCGCCCGCGCGAATAGGCTTTTGGTCTCGCGTATATCCAACCACGATCCGTCCCAGCCGGTCCTTCAAATCCTTGATCGAGGTGGATAGACAAAAGATCGCCATGATTTCGGAGGCGACCACAATGTCGAATCCGTCCTCACGCGGATATCCGTTCCCGACTCCCCCCAAAGCCACGGTGATCTGCCGCAGCGCCCGGTCGTTCATATCGACCACGCGTTTCCAGGCGACGCGCCGCACATCGAAGTTCAGTTCATTGCCGTGATGGATATGATTATCGATCATCGCGGCGAGCAGATTGTGGGCAAGAGCAATTGCACCGAAGTCGCCGGTGAAATGCAGGTTGATGTCCTCCATCGGCACAACCTGGGCGTAACCGCCGCCGGCCGCCCCGCCCTTCATGCCGAAAACCGGCCCGAGCGAGGGCTCGCGCAGACAAATGGAGGCCTTTTTGCCGATGCGGTTCAGCGCGTCGCCGAGGCCAACCGTGGTTGTGGTCTTGCCTTCTCCAGCCGGAGTCGGACTGATCGCCGTGACAAGGATCAGCTTGCCGTCCGGCCGGTCCTTGAGGCTATCAACATAATCCAACGATATCTTGGCCTTGTAATAGCCGTAGGGCTCGAGGTGCTCGTCTCCGATGCCGAGCTTTTCCCGCGCCACTTCGCCGATGCGGCGAATATTCGCTTGTTGCGCAATTTCAATGTCCGCCGGCATGGTCCCTCCAACTGAAGCCTTGCTTAGGCTTCTACTACATTTTGCGGCTTGCCCGCCGCGAACGCGTCTATGTTGTCGATGAGCTGGTCGGCGAGAATCTGCATGGCTTCTCGGCTCGCCCAGGCGACATGCGGGGTGACGATGAAATTCGGCAGCCGCAAATCGAGCAAAATATTGCCTTGCTTCGGGGGCTCGACGGACAAAACGTCGAAGCCCGCGCCGCCAATGATTCTGCCGGTCAGAGCGTCGGCCAAGGCTTGTTCGTCGACGAGCCCGCCGCGGCCGGTGTTGATAAGAAGGGCGTCATTCTTCATCAGCCGCAATTCACGCGCGCCGATCATGTTTTTCGTTTCGGGCGTCAACGGCAAATGCAGGGTGATGATGTCGCTCTCGCGCAACAAGGTTTCGAAACCGGTCAGACCGGGCTGCGGGACGATGTCATAGGCCAGCACCTTCTGGCCAAAGGCTTCGGCGATCCGGCCCACCGACTTGCCGATCGCGCCATAGCCGACAATGCCGAGCGTCGAGCCGCGCATGTCGCGAATCGGATGGTCGAAAAAACAGAATTGGTCGCAGGCCTGCCAGCGCCCGGCGCGCACGTCATCTCGGTAAGCCATGAGATTCCGGCGAAGTGCGAAAGCCAGCGCGAAGACGTGTTCCGGCACTGTGTTGAAGGCATAATTGCGGATATTCGAGACGACAATGCCGCGTGTCTTGCAGTAGGCTTTGTCCACGACATCGGTGCCGGTGGCGGCAACCGCAATCAATTTTAGGTTGGGAAGCTTCGCAAGTGTCGCTTCGCACATTGGGACCTTGTTGATGATGGCGATTGTCGCATTCTGGAGGCGATCAAGGATCTCGCTCGTCGAGGTTACCGCATATTCCTTGTAGCTATGCGGAAAGTCCGGCGACCGCAGATTGGCCTCGAGAGTCGAACGGTCGAGAAAGACGATCGAGTGTTGCACGGGATGATCCTTCGTTGATTCGATTTGTCGCGGATTTCCGAAGCAAAGTTTTTCGCGAGGCCCTCGCTGGGGCGACGCCCTGGGTTTTTCCCTATCGTTCGGTTTCGACGCCTCCGCGGCAGCGGCGCGTCACGCGGCCAGCCCCTGGCCGGGCGCCGGCCGCGGCGCCGCGATCGCGCGAGGAATCGCCCGGCACACGAGATGCGGCGCAACGCCTCAGTCGTTGAGGACGCCTTCTGGGTGCAATTCTGCGAAATGCTCCTGGTTCGTCGGCTTCTTTTCCTTGGCCATGATGGTCGAACGGAAATAGTCTTGGGCAGCGGCGACGCCGCTGCCG
>NZ_JBOHJB010000168.1:0-3129 GCF_050728395.1 Methyloceanibacter sp.
TAGTTCAGGAAGGTGTCGAAATCGATGCCTTGCCGATAAAGAGCCGCACCACCGGCGATCAAAAGCGCGCCGAGGATAATGGGTGCAAGCACCCACTTGGCGAACCAGACAAAGGACAGGGTAAAGCGGCGCACCGTCTCGCGAGACACAATTCGTACTCCCCGAAGCTGCAATTCTTGCGGGGCTCAGGAGCAGACAGACTATGGCTAACGTAGGGCTAACGTCGTGAGTTACAAATCAAATTTTGATTTCTAAAGAAGGTGCCGCGAGCCAGTCCGCGACGGAATTTCCGCCAAGTCATTTGGCGCCTCCGATAATGGACTCCACAGATTGCATCAACAGCGCCTCATGATTCTTGAAGCAGAACTTTTCCACCGCGTCAGCATCGACGTCCAACTTTTGCGTGTCGACCATGGGGTCGCCGCGCTTGCCGTGGAAGTAGCCGTTGAGCCAGGCGGAAATCAACTTCGGGTCCGCTACCTTGTACTTGACGAATTGATCGCAGGTCATCTTCGACACGTCGACCATGACCTGGGCCGAGGCCAATGAGGGTGCAGCAAGGGCTGCCGCAAGCCCGAGGACAACGAGACTGTGGCGATGCATGGACGCTTCTCCTCCGCACGCTTTTCCCATCGTACATTGACCGAGGTCGATGCGCTTGGGTAGGGGCAATGTCCCTTGGAAAGGGTCGCCCGCCAGCGGAGCGCAATGACGGTAATTCTTGGCTGCCGCCGCAGAGATGGCCGGCGCTATTTTCATCGCCTTCGTCAGCGCCTGTTTGAACGACAGCATCCGCACACCCTCTGGGCAACCTGCAAAAGGTGGTGCATAACCGATTGCGCGGTCCCGCAGGCGCAACGGGTTTGCACTAACGCGCATTAGATGCTCCGTTCGCCAGCAGGAGCTTCGAGGATACTTCCGATGCGTCTGCTTGCGGTTGCCGACATCCATTACTCGCTCCCGCAATTCGATTGGGTGTTGAGCATCGCTGCCGATTTCGATGTCGTGGTGCTGGCCGGCGATCATCTCGAGCTCGCCTCGATCGTGGACCGGCGGGCGCAGAGCGTGGTGGTGCGGAAATATTTCAGCCGCTTGCGCGCGCTCACCAGGCTCGTGACCTGTTCCGGCAACCACGATCTCGATGCGCCCAACGAGAGCGGCGAGAAGGTCGCCAAATGGCTCGGCGGAGGGCAGACCGAAGGCGTTTCCTCCGACGGCGAGTCATTCGTGATCGACGACACGCTGTTCACCATCTGCCCGTGGTGGGATGGGCCGATCACACGCGCAGGGATCGCCGCGCAACTCGCCGAAGCTGCACGGCAGCCGCGCAAGCAGTGGATCTGGATCCATCACGCGCCGCCGGACAAGTCGCCGATCAGCTGGGGCGGCGCCCGCTATTTCGGCGACACCGAGCTTGCGCAGTGGATCGGAGAATACCAGCCCGACATTGTGCTCTGCGGCCACGTGCACCAGTCGCCTTTCGTCAAGGACGGCTCCTGGGTCGACCGCATCGGCAAGACCTGGGTGTTCAATGCCGGGCAGCAATTCGGGGCCCCGCCGACGCACATCATCATCGATACCGATGCCGGCGAGGCGCTGTGGTTCTCCTCGGCTGGCAATCAGTTTATTCGCTTGGATGAGCCGCTCGAGCGTCCGGTGCCGCGGCTTGAAGCCATCCCTGACTGGCTCAAAGCCGAGGATCGGCTTTCTCTTCCGGGCCAGTCGTGAATTCCTCGTGCTGCTGGTGGATCAGCGTCTCGAGAACTTCGCCGACCATGCCGAAATGACTGCCGTGGCCTTCGAACTGGCGCTTGAGGTCGACGAGATAAGTGGTGGCGGCGTTGAGCCGTTCGGCAAGCAGTCGCCCGAGAAAGAACGCGATCTCAGGATGGGACTTGAGAAAGCTTTCGGCGTCGTCGAACACGAAGGCCCCGACCGGCGTGGCGGCCCTGACCGTCGCGGTGTGGGGACGGTTCAAGAGCACCGACATTTCGCCGAAGATTGAGCCAGCCCCGGCGATGACGGCGACCGGGGTCTCGCCTCTCAAGACCTCGACGGTGCCTTCGGCGAGTACATAAAGCCGCCCCGACGTTTCGCCCTCGGAAATGAGGATGGCCCCGGGGGCAAATTCCTGCCGCTGGGCGCCGTCACAGCTATCGAGGATCGAGGCCATGGCCATCGGTTTCCTGGGGGCAACCATTTCGAGCTCTCCGTCAGACGCGTGCCAGTCACGGCAGCATAACCGATAAGCCGATCTTGCACAGGCGTCAGCGTGGCGGTGGAGTCTTCGGCGGGGGAGTTTTGGGCTTATACAGGCAGATGTCGTTGATCAGGCAGCGCCAGCATTCGGGCTTGCGCGCCTTGCACATATACCGGCCGTGCAAGATGAGCCAGTGATGGCAGTTGTGCTTGTAGCGCTCGGGCACCACCCGATCGAGGGTGAGCTCGACGTCGAGCGGCGTGTTGCCGGGGGCAAGTCCGGTGCGGTTCGCCACCCGGAAGAGATGGGTGTCGACGGCGATGGTCGCCTGGCCGAAGGCGACGTTGAGCACGACATTGGCGGTCTTGCGGCCGACGCCGGGGAGCGTCACCAGCGCCTCGCGAGTGTCGGGCACCTTGCCGTGGAAGTCCTGGATGAGCTTTAGGGAGAGCGCGGTCAGGTTCTTGGCCTTGTTGCGATAGAGCCCGATGGTCTTGATTTTCTCGGTGAGCTTGGCCTCGCCGAGCTCGATCAGCTTCTCCGGCGTGTCGGCCTCCTTGAACAGGTCCGGCGTTGCCTTGTTCACCGAGGAGTCGGTCGCCTGCGCCGACAGCACCACGGCGACGAGAAGGGTGAAAGGATCGGCGTAGCGAAGCTCGGTCTTGGGATGGGGGCTCATCGCCTGAAAGCGACGGAAAACCTCCTCGATTTGCGTCTCGGTGAGGCGCGCGCCCGGGGCCTTGCCGCTCTTGCCGCGCCCCCTTGCCTTGGCGGGCTTGCGCTTGGCGATTTTCGGTTGAACCCCCATGTTCCGGTGATTACCAATAGCTCTCGAGACGGACGAGACGAGCTATGACAGAGCTCTCCGCGAGCCCACAAGCAGAAACGAGCTTCGCCGCCATTCTGACGCCGCACCGGTCGCTCGGGCC
>NZ_JBOHJB010000169.1:0-3083 GCF_050728395.1 Methyloceanibacter sp.
GGCCCACACATCGCGCCGGGCCTTGCGGACGCGCGCAACACCTCGTAGCCCGTGAGCGCCAGCGATACCCGGATACGGTGTAGGATGGGTTGAGCGCCAGCGAAACCCATCACCTTGCCCGGCGGTTGCAGGATGGGTTTCGCCGAGGGCTCAACCCATCCTTCTGTAACGGGCCTCGATTGGTCAATCCCTTTTGCGTCATTACGTAGTTTACACCACAGACCGCTTGGGATAGTATTTCGGACATAGGAGATAGCTATGGCCGAGTCGAACACATTTGCAGCCGCCCATTTCCACAATGAAGAGGCCGCTCGGGTCTGGTTTGAGGCCGCTCGCTGGCCCACCGCCCCGGTCTGTCCGCATTGCAAGAGCAAAAAACATTACGCGACGAAGAAGTCTGGTCGATACCGTTGCGCCAACAAGGACTGCCGCAAGGACTTCACCGTCATGACCGGATCGGTCATGGAGCGCAGCCACGCCAGGCTGACCCAGTGGGCGATGGCGTTCTGGCTGGCGGCTTCCGGCAAGAAAGGCTTCTCAGCGCACCAGCTGCACCGCGCTTTTGGCTGCCAGTACAACACGGCTTGGTTTCTCCACCACCGAGTTATGGAGGCAATGCGGCGCGGCAATCTCGACCTGTCGCCCATGGGCGGTGAAGGCAAGATCGTCGAGGCCGATGAGACCTATTACGGCCACGCCAAGGAAAAGAACCTCCTGAAGCCGCGCACGACGCCCTACACCAAGCGCGGTTGGAAAGACAAAGTTGCGGCCCGCCCGGTCGTTGCGCTCATCGAACGTGGCGGATGTGCGCACATTCCATGTTGCGCACGCGGACAAGGCGACGGTCAGCGCGATCGTGATGGACAACGTCGCGAAGGAGAGCCGTCTGCATACCGATGAAAGCCGCCTCTACACGGGCGCTGATCAGTACTTCGCGGTTCACGAAACGGTGCATCATTCCAGCGGCCAGTATGTCCGCCAGAGCAACATCATTTCGATCAAAGACGGGGTGACGCACAAAGTTCACACCAATTCAGCGGGAAGGCTATTTCTCAATTTTCAAGCGCGGCATGAAGGGCATCTATCAGCATTGCAGCGAGAAGCATTTGCATCGCTACTTGGCGGAATTCGATTTCCGCTATAATCATCGGATCAAACTTGGCTACAATGATGAAGAACGCACCGTGCTCGCGATCCGCGGCGGGGAAGGCAAGCGGCTCACCTATCATCAACCTGACTAAGCCAAACTTCAGGATCGCGGCGCAGAGGTTTTTGCGCTGGCGGCGGAAGCGGCAGAAGATCGCCGCGCACGTCGCCTATTGGGCTTTGAGGCGCCCTTGAGTTGGCGGGACTCGCCGTCCCGTTTTGGAATATTCTTAAGCGCGGTGGGAGGACCGCTGAACGCGCCTTGAAGTATTTGCTTTAATCGTTGGTCACTGTCCATCAGAGATAAATATCATGCCAAGGATAGGTTCGAGAGAACTTCCGAAAATCTTCGAAGAGATGCACAACGAGAGCCCAAGGGGCACGCTATAGTCGCAGCAACAATTATCGAATCGGCCTTGGAGGATTGTATCTGCGACCGCTTGCTGCCTTACCCGATGTCTAACAACCATCGCGAGAATTTATTCGGTAGAGACGAAATTTCGTTCGCCACAAAAACAGAATTGGGCTACTTACTTGGGCTGTATGGCACAAAGACTAAAGCCGACCTTCATTACATAAGAAGGATCAGAGACGAATTTGCCCACTACGCACCACGCGACTTTGCGCATGCCGAGATAACGAAACACTGCAAAAACCTGACAGATTATGCAGACCCGGCTTTGGTCTTCACATCCCCTTCACCTCACCCTGAATTGGCGCGAGAAGCCGAGGAATTTAATATGCGGTGGCGATTTCTTCACTGTGTGAGTGAGCTTGGAACGAAGCTCTATGAAGAAGTGATGTCGCATAACTATCAGCCCCCGGCACCATCCATTTTGCCATGATGATCTGCCGCCCGCGCCATGGGAGCTATCGCCGAATCTTGGTGACGGACGGGGTCAGGCGGCAGCGGTTTGAGCGTGCGATCTGACGATCTCGACTCCGTCCTTGAACTTTACACCCATGATGATCTTGGACAACTGGTTGTATCCACGCAGGCGGTTCCAGCTTGCTTCAGCAGATTGTGCGAGCTTGAACGTCATGGCAAGCGCGGTCTTGTTCGAGAGGCAGCCTTTCGATCGCGTTGTCCGATGACGAACGGTCGCGAACGTGCTTTCGATCGGATTGGTCGTGCGCAAGTGTTTCCAGTGTTCGGCGGGAAAGTCGTAGAAAGTCAGCAGCACGTCGCGATCCTTGGTCAGACATTCGACCGCCTTGTCGTACTTCGTGCCGTAGATTTCCACGAACATATCGAGCGCGGCTTCAGCAGCGTGCTTGGTCTCGGCCATCCAGATGTTCTGGAGCGCCCGCTTGGCTTTGCCTTGCAGGCTCTTCGGCAGCTTGTTGAGGACGTTGGCGGTCTTGTGCACCCAGCAACGTTGCTCGCGCGTCTTGGGCCACACCTCGGGAAGCGCCTTCCAGAAACCGAGCGCGCCGTCGGCGACCGCGAGTTCCGGCCCCATCGCGAGTCCACGTAGTTTGAGATCGAGCAGGAGCTCCTTCCACGATTGCGCGCTCTCGCGCACGCCATCGATCAGGCCGACGATCTCCTTTTTGCCCTCCGGCGTCGCACCAATGATCACGAGCAGGCACTGCGCGTCATTCTCAAGGCGGGCCTGCACGTGGATGCCGTCGGCCCAGAAATAGACGTAACGCTTGGCGGAGAGATCGCGCTCGCTCCAGCGCAGGTGTTCGTCCAACCAGGCGTCCTTGAGCCTCCCGATGGTCGATGCCGACAGCCCGCCGGCGTCCTTGCCGAGCAAGGCGGTCAACGCCTCCTCGAAGTCGCCGGTGGAGATGCCTTTCAAGTAGAGGATCGGGATCAGCACTTCGAGGCTCTTCGTGCGCCGGGCGTAGGGCGGCAGAATGCTCGGGCTGAACCGAATGCGTTCACCACCGACAGCCTCCCGGTCGCGCACGCGCGGCTGGCGCACGGC
>NZ_JBOHJB010000170.1:0-2995 GCF_050728395.1 Methyloceanibacter sp.
GGTGGTGACGTCCTCCAGAATGACCGCGGTCTTGCCCGCTAGGTCGAGGCCCTCGATGCGCTGCCTGGTGCCGTGGTCCTTCGGCGCCTTGCGCACGAAGAAGCCATGCAGCGGACGCCCGGCCTCATGGCTGCGCATCGCCACCGGCGCGATGAGAGGAATGGCGCCCATCTCCAGGCCGCCGACGCAATCGGCGTTCACGCCGGCAAGCGCGTCGACGATCAACGCGGCGAGAAGGGTCGCGCCCTCGGGATGCAGCATGGTGGGCTTGCTGTCGAAATAATAGGCGCTCTCTTTGCCCGAGGCCAAAGTGAAGTTGCCGCGGCGGAACGAGCGCTCCTTGATCAGATCGAAGAGCCGTCCACGCAGATCGAGGCTGCTCTGCCGCTGGTCCATGATCGTCCTCACCACGAAGCGCTTGACGCGCGGGTACACCGGTTTCGATCCGGCCGCAACACGCTTCACGTGACGCTAAGGCTCGCTCGTGTTGGACGCCCGGCGGGCGTCCCCTCGCCTCGTCAGCGCCAGGACCAGCCGCTCGGCCACGGCGCGCTCGAGGTCCGGATTGAGGCGCGCTCGTTTTACCGCATCCTGAATGAGCGGCAGTGCTTCGAGCAGCCGCTGGGCACCGATGCGGCGGCTGTCGGCGACGAACGCCTTCTCGCGCTTGAAATGCGGGCGCGGCCTGAGCTGCCGCAGTGCCTGCTCGATAGTGACGCCCGCTCCTTGCGCCGAGGCGATGCGGTGGAGCTGCGTGAAGTGGCGCCCAAGTGCCGAGAGCGCGACCGACGGTTCGGTTCCCGCTGCGGCAAGCCTTGCCAGCTGGCGAAGCGCCTCCTTCGCTTCACCGCCGCTGACCTCGTACACGAAGGTCTCGACCGCGATCTCGGCACTGTCGCCGACGATCGCATCGATGTCCTCCGGCGCGATGCGTCCGTGGCCGCTGGCGAACAGGGCAAGCTTGGCGACCTCGGCGCGCGACAGAGCTTGATCGGCACCGAGCCGCGTCATCAGATAGCTGCGCGTGTCGCTGTCGATCTTGAGGTCCGCCTTGTCGAGCTCCTCGTCGATCAGCTCGGAGGCCGAGCGCTCGTCGCTGTAGCTTGGCAGTGCCGCTGCCGTCTTGTGGCTTTCGAACAATTTGCGCAATGCCGAGTCGGGCCTGAGCGCCGCCGCCTCGATGACCAGCGCTCCGGCGAGCGGCGCTTCGAGCAACGCCTTCAGCATGGGAACGTCGAGCCTCGCTCCGGCGGAGACTCTGACAACCTTCCCCTCGGCGAACATCGGGATGGTGCGAAGCTCGACCTCGAGCCGCGCCGGATCTTCGGTCAAATCTCTTTCATCGAGGCGAACGATCTCCGTCGCCTCTTTGCGTCGCTTGCCGGCGAAGGCATCGACGAGCGCCGCGGCGCGCTCGGCAACGAGCCCTGCGTCGGGGCCGTAGACAAGAGCCGCGCGGCACTCCGGTTCGAGAGACTTGAGGATGCGCTGAAACGATCCGGTCTTGTAAGCGACCATGGCGAGGGAACGGCCGTCGTGCCGAGACGTGCGTTAGGCCGCCTGCGACAGATAGGCGGCGATACGGACCTTGATGCTTTCGGCGACGGTGCGCGCTGCGCGGTTCTCCGCGTCGTTGCGGGCACGCACGTTGGAGAAGATCGTCTCGAAGCGCTCATAGGACGCCCGCGACGTCGCCTTGCCTTCGAGCAAGACCCTGCCGTCATTGCCGATCAGCTTGAATGTGGCGTCGAGCTCATAGACCTGGCCCTTGGCGTCGCCGGTAATCTTGACGAGCTCGTTGATCACGCTTTCCTTGATGACGATGTCGAGCTTGTAGGCCGTCCCGGGCTGTCCGCTGCCGCCGGTGTTCTCGAAGATCAGTTCGTTGCGCACTCTCTGGCCGACGCGGCCGGGGATAGGAGTGACGTCAACGCCTGCCATCGCCGCGGCAAGGCGCGACCCGCCGGCGGTCGTGCCGTAAAGCGGCTGGATGCCGCAGCCGGCCAGGCCGATGACTGCGGTCACAGCCAAAGCGGCAAGCAATGGCCTATGCCACCACATTGACGATCCTCTGCGGTACGACCACAACCTTCTTGATTCGACGTCCCCCAATAGCGCGCACGACATTGTCGAGCTTTAACGCAGCAGCTTCAATATCTTCCTTCGCGGCATCGCGCGCAATCCTCAATTCATCCCGTCTTTTTCCGTTCACCTGTACCGCAATTACCACGGTATCATCGGCCAAAAGTGCGGGATCCGGGGTCGGCCAGGGCTGCTCGGCCACGAGGCCTTGATTCCCAAGGGCCACCCAACACTCTTCAGCCAGATGCGGCACCATTGGGGCGGCGATTCGGGTGAGCATTTCCGCGGCCTCCCTGAGGGCTGCCCGCATGGCTGGGCCGGGTTTTTCGCCGGCGGCGTTGAGGGAAGCTGAGAGCGCATTGGCAAGCTCGTAGATATGGGCGATGGCGACGTTGAAGCGGAGCTTGTCGATTGCCCCGGTGACCGCTGCGGCGCTGCGGTGAGCTTCCCGGCGAAGCTCCAGGGCTTCGCTCCCTATCTCCGCCGGCACCTGGCCGCCCTCCCCCTTCTCCGCCGCCTCGTTGACCAGCCTCCAGACCCGCTGGAGGAACCGGTAAGCGCCGTCGACGCCGGAAGCGGTCCACTCGATGTCGCGCTCCGGCGGCGTGTCCGACAGCATGAACCAGCGCGCGGTGTCGGCGCCGTAGGCGGCGATGATGTCGTCTGGATCGACCACGTTCTTTTTCGACTTCGACATCGATTCGATGGGTCCGACGGTGATCGGCTCGCCGGTCGCGGCGAGCACGGCCTTGCCGTCGCGAAGCGCGACCTCATTCGGCATCACCCATTTGCCATGCGCGTCCTTGTAGGTCTCATGCGTGACCATCCCTTGCGTGAACAGACCCTTGAACGGCTCGTCGATCGGCGAATGCCCGGTCTTGTGCATGGCGCGGGTGAAGAAGCGCGCGTAGAG
>NZ_JBOHJB010000171.1:0-2955 GCF_050728395.1 Methyloceanibacter sp.
GCGATAGCATTTTTGGGCATCTGCTGGAACCGATCTCGCGGCGCTGGTTCAACGGGGTTGTGGATCGTCACGACGGCAATGCCTACGACAAGCGGTTCAAGAGTTGGGACCATCTGGCGGTGCTGATCTATGCGCAGCTTGGCGGAATTGACGGCCTGCGCGGCCTTGAGACGGTGTGGAACGCCCATGCGCACCATCATTACCATTTGGGCGTGGGTAAGCTGTCGCGCTCGACATTGGCAGATGCGAATGTCCGCCGTCCGACCGCGATTTTCATCGAGACCTTTTCGATGCTCTCGGGCCAAGCCTCTGGACTGCTTAGGCGGGAGAGCGATGAGATGCTGCGGCTGATCGATGCGACGCCGATTCCGCTGGGCCAGCTCGTGACCTGGGCCAAGTGGAACGGGCGTGCGCGCGGGCTCAAGCTGCACGTCGTCTACGATCCGGCCGCCGACAATCCCACGCGCCTCGACATCACCCATGTCAACGTCAACGACGTGGAGGTTGGCCGGCAAGTGCCGATCGAAGCTGGCCATGCCTACATCTACGATAAGGCTTATTGCAGCTATGATTGGTGGATGGACATCCATCAGGCTGGGGCGCAGTTCGTCACCCGCAGCAAGATCAACGCGCGGTACAAGGTTACACGGCGAAGAGCTCTCATAAAGCGCAAAGGTGATGGTTTCAAAATCCTCAAGGACCAGGAGGTGAGGCTTATCAGCAAAAACGCTTCTCGGCTTCCCATTGTCATGCGCCGCGTGCGCGTCAAGCGCGAGGACGGAGGAGTGCTGGTCCTCATAACCAACGATCTTAGGCGCTCCGCCGTCGAGATCGCCGCGCTCTACAAAAAGCGCTGGCAGATCGAGCTCCTGTTCCGGTGGATCAAACAGCACCTCAAGATCAGGACCTTCTTCGGCCGCAATGAGAATGCCATCCGCCTGCAGATTCTTGCTGCCATGATCGCCTATGTGCTTCTGCGCATCGTCGCGCGCCAAAGCCGCCTCAAAGTACCGATCATCCGCTTCGCCGATCTCCTCTGCGCGCGCCTCTTCACCCGCGCCAAAATCGAGCAAATCGACAAACCACCCGACGTCAATCCAGCCAAGCGACGACCAAAACACTCCCCAGACCAATTGCATTTCTGCTATGCGTGAACTTTCCCCGGACAGCCGTGCCGTAAACGGGGGAGGAAAGAAGTGTTCGCGGTATGCGCTGAACACAGCGATCGATCGCGGATTGCGATGGGTTTGCCCGCAAAAGTTGACTCTCCTCCGCGATGTCTTATGAACCCGTCCTCATAGGGCGACATCGACATCTGGAGGGGGCATGAAGGCGCCGCATCTGCTCGTGCACGACAAGAAGGATTCGGTCGGCGTGGTCGTAGTCGAGGATCTGAAAGCCGGAACCGACATGCTGTGCGTGGTGACGGCGGACAATTCGTCGTTCCGCATGAAGAGCCTGATGGACGTGCCGATCGGGCATAAGATCGCGCTCGGCGACATCAAGAAGGGCGACACGGTGTGGAAATACGGCCACGACATCGGCAAGGCCGTGGCGAACATCAAACAGGGCGAGCACGTGCACGTCCAAAATCTCAAGACCAAGCGGTGGTAGCGATGGCGAAAACAGCGAAGAAGAATCCGCCTTCGTCCGTTGGACTTCGGCGGACAGGCGGCAAGGCAACGAAGAGACAGGGATTGCCCAAGATCATGGGCTGGCGGCGCGCGAACGGCCGTGTGGGCGTACGAAACCACGTGATCGTGCTGCCGCTGGACGACCTCTCCAATGCCGCAGCCGAAGGAGTGGCCAACAACATCAAGGGCGTGATGGCGATCCCGCACGCCTATGGCCGTCTGCAATTCGGCGAAGACCTGCAGCTTCTCTTCCGCACCCTGATCGGCACGGGCGCCAATCCCAATGTCGCGGCCGTCGTTGTCATCGGCATCGAGGAAGGCTGGACCAAGCGCGTGGTCGACGGCATCAGGAAGACCGGAAAGCCCGTCGTCGGCTTCGGCATCGAAGGCACCGGCGACATCATGACGGTGGCCAAGGCCTCGCGCGCGGCGAAGGACTTTCTGCAAGCGGCCTCGGAGCTGAAGCGCGAGGAGTGCGATCTCTCCGAACTGTGGATCTCGGCCAAATGCGGCGAGTCGGACACCACGACCGGTCTCGCCTCGTGCCCGACCGTCGGCAACATGTACGACAAGCTGATCCCCAACGGCGTCTACGGCGTGTTCGGCGAGACCTCCGAGATCACCGGGGCCGAGGACCTCGCGAAGGCGCGCGCGATCAACCCGCGGGTCGGGAACAAGTGGTACAAAGTGTGGAAGGCCTATCAGAACGACGTGATCGAGGCGCACAAGACGGACGACCTCTCCGAGTCCCAGCCGACCAAGGGCAACATCGCGGGCGGGCTGACCACGATCGAGGAAAAGGCGCTCGGCAATCTGGAGAAGATCGGGCGCGAGTGCCGGTATATCGACGTGCTCGAGCCCGCCGAAGTGCCGCGCAAGGGGCCCGGGCTGTATTTCATGGACACGTCATCGGCGGCGGCGGAGTGCGTCACGTTGATGGCGGCGGCGGGCTATGTCGTGCACTGCTTCCCGACCGGCCAGGGCAACGTGATCGGCAATCCGATCCTCCCCGTGATCAAACTGACCGGCAATCCCAAGACCGTGCGCACGATGTCTGAGCATATCGATCTCGACATCTCCGGCATCATAAGGCGCGAGATCACCATCCCCGAAGCGGGCGACATGCTGATCGACATCATCGCGCGCACGGCGAACGGGCGGCTGACCGCCGCCGAAGCCTTGGGCCACCGCGAGTTCGTGCTGACCAAGCTCTATCGCAGCGCCTAGTCTATGTCCTCGCGTCCTACTAGGTGTCATTCCCGGCCGAGCGATGTGCACACATCGCGAGGGGAAGGGAATCCATGGACCCCCTTCCCTCGCC
>NZ_JBOHJB010000172.1:0-2924 GCF_050728395.1 Methyloceanibacter sp.
CTTCTCTTCTTGCGCCTTGTGCCGGTCTTTCCCTTTTGGCTGGTCAATCTCGCTCCTGGACTGCTTGGCGTGAGTTTCGGCACCTATGTCATCACCACGATACTCGGAATCATCCCGGGAACATTTGCTTATTCTCTCGCCGGCAATGGCCTCGACAGCGTGATCGAGGCGCAGCAAGCTGCTCACCAATCCTGCCTTGCCAAGATGGGACCGGGAGGCCAAGAGTCTTGCCCATATGCGCTCGATCCGGGAGCACTTCTCACGCCGGAGCTGATTGCGGGGCTGGTTGCGCTTGGGCTGGTTGCGCTGGTTCCGGTTCTGGTCAAATGGTTCAGGCGCCGGGCGGCCTGATGGGTTGAGGCTAAGGGGGACGAGTCGGCCATGGAAGAGGTGCTGAAGCCCGACCTCTGCGTTATCGGTGCGGGCTCAGGAGGCCTTTCAGTCGCGGCCGCGGCCGCCCAGTTCGGTGTGCCTGTCGTGCTCATCGAGAAGGGCCGCATGGGCGGCGACTGCTTGAACTATGGCTGCGTCCCGTCCAAGGCCCTGCTCGCCGCCGGCAAGCGTGCCGAGGCCGTGCGCACCGCTTCCAATTTCGGCATCGACGTGATCGAGGCGCAGATCGACCACCGCGGCGTCCACGACCACGTTCATGGCGTCATCGCCGCCATCGCGCCGAACGATTCGATCGAGCGCATGACGGGGCTCGGCGTGCGCGTCATCCAGGCCAGCGCCAGCTTCCTCGACAAGTTCACGGTGGAGGCGGGGCGCGTCCTGGTGCGCGCACGGAGATTCGTCATCGCCACGGGCTCCATGCCCTCGATCCCGCCGATCCCCGGTCTCGACGAGGTACCCTATTTCACCAACGAGACTATTTTCGACGTCAGCGAGCGCATCCAGCATCTCATCGTGCTTGGCGGCGGCCCGATCGGGCTAGAGCTCGGTCAGGCGCATCGCATGCTCGGCTCCCACGTCACCATCTTCGATACTGCGAGCCTCCTCGCCAACGAGGATCCGGAAGCAGCGCGCGTCTTGATGAAGCGGCTCGAAGACACGCAAGTGGTTCTCTATCCCAACACCCGCGTCGAGCGCGTCGAGCGCTCGGTGCAAGGCGTCGGGGTGCATTTCCACAAAGACGGTGAGACCACCATCATCAAGGGCACGCATCTCCTCGTCGCTACGGGCCGCAAGCCGAACTTCAAATCGTTGAGCCTCGATCGCGCCGGCGTCGATTTTACCGACGAGGGCATCAAGGTGAACGAGCAGCTCAAGACCTCGAACCGCCGCATCTATGCGATCGGCGATGTGATTGGCGGACCCAAATTCACCCACCTCGCCAATTATCACGCCGGCATCGTCATCAGGAATGCGCTGTTCCGGCTCAAGCCCGATGTCAGCGCTGCGGCGATCCCCCGCGTCACCTATACCGAGCCGGAGCTTGCCCAGATCGGACTGACCGAGGACGAGGCCCATAAGCGTTACCGCCGCCGCTCGATCCGCATCTATCGCTGGCCCTATGCCGACAACGACCGAGCCCAATGCGAGCGCGAGACGGAAGGATTCATCAAGGTTATCACCAGGCCCGATGGCACCATTGTCGGCTGCACCATTGTTGGCGCCGAGGCCGGCGAATTGCTTCAGCTCTGGGTGGTGGCCATGGCGCGGGACATCAAGATCGGCGACCTCACCTCCTTGGTGCTGCCCTATCCGACCCTTTCCGAGCTCTCCAAGCGGGTGGCCTACACTTATTATTTGCCGACTTTGACGAAAGGCTGGCTCCGTAGCATCATTAGTTTCTTGCGCCGCTTAGGATAGCGGCAAGTGCGGTGCGCCGCGATTTCTTGAGTTTCGAGTGTTGCTTGTGAACAACGAGGCTTCGGACGCAGCTACGGAGAAAAAACCGGCGTCCCGCTATGTGCCGGGACTCTCCGCCAAACTGCTCCTGCTAACCATTCTGTTCATCATGCTCGCCGAGGTGCTCGTGTTCGTGCCCTCGGTCTCCAATTTCCGTCGGCAATGGCTGACGGAGCGGCTGGCGGCCGCGCATATCGCCTCGCTCGCCGCCGAGGCCGCCCCTGGCGGCCAGCTGCCCTCGATGCTGCGCGATGAGCTGCTGGAGCGAGCGCAGGTCAAAGCCATCGCCGTGAAGCGGGCCGATAGCCGCGTGCTCATCATCGAAATGGACATGCCCGCCGATATCGACGCCTCTTACGATCTGCGCACCGCCTCGTGGATGACGCTCATCACCGATGCGCTCATGGTCTATTTGGCGCCCGACGATCGCGTCATTCGCGTGATCGGCGCCTCCGGCTTCGATTCCGGCGAATCGATCGAGGTGGTGATGGGCGAGGGGCCGCTCAAGGCGGCCATGATCCGCTACGGCCTCGACATTTTGGGCCTTTCCATCCTGATCTCCATCATCACCGCGGCGCTCGTCTATCTCTCGCTCGATGCCCTTCTGGTGAAGCCCATGACCAAGCTCACCTGGAACATCGTGCGCTTCTCGGAGCGGCCCGAGGACCCGACCAGGGTCATCGCCCCGTCTTCCCGGCGCGACGAGATCGGCACGGCCGAGCGCGAGCTTTCCGCCATGCAGAAGGAGCTCGCCGAGACGCTGTCACAGAAGAGCAGGCTCGCCGCGCTCGGCTTGGCGGTGAGCAAGATCAGCCACGATTTGCGCAACATGCTGTCGAGCGCCCAGCTCCTGTCCGACCGCTTGGGCACGGTCAAGGACGAGCGCGTGCAGCAGCTCGTGCCGAAGCTGCTCGCGTCGCTCGATCGCGCCATCAGGCTGTGCGCCCGCACCCTCGATTTCGGACAGGCGCATGAGGTGCCGCCGCAGCGGAAGCAATTTCCACTGGCTCCCCTCGTCGCCGAGGTCGGCGAGGCGCTCGACCTGCCGCGCCCCGAGCGCATCGCCTGGACCG
>NZ_JBOHJB010000173.1:0-2826 GCF_050728395.1 Methyloceanibacter sp.
AAGTGGCCGGCATCTGATTCATCTGTTGTGCCCTCAACCGCAGGGGGCCACGATGAATGTACGTTACCGGGTCGAACTGAGCCAGACCGAGCGCGCGCAGCTGAGCGCGCTCTTGGGCGGCGGCAAGCATGCCGCGCGCAAGCTGAAGCGGGCGCAGATACTGCTGGCGGCCGACGCTGGCGTCAGCGATGACGAGATTGCCGCCAGCATCGCCGTCGGCGGCTCGACGGTGTACCGGACCAAGCGGCGCTTCGTCGAAGGCAATCTCGAAGCCGCGCTCAGCGAGGAGCCGCGTCCCGGCGCAGCGCGCAAGCTCTCGGGCAGGCAGGAAGCCCTCCTGGTGGCGACCGCCTGCTCCAGCCCGCCGGCGGGCCGCGCGCGCTGGACCCTGGAGTTGCTGGCCGACGCGATGGTCGAGCTCACCGAGCATGAAGGGCTGTCGCGCGAGACGGTGCGACGGCGCCTGGCCGAGAACGACCTCAAGCCGTGGCGCAGGGACATGTGGTGCATTCCGCAGGTCGATGGAACCTACGTCGCTCGCATGGAGGACGTGCTCGATCTCTACGCCGAAGCCCCCGATCGCAAGCGGCCGGTGGTCTGCTTCGACGAGAGCCCGACCCAGCTCATCGGCGAGGCGCGCCAGCCGATACCGGCCCAGCCGGGGCAGCTCGGACGCTATGATTGCGAGTATCGCCGGAACGGCACCGTCAACCTGTTCATCTTCCTCGACGCCCATCGACCCTGGCGCAAAGTGAAGGTCACCGACCATCGCACCGCATGCGACTTCGCCCAATGCATGCGCGACCTCGTCGATGTCCATTATCCGCAGGCAGACCTCGTCAGGGTCGTGCTCGATAACCTGTCGACGCACTCCCCAGGCGCGCTCTACGAGGCCTTCCCGGCGCCGGAAGCCCATCGTCTGCTGCGCCGCTTGGAGTTCCACTACAC
This sequence comes from Methyloceanibacter sp., assembly GCF_050728395.1. Lineage (GTDB taxonomy): Bacteria > Pseudomonadota > Alphaproteobacteria > Rhizobiales > Methyloligellaceae > Methyloceanibacter. Next base: position 949 of record NZ_JBOHJB010000173.1, read on the forward strand.
CCCAAAGCACGCCAGTTGGCTCAACATGGTTGAAATCGAGATCGGCGTGCTGCGCCGCCAGTGCCTCGACAGGCGCATCGGCGAGCGTGACCGCCTCGTCTCGGAAATCGCCGCCTGGGAGCAACAGCGCAATGCGGCCGGCGCCCGCATCAACTGGATGTTCACAACCGACCGCGCAAGAACCAAGCTCGCACGCGCTTACCCAGACCCAAATAAAGAGTCATAATCCCTGTGCAGAGATACTAGCCCGATCTATTCATGACAGTACCACCGATGCGAGTCCGGGTCGATGCGGGTTCGCGTGGTGCGAGTCCGGCGGTGGCGCCGTGGGCGCTCCGTCGTTCTACCGATGATTGTACTGGGTTAGGGTTGATAGGAATCGGTTCTGCGGGGCACGTCGCCCCTGCCGTCACGGCCCCGACGGCGCGAAGGCGCCGGCAAGCTGCGCGAGGATCGCCTGGTCCGGGCAGGCCGCGGGCAGCATCACCTTGATGCGCGTCGCCTTTTCGATGACGCGGGCGCCAAGCTTGAGGAGGCGCAGGCGCAGCGTGTCGAACTGCGCCGTGCGCCAGAAGGAGCGCTTGGGCGCGGCCGCGCGCAAGCCGTGCAGCAACATATAAGTGCCGGAGTGGAGGACGAGGCGGAATTGGTTGGCGAGCGCGCTGGTGCACGACGTGCGGTCGGAGGCGAGATGACGTTTGTGCGCCTTGATCAGGTTCTCCATCTGCCCGCGCGCGCAGTAGACGCGTTCGTAGAGCCGCTTGGGCTTGTCGGCGAGATTGCTGACGACGAAGCGCGTGTCGGTGCCCCGGTCGGAGGCCTCGACGCGGGCGACGATGCGGCGCTCCTGCCGCCAACCCTTGGCGGCGTAGGCGAAGCTGCCGTAGCGGCGCAGCTTGGCCGCGGCGCCGGCGAGCGCACGGCGCACGGCCACGTCCTCGTTGAGCGGCGCCGCCAGCGCGGCGAGCGCGGCATTGGTGCCGAGGCCGAAGGCGTAGAAAACGCGATTGTCCTCGCACCAATCCATCGCCTCCGGGCGGCCGTAGTGGCCGTCGCCGCGTACCAGGATCTCGACCTTGGGCCAGTGCTTGCGGATGCGCCCGATCACATGCTTGAGGATGGTGCGGACTTCCTTGCCGGTCGGCGTCTTGCCCGGCCGCAGGATCGCCGCCACCAGCTTGCCGCTCGTCGCCTCGTAGATGTGGATGGGCAGGAAGCCGTAGCCGTCGTGATGCGCGTTGAACAGGGCAAGCTGCTGGCCGCCATGAACCGCATCCCAGGTGTCGTCGATGTCGAGCACGATGCGCGGGGGAACCTTGGCCCAGCTCGCGCAGAACTGGTCGATCAGCGCCGCCTGCAGCCGGACGAGCGTGCGCCACGACACCCGGTTCTCCAGCCGCGACATGGTCGGCTGCGAGCACAACGGCTCGCCCGTCTCCGGCCCGCGCCCCACGGCCAGCTTGAAGATCGGATCGCGGCGCAAGGCATCGCAGTCGTCGGCATCTTCGTAGCCGGCGGCGATGGCGAACATGCGGAAGCGCAGCATCTCCGCGATGCCGTGGCTGATGCTCTCGGGGTCGCGCCAGTCGGGAATGCAGGCCGCCAGCCGCTCGGCCAGCCCGAGCCGGCGATCGACCTCACGCAACAGCAGCACGCCGCCGTCCGACGACTGCAGGCCGCCTTCGAATGCAACCTGCACTTGCTTGCCGTCGACCGGTGACAGACCGGGGAGAAACAGCGTATCTTCCGTCATGGCGGGCGTGGCTCCTTGGTCTCGTGTACAGTTCAGTTGGCAACCGAATCTATACACGATTCCAGCGGTTCAGCCACGCCCGTCAGCTTAAATTCCTATATGGCGTGAATAATCCGGGCTAGCGG
>NZ_JBOHJB010000174.1:0-2803 GCF_050728395.1 Methyloceanibacter sp.
GCTCAGGGCCCGAGCCCGCGATCCGATTGGCGCAGGAGCTGCGCCGGCAGGGCGTGACCGGACGGCTGGTCGCTGGCTCAACCGTCGGCGATTCGGAGCTTGCGCGGCGGATGGGCAATGACGGCAACGGCACGGTGATTCCCAGCACGTTCTACTTCGGCGTGAGCGACAGGGCAAAGAGCTTCGAGCAGGAGTTCGTCAAGCGCGCCAAGGCCGCCGGCCTCGAACGCTCGGCCGCTTCACAGTTCGACGCGGCAACCTATGACATCGTTCAGTTTTATGCCTACGCGATGAAAGAAGCCAACGTGACCGGAGATGCAGGCAAGCTCGCCGCCGAGCGCAGCGCCATTCGCGACAAGCTGCGCGCCATGAAAGACTATCCGGCGCTGGAAGGCCCCATCTCATTCGGCCAGAACGGCGACGCGCTCAAGCCGGTCTACGTCATCGAAATGCGGGGCGGCCAATGGAGCCTGATCGGGACGCACCCGGCGGGAAGTTGAGCTACTAGGGACGTGTCTTCAGTTAGTCGTCCCATTCTCAGGCGATAGGTCCCCTGGACCAGCGGGATTACTGGATGCCCCGCATGCGAGCCTGTGAAGAAATTCGCTTTCGGCAGTTTTTGTGATTCACTTCCGTTGCAAGCGGAGGTGATTCGATGACGAGCGAAGCGCGATTCATTGAGGCAGATCGATCTCAGACTCGATGGGACTTTATTGACCTTGAGGCGCTGCTGCCTACCGATCATCGCGCCCGCATCGTTATGAGCTTTGTCGAGAGCCTGGATCTCTCGGAGCTTTACGATGCCATCAAATCGCGTGAAGGCGAGCCCGGGCGTCCACCTCCGGATCCTGCGGTTCTCCTGGCACTGTGGCTTTACGCGACCATCGAAGGGGTCGGCTCGGCGCGACATCTCGAGCGGCTTGCACAGCGCGATGTTGCCTATCGATGGATCGCCGGCGGAGTGCCTTTGAATTATCACGGGCTTTCGGACTTCCGGGTAGGGCACGTGGAGGTACTCGACCGGCTGCTGAGCGAAAGCGTAACGGCCTTGATTGGCGAGGGGCTGGTGTCGCTCGCCGAGATCGCGATCGACGGCACCAAGGTGCGGGCGAACGCGAGTAATGACTCGTTCAAGACCGACACGAAGCTGGCGCGGGTGGAGGCTGCTGTGGAGCAGCGGCTTACGACGCTGAAGGCTGAAATCGAGCGCGATCCCGAGGCCTCTTCGCGGCGCAAGCGGGCATCGCAAGAACGTGCGGCGCGGGAGGTGAAGGAGCGCGCCGTGAAGGCGCGGGCGATCCTTGAGCAGGTGCGGGCTGAAAGGAAGGAGCGGGCGAAGAAACATCCGAAGGACGAGGCGAAGAAATCGGAGGCCAAAGTCTCGCTGAGCGATCCCGAGGCGCGCAAAATGCGCTTCCCCGACGGGGCGGTCCGCGCAGCTTACAATGCTCAGATCGCGGCGGCACCCAGCGAGGGCATTATCCTGTCCGTGGAGATGACGGATCGGCGCAATGATGCGGGACTGGCGGCGCCGATGGTGGACGACATCATCCGTCGCTATGGCAAGACACCAGAAAAGCTTCTGGTCGACACCCACTACGCGACGAGCGAGGACATCGCCGCCCTGGCCGAGCATGCGGCGGGTTCGGTGCAGGTATTTGCGCCGACGCCGACCGAGCGCGACAACATCAGTGCCAGGGCGCTCGCCAACCGCAAGAGCAAGCGAGCGCGGGAACCTGAGAGCGTGAAGGAGTGGCGCAGCCGGATGGGAACGCAAGCCGGCCAGGAGGTCTATAGACTTCGCAAGCTGATCGAGCGGATCAACGCCAACCTCAAGAACCATGGGTTCGGCTTTCTCTACGTTCGAGGGCTGATTAAGACCAAGGCGGTGATACTTTGGCATGCGCTTGCCAATAATCTAATGGCAGGCCATCGACTGCGGAAACAGGTCGCCTGATCCGCCCGATGAGTTTCGGGGAGGGCCAGGAAACGATGTAATGTAAGTGAAGCAAATCCGATGCGTCGCGTAATGAGCCGCAGTGCCGGCTTGGGCGGGACCGATATTCGGACCGTCACGCGCTGCGAGAAGGATGCAGCCCATTTCCTTCACAGGCTCGCATGCGGGGCATCCAGTAATCCCGGCCGGGGGGAGGGGGGTCGCAGCGAACCACCGGCAAGCGACTCAACCGCCGGGCCGTGATTACTGGATCGCCCGCCCGCAGGCGGGCGATGACACCCGAGATGGAAAATGCTGGTTGGAGACAGGCTCCAACGTTGCCGGCATAATCGGCAGCATGCCGTCCAATCTGGCGATGTCGAGCCATCCCATTTCCCAGTGCCGGAGCAACAGCATGCGCGCCATCGGCGATCGCTTCATGGCGCTCGTGCTTGCTTTCGGTCTCATCGCCGCCTCGACGGCGCTCTTGCGCGCGGAGCCGTACGCCGACGCACTCGCCCATTTCACCGCCGACAGCTTCGATGAAACCATCGAGGCGACCAACGCCGTCGCGGCCAGCGGGGATCCTTCCGCCGCCATAGTCATTGCAGCGCTGCAGGACGGTCGCCTCTTTTTCAGCGCGCAGACGAAGCAGGTGTTCATTCGCGACCGCTTCGACCAGTTCGTCGATGCTGCAACGGGCCAGGCCGCCGTTGCACCGCCGCCCGGCGATCTCGCGCCCGTGCGGCTCAATAACCGTCTGCGGCGCATCGTCGAGGCGGCGCTCGGCAGCCTGACCTTGATGGCGCCTGATCCGGGAAAGCGCCTGGAGGCGGCGCAAGCCGTGTTGCGGTCCAAGGACGCCAA
>NZ_JBOHJB010000175.1:0-2737 GCF_050728395.1 Methyloceanibacter sp.
ATGTTGGTCGTCGCCGTGTTCTGTAGCGGGTGATAGTTGAGCCGTTCATGCCGCATCATACCGGCATCGAGAATAACCGTCACCCGACGAGCCTCGTCATTGATAAGGGCGAATGGTGTCACCGAGCCGGCCGGCACGCCCAAGACCTCCATCAGCAGATCGGGCTTGCCAAAGCTGAGGCGGTCGCAGGCAAGCGTCTTGTGCAAACTCGTGAGGTCGATATGTGCACGGCCGAGCGCGACGACAAGGAACAGACGGCCTTTCTTGTCCTTGAGAAACAGGTTCTTGGTGTGCCCGCCGGGGAGTTCGCGCTCCAGCTTGGAGCTTTCCGCCACCGTGAAGACGGCGGGGTGCTCGACCGTCTCGGTGTCGATACCGAGTTCGGCGAGGCGGGCGAACAGATCGTGTCGGGAAACAGGCACGCGGCTGGAACTCTCGGACATGGGGGCTACGCCGTCTTAGCCGACCCGGCTTCGCGCGCGCAACCTCCCGGGCTCGTTCCTGCCGGAGGCACCCAAACCATTGGCGCCGCGGCAGGTTTGTTCGTATCTGCGCACCGCGGCGCCCGCACTTGCCAACCCTGCGCCTTTGCTGCATAAGACCGCCCTTACCACCATGGACGCGGGTGTAGCTCAGGGGTAGAGCATCACGTTGCCAACGTGAGGGTCGAGGGTTCAAATCCCTTCGCCCGCTCCAACTTAGCCTTGTCCGGCCCGGAGACATGGGTAACGGAACGTACCTAAGACATAGGTGACAACCTCGGACCGAAGGGGTTGTCAATGGGCTGCAGGCTTCTCTGCTCCAGATCGATGTATCCCAGATCATAGTCGATGAAGGTGACGAGCCAAATGCCGTCGTCGACCTCCTTGATTCCGAGCCTTTGTCCGGCGAACACGCCTGAGATGTTGATCTTCTTTCTGTGCATGCAGATGCGTCCGCAGGCTGTGACGAGGACGTCGCGGTCGTGGAAGGGGTAGGCGATGTCGGGCAGGTCGACGTAGAGCCGTGGTGAGGGCGTATAGACCTCGGCGGGGCACTGCATGGCGATGGCCTCGTGGGGCCGCTCGGTGTTGAACTCGTGGACGAAGTCATCGAAGCGGGCCTGCTGCTGCAGGCTGTTCATGCCTGGCGGGCGGGTGGCTTCCTTCTTGAGGGTGAGGTGCATGCGCTCGTGGCGTCCGTTCTGCTGGGGATGGCCTGGCTTGATGCGCTCGATTGAGATGCCGAGCCTGAGCCACCAGACGGCGAGCTTGGAGAGATTGAAGAGGGCGTTGGGGCTGGCGAAGGGGACGCCGTTGTCGGATCGGATGGCGTGCGGCAGGCCGCGGTCGGCGAAGAGGCGTGCGAAGGCGGTGAATGCGAGGTCTTCCCTGGTAGATTCGAGGGCCTCGCACATGAGGAGGAAGCGGGAAGCCTGATCGGTGACGGTAAGGGGATAGCAGTAGCGACCGTTGCCGAGCTTGAACTCCCCCTTGAAGTCGGCGCACCACAGGTCGTTTGGGGCTACCCCGGCCGAGAGGGGTGTTCCTGTGGCGCGGTTGCGTTTGCGTCCTGTGCGTTTGACGAGGCCGTGGCGGTCGAGGACGGCATGGATGGTGCTTTTGGCGGGCAGGCGCACGTGGCCGTCGAGACGGCGGACGAGGAGTTCCCTGATCTTGCGGGCGCCCCAATGCGGCTTGGAGCGCTTGAGGTTGACGATCAGGCTCTCGACCTGGGCCGGGAGCTGGTTGGCATAGCGCACGGGCCGGCGCGAGCGGTCGGTTAGAGCCTCCAGGCCGTGCTCCTTGTAGCGATCGAAGATCTTGTATCCGGTCTTGCGCGAGATGCCGAACTCGCGGGCGAGATCGGTCATGGTCTCGCCCTCCAGCAGGCGGGCGACGAAGCGCAGGCGCTCTTCCACGGCCGAACACTCCTTCCAGGGCATCCCCACCTCCCGCCTGCTGCCGCAAGCGAAAAGTGTTACCCATGTGTCCGGTACGAAGTGTCACCTATGTCTCGGGCCGCTCACAAAGAGTTAGACCCGATCCCTCTTCTCTGACGTAGCTGCCGGCCACCTTGGACGGTGGGTTCGTGCCAGGAGCAGACGTGACTTATGTGCCGGAACGACCTGCAATCAGCGGCGGACCGACGCGATCTCCCTAAGCCGCCCGCGGCAGGTACCCTCTAGCACTCACCCTTGGCCATCATCGCCCACGCCAAGCGGGGCGATCCTGCTGGTGAGAGGGACGACAGCCATTCAGACTTTGTATTTGAACACCAAACTAAACAGCGCAATGCCGATGAGTTTCGGAAGCGCTCGCCATGCGTCTGTGGCCACCTACCAGCGCAGCACGCGATGTCCCGCAAGGGCACCGGTCAACGTCACCAGGCTCACGGCCAGCGTGTACCATATGGCCACGAATAGAGGTGAATCGTCCGGGCAATGGGTCGCGTAAAGCGCAGCCGACAGGCCGCCGGCCAGCAACCCGGCGACAGCGCCCGCCGCCGCGGGGGACCGCGGGGCACCCGCCCGCAGCGCGATCAGCAGGGCCACGAGCGGCACGATCGAAAGCAGTGGAATCGCCCTCAAACACGTGCTCGCGTAAAGTCCTGCTGCCCGCTCGTACCAATGCGCCGGCGGTATGACCGCGAGTTCGTACAACACCGCAACGGCAAGGAGCATCGGGACGACGGCAATCCATCCCACGACGTCCATTAGGCGTACCTCTGGGCGGGTCAATTCAAGGCATGCCCGCCA
>NZ_JBOHJB010000176.1:0-2686 GCF_050728395.1 Methyloceanibacter sp.
AACACTACGTTTACTTGCACGTCGGCAGGAAATGGACCTACGACGTCCAGACCTGGAACGGTAAGAACATTGATGAGGAATATGCCCAATTCAACTTCACCCTTGGCAACCACGGCGACGACTTGTCTAGGGCCTGTCCTCAATTGAGCCAAATGACAGCGGCGGCCAAATGGATGCCGGCGAGGAAGTTTCTGGCAGTCTTGTCATAGCGGGTCGCAATCGCTCGGTACTGCTTGAGCTTACAATAGAAGTTCTCCATGAGGTGGCGCGCTTTGTACATTTCCTTGTCGTAGAGGCGTTGAACCTTTCGATTCCTCCTGGGCGGGATCACGAACCTTTTTCCTGCCGCGAGCAGAGGCTCGATGACGCGCTCATCGGCATCGAAAGCCTTGTCTGCCAGCAAGGTATCTGCCTGCATCTGAGGCAGCAACGCGTCGGCACCTTGCAGATCATGGGCTTGCCCCGCAGTCAGGAAGAAGGACAACGGATTGCCAAGGGCATCGACCATGGCATGGATTTTGGTGCTTAATCCGCCTTTGCTGCGCCCGATCGCCTGGTCGCCGTCTTTTTTTGGGCGCCGGCGCTGTGCTGATGTGCGCGCACAATGGTGCTGTCGATCATCGCGTACTCATTGTCGGCGTCGGCCGCCAGCATTTCGAAGAGCTTCTTCCATACACCGCGCTTGGCCCAGCGCGAAAACCGCGTGTGAACCTTGATCGGATCGCCAAACCGTTCCGGCAGGTCCCGCCAGGGAATGCCGGCGCGATAACGGTAAAGCACCGCCTCGACAAACAGCCGGTTGTCCTTGGCGGTGACACCGACATGCCCTTCACGGCCGGGCAGAAGGTCCCTGATACGCTCCCATTGGTCATCACGAAGGGCATAGCGGCGCATTGAGTCAACTCCGAATCAAGTTGACCTCCCATGAATCACTTGGTGAACATCTTGGGAATCCGCTAAATGAGGACAGGCCCTAGCATTACAGTTGTCTTTCTGCTTTGAGGTGAGCGCGTTGAGCGGCAGCCTGGTGAGCCCTTCGCCAGAATGACCATGCGATGACATGCGCGGGTTGAATACGGTTTCGAGCGAGTCTGACGGCGATGCGGCGGATTTCCTGGATTGACCAGCGGATCAGTGGCGGTGTGGTTATGCTTTGGCTTTTGCCGGGGGGCGCCGTTTGGTTTTTTTGGGCGGTGGCGGATTGGCGCGATGTCGGATCGCGGCCATCATGGCGAAGGCGAGCATCGCCAGCGACACGTGGCGATGCCAGCCATGCCAGGATCGGCTCTCGTTGTGATCGAGCCCGAACTCGTTTTTCGCGGTCTCAAAGCTGTCCTCGATCGCCCAGCGATGGCCTTCGACCGCGACCAGCGTATCAATGGATGTTCCCGCCGGACACCAGGTGGTGAAGAAGGCGAGGTCACCGTCGGCGATGCGACGACGGATCAATAGACCGCGCGTCCACAAACCATCATTTGCACGGTTGAATTGCCCGGCCTCGAGATCGGCCAATTCGAGATAGCACCAATCGTGCAGCCGCGGTCCTTTGGTTCCGGCTCCCGCCGACAGGCGCTTCCAGTCGGACGGGCGCCGGGTCCGGGCGAGGTCTGCGGCCGTACCGGCGACCGGCGACCGCTTGCCCCAGGACCGGAACACATGAGCGCTGCTGACCCCCAGCACGTAGCCTTTGCCCGCCCGGCGAAGTTGCTGTTCGATGTCGCCAACACCGTAGACGGTATCACCGGCAACCCACTTGAATGGTACAGACGCGGCTATCGCGCGGGCGATCATTCTCGTCGCCAGCTTTGGTTTGGTCGCAAAGCCGACATCGGCAGGCACATAGGCGGCTTCCAGACGATCTGGATCGTCGGTCCATTCCTTCGGAAGGTACAGCGCGCGATCGATGAACGCATGACCATGACGCGAAACGTAGGTAGCGAAGACGCCGATCTGGCAGTTGGTAATCTTGCCTGCCGAACCCGTGTATTGCCGCGCCACGCCGCATGACGCTTTGCCCTGTTTGAGAAAGCCGGTCTCGTCGATCACCAGCACCGCATCGTCATCCGCCAAATGCTCGATGACATAGCCCCGTACGATATCGCGCAGGGCATCGGCGTCCCAATCCCTGCGACCCAGGATCGCCTGCTGCCGCCATGGGCCGGGATCGCCAGCCGCCTCCGCGCGCATCCAACCGGTCTTGCGCTGCTCATCTCCGAGCAGACCTTCCAGGAACAGGCCTGCATTGGTCGCAACACGCTCTTGCGTGAACAACGGACGTATCCGCTTCTTGACCTCTCGAAGCGACGCCGCCCACAACGCAAGCGTCTCTTCAATCGACGCTGCCCGCGCCCACGATCTTCGAATCATGGTTGCCCATTGATTCAGAAGCCTTCCGAAAAAGCAACTGTAGTGCTAGGCGAGGCTCGGAACCCCCGGCCGTCGCTGATCCGCAATGCCCGCGGTCTTGCGCCGCCACTTCTCCAGCGACAGCGGCAGCTCTTCGGCGGCCTCGACGCGGTTGCGGCCGCCGCGCTTGGCCTGGTAGAGCGCGGTATCGGCCGCCGCCAGCAGCACTTCGAGCTCGGTGCCCGCCGGTCCGCCGGCCACGCCGATGCTGACCGTGGTGTCGACCGGGCCTTCCTCGACCGCGATTCCGGAATCGGCAAAGGCCTCGCGCACCCGCTCG
>NZ_JBOHJB010000177.1:0-2678 GCF_050728395.1 Methyloceanibacter sp.
CTGCTTGGCAGTGTGCATGACCCTTTCAGGCTAAAGCATTTTCATTGTTGGCGGAATCGCATGGGGATTCCAGCGGGGCGACATTTATGATTCCCTTTCGTCGTTGATTCGACGGGAGTTCGTGATGGGGAAGCCTTATTCTTTGGACCTGCGTGAGCGTGTCATGGCGACGGTGGATGCCGGGACAGGCGCTTATTCTGTGGCCTCAATGTTTCAGGTCAGCGTGTCCTATATCTACAAAGCCTTGCGGCGGCGGGAGATGAGTGGAGAGACGAGCGCCCGTCCCTGGGCAGGCAGTCCTAAACCGAAGCTCGCCGCACATGACGAAGTCCTTCGCGCCCGTGTCATGAGCGAGCCCGATGCGACGCTTGCCGAGCTGCAAGCCTGGCTCATGGCCGAGCACGCCATGAAGGCCAGCATCGGGTGTCTTTGGAAAAGGCTGCGGCATCTCGGGTTCACGCTAAAAAAAAGTCATTGCGCGCTGCCGAACAAGACCGTGCCGATATCGCCCCCTTCGGCAAGCTCAGGAGCGCGCGAGGAGTGGCGTGCGAGCCAACCCGATTTGAACCAGGAACAGCTTGTCTTCATTGATGAAACCGGAGCCATCCTTCGACAAGCTCAGGACAAATATGGTGCGGCTCTATGGCCGGGCGCCTCGTGGTCAACGCCTTTTCGCGCCTGTGCCCTACGGCCATTGGATGACGACAACATTCGTTGCCGCCTTGCGTCACGATGAGATCACTGCGCCTTGCGTATTTGATGGGCCGATGAATGGCGCGAGCTTCTTGACCTATGTCGAGCAATTTCTCGTCCCAACCTTGGGCAACGGCGATGTCGTGGTCATGGACAATCTCGCCAGTCACAAAGTCGCTGGCGTTAGGCAAGCGATTGAGCGCGCCGGCGCCACGCTTCGCTACCTGCCAGCCTATAGCCCCGACTTCAATCCAATCGAACAAGCTTTCGCAAAGCTCAAAGCAGCACTCCGCAAGGCCGCCGCACGAACCCTTGAGGCCCTCATCGAAGCCATCGCTAACGCTCTCGACACCTTCACCTCCGAAGAATGCGAAAATTACATCGCAAATTCAGGCTATCGCCGCCAATCCTGAAAATGCTCTAGGAATCGGACGGGCTCAAGGTGATTGACCTTGGCGCTGGGCACTCATCGAGCGGCGAGACACTCTGCGGGCGCGTCATCGCGGCCCGTAAGTCTGAAGCGCTGCTGAATGAGTCTGTCGGCGCCGGTTACATCGAACTCAACTGGCCACCGGCGCTCAAGGACTCTGGCGCATGGCCGCTGGCTAGCCTGCGGCAGAGTTTCCGCAACGGATCGCTGACGCGCCTTGTCGCCGGCCCGCGCTCGCTCCAGACGCGCTCGAGCGTCGTTTTAATGTAGATTCGAATATTTTCTCCATAGTCTTGTCTTCCAATCTGTGCTTGACGTCGCTCAGCGTCGCAGCCTAGGGCTCGGTGTATTGCTTACCCACCGGTCATGGATGAGCCGGATCGGGATGAGATTCAAGAAGTGTAACTTCTCGCACTCGCGCCGCCTGGTCACGACGAGACCAGCTTCCTTGTCTCACTGCTCAAAGCGGAAGAGCCGGAAGAAGTCCGCCGGATCGACGAAGACTTGCCGCGCCTCGCCGAAGCCGGCCTCGCGGCCGAGCTCGCACCAGACGGCTGCGGTCTCGGGAAAGTCACAGGTGTTGACGTGGTGCCAGACTTGGTCCCATTCCGCCGGCGTTAATACCCTCCACAAGGGCTTGTTCGTCCGCATGAAACGGTCGAGATATGCGGCCCGATCCTCGTCGACCCGGCGCGTCGGTTCGTAGAGTAGGAAGATCCCGCGGGCACCGGTGGCGCCGCGGATCGCCTTCATCAGGCGCAGCTTGTCGTCGGTCGACAGGTGATGGATCGACAGGCTGCACCAGACCGCGTCGGCATGCTCCGGCCTGCGCATCATGGCTTCTACGAAATCGCGGTGGTCGAGTTCTACCTCAAATGGCACCTCGGCGAGATTGGCAGCGGCGAGATCAAGGGCTGTTTGCGACAGGTCGATGCCGTGATAGTGGCGGACTTGGGTGCCGCGCAGTGCAGCCTTCATCGTAGTGGCGTCGCCGCAGGCAATGTCGAGGAAGCAGAAGGGCGACGTGAAAACATCGTTCAGGGTTTCTCGGAGGATACCGCTCACCTCGCGGTGGGCCAGGCAATCGCTTTCGACCAGCTTGCGGTACGTGGCCCACTGCTCCTGGAACTGCGCAAGCGCCGCGGCGTCCACTACTGCCCCGCCGAGCTGGAACTGATGGATATGAACGTTTACCAAGTTCGCTGCCTTACTTCCCCGCGGGAGAATAGGCCGGACTGCGGGGGTGTTCCGGTCATGAGATGATTGGATGCGCCGAGACCGTCTTTTTCGAATCGCGCCAACGTCCACGCAGCCATGTCGCACGTTGCGGGGACTAGGCAGTATCCTTCTTCGTGAGAAACACGCTGCATTGGCGGTCTTGGTTCATGAGATTATCGATGCCGGATGTTAACGTATCCCGATTTGTTGCCGGGTCGTGGCGGGTGCCACGCAAGCGTCAAAATTGATGTCGACATCTAGCTTCTGCAACGTCAGGAGAAAATCGGCCAAGGACGCCCGGTTCCTATCGCCGCCAGCGAGATACGGATCTTCGACG
>NZ_JBOHJB010000178.1:0-2676 GCF_050728395.1 Methyloceanibacter sp.
GCATCGGCACGTCTGAGGTCGAGCATGTTCTCGCCACCCAGACCCTGATCCAGGTCAAGGCCAAGAACATGCGTGTCACGGTCGACGGCGCGCTCGGTGATGGGGTGAGCGCCAAGGACATTGTGCTTGCGATCATTGGCGAGATTGGCGCCGCGGGAGGCACCGGGCATGTCATCGAATATGCGGGCGAAGCGATCCGCGCGCTGTCGATGGAAGGGCGGATGACCGTCTGCAACATGACGATCGAGGCAGGCGCCCGCGCCGGCATGATTGCGCCCGATGCCAAGACCTTCGCTTATCTGAAAGGGAGGCCGAAGGCGCCGAAGAATGCTGCCTGGGACGCCGCGATGCGCTATTGGGAGAGCTTGCACTCCGACGCGGGAGCCGTATTCGACAAAGAGATCCATCTTGATGCTGGCCAATTGCCGCCGCTTGTCACCTGGGGCACGAGCCCGCAGGATGTCGCCGCGATCACAGGGACCGTGCCGCGTCTGGAAGCGGTTTTGAGCGAGACCAAAAAGGCCTCCATCGCCCGTGCCTTAAATTACATGGGTTTAACGGGCGGCGAAAAAATCACCGACATTTCCATCGACCGGGTTTTTATTGGCTCCTGCACGAATGGCCGCATCGAAGACCTGCGTGCTGCCGCAAAAATGGTCGCCGGCAAGCACGTCGCGGGGTCCGTCAACGCCATGGTCGTGCCGGGTTCGGGCCTGGTCAAGCAACAGGCGGAAGCCGAGGGCCTCGACGCGATATTCTTGGCCGCCGGCTTCGAATGGCGCGAGCCCGGCTGCTCGATGTGCCTCGCGATGAATCCGGACAAGCTTTTGCCCGGCGAGCGCTGCGCCTCGACCTCGAACCGCAATTTTGAGGGCCGGCAAGGTTTTCGGGGCCGCACCCATCTTGTCTCGCCCGCGATGGCGGCCGCCGCCGCGATTGCCGGGCATTTTGTTGATATTAGGGAGTGGCATTGAGGTATTCGCTCAACAGGTGGGCGAGCGAACGACGGGTTTTTGGCGCAGTCCCGGACGCCGCTTTTGAACTTTCTGAATGCTCAACAGGCTTATCTTAGTGAGCATTATGCGAGTGTTGGCGCTTTACGTGCGACAGCACACGGCAGACGATGTAATTTCTCCGTCCATACCCTGTCCCGCAGATGTCATATGTCTAACGATGACCCTTACGCAGATCGCCGACGGCTGACCTTCGAGCAGGCGGAAGGAGTCGAGCCGCTGCCGACGCAACTTCGGCCTAAAGAGTTGTACCAGGAACTTAGGGCACTCGGTAGTGTGCGAAGAGTTCTGCAAATGCTGAGAAGCTGAAGCGGTCGTGGTAAGTCCGGTGGTTGTCAAGATCACCGCTCGGAAAGGAGCTTGGACCACCATGACCGTGACGAAGATTAGGTCGAACGCATCGGCCGTCGATGAACTATTGAGGGAAGACAAGGAGTTCCTGAGGCCTCTGATTGCGGCGACGGTGCAGGAGGTTCTGGAAGCGGAGATGACCGAAGCGCTCGGGGCGGAGAAGGGGGAGCGCAGCGAAGCAAGGCTCGGGTACCGCTCCGGCTACTCCTCGCGGTTTCTGATTACGCGGATCGGCAAGCTGGAGCTCAGGGTGCCACAAGATCGCCAGGGGCGGTTCTCGACGGAACTGTTCGAACGGTATCAGCGCTCGGAGAAGGCGCTGGTTGCGGCGCTGGCGGAGATGTATGTGCAGGGCGTCTCGACCCGGAAGGTCAAGCAGATCACCGAGGAGCTGGTGGGCCATTCGTTCCCGGCCTCCTCGATCAGCCAGATCAACAAGACGCTGGATGCCGGGCTCAAGGCGTTCTGCGAACGCCGGCTGAAGGAGCCTCACCCCTATCTCATTCTCGATGCGCGCTATGAGAAGGTGCGCGAAGCCGGCATCATCACGAGCCAAGCAGTTTTGATTGCGATCGGCGTCGATTGGGAGGGCCGGCGCCAAGTGCTCGCTGTCGGCCTTGCCAGCAAAGAGAGCGCTTCGAGCTGGAAGGACTTCCTTCACGCGCTGAAGGATCGTGGCCTCAAAGGCGTGGAGTTCGTCGTCTCGGACGATCATCCGGGCCTCAAGAAGGCGGTCGCCGAGGTTCTATCGGGAACGTTTTGGCAGCGCTGCTACGTGCACTTCTTAAGGAACGCGCTCGACTATGTTCCGCGCAAGGCCGGCGACGACTGCCTTTTGGAGCTGCGCTGGATCTACGACCGGCGCGACCTCAGCGAGGTGCGGCGCGATCTTGCCGTCTGGCTCGCCAAATGGAGCGGCAAATATCCCAAGCTCACCAGTTGGGTCGAGGACAACATCGAGGAGACTCTGACTTACTTCCGCCTGGCGCTCACGCACAGAAAGCACATGAAGTCGACCAACATGCTCGAGCGCCTCAACGAGGAGATTCGCCGACGCACCTATGTCGTGCGGATATTCCCCAACGCCGAGAGCTGTCTTCGTCTGGTCCGCGCGCTCTGCGTCGAGACCCACGAAGCCTGGCTCGAAGCCCACATCTATCTCAACATGCAACTCTTGAAGGAGCACAAGAAGGAGGCGCTGCGTCAGGCCGCCTGACGATGCTCAGGCCCACCAAGGGGATGCGCCACCCCTCTCCGCCGCCGTCTCTCGCCACACTAGAGCGTGATCACTTTTAGCTGAATCGGTTGGGGG
>NZ_JBOHJB010000179.1:0-2664 GCF_050728395.1 Methyloceanibacter sp.
TCTGGGGGCTCGCCGATATGGGCGAGATGGTGCGGACCGGACGGCTCGACCTCGCGAGACTGTTCGACGAGGACATGCTCGGCGACGATCTCGACGCCTGGCTTGCCGAGTCGAGCCTGATGAAGCGCTCCTTCCGCGTCTGCGCCATCATCTCGGGGCTGATCGAGCGCCGCCATCCGGGGCAGGAGAAGACCGGCCGGCAGATGACCGTCTCCTCCGACCTCATCTATGACGTGCTGCGCCAGCACGAGCCTGACCACATTCTCCTCCAGGCTGCCTTCGCCGATGCCGCAACCGGCCTGATCGACGTTGGACGCCTGAGCGGCTTTTTGCAGCGGATCCGCGGAAGAATCAGTCATATTGCCCTTGACCGAGTCTCGCCGCTTGCGGTGCCGGCCATGCTCGAGATTGGCCGCGAAAGCGTGCCGGGGGATGCGAGCGAGGCGCTGTTGCGCGAGGCCGTGGAGGAACTGATAGCGGAGGCGATGGGGGACCATGCTGCGCTTGATGTCTGAAGTTCTCGCCGGAAGGCGGCCGCCCATCGAACTTGCCGGCCACTCCTTCCTGCCGGTCGCGGCGGGCGCCCTTTACTGGGAGTCCGAAGACACCCTGCTCGTCGCCGACCTGCATCTGGAGAAGGGCGCGGCCTTCGCGGCGCGGGGCATGATGCTCCCCCCTTACGACACGCGGAGCACGCTGCAGCGCCTTGCCGCCTGCCTCGACCATTTCGCGCCGCGCCGGGTGGTTGCGCTCGGCGACAGCTTTCACCGCAGCGAGCTCGCCGGGCGGCTCAACGCCGACGATCGCGAGGAATTGGTGGCGCTACAGCAAGGCCGCGACTGGTACTGGATCCTCGGCAATCACGACCCTGACCTGCCCGAAAGCGTCGGCGGCTTCGTCTGCCGGTCGCTGATAATCGGCGGCATTACCCTTTGCCACCAACCCTCGCTCAGCCGCGCCCCGGAGATCGCCGGCCATTTGCACCCGGTGGCGCGCATTGCCAGGCGTGGCGAGGGGATCAGGCGGAAATGCTTCGCCACGGACGGCAACCGGCTGGTGATGCCGGCCTTCGGCACCTATGCCGGCGGGCTCAACGTTCTCGACGAGGCCTTCTCGTCCTTGTTCCACTGGCATCTGATGGAGGCCTGGCTGACGGGACGAACGAGCGTCTATCCCTTGCAGGCAAGCCTGCTGCTTCCGGACTGACAATCACGCGTGACGAAGTCACTTGTGACGAAGTCACTTGTGACGACGTCACTCATGTACGAGTCATTCGCGCCGGAACACCGTCCAGGCGAGAAGCCCCGCGCTCACCGCCATCAGCACCGCCAGCAACCCGTAGAAGAAGGGGTAATGGAAGGCGAGCATGTAGACCACGCGCTCCACGCCGACCTTTTCGACCTGCAGGCTGCTCTGGCTCTGGCTTAACAGCTTACCATCGCGAAACAGGAACACTTGCGTGGTGTAGCGGCCGATCGGCACATTGACCGGAAGTGCGACGCTTCCGCGGAACAGGCTGCGGCCGAGAAAACTGATCGCGTCGTCGGACTCCTGGAACAGCCCGTGTTCCTGTTGCAAGCGGGTCAGGTTTGCGCGGAACCCGTCATCCGCGGTCTCGCCCCCGGCGGTCTTGCCGAAATCGAGATTGGAGAAACCGATGCCGAGCTTTTTCAGGACAGCTTCCGGAGCTACCGCCCGGAACGGCCGGGAGGCGAGCACGGCGTAGAAGCCGGGCACCGATGGGAACGTCTGCGACGCGCCATTCATCCAAAGCCCTGCGATCTGTTCTTTGCGCCGGACGACGACGGGCCGGTTTGGCCCGCGGATGACCATGATGACGTCATAGGGGGCCTCGTCCGGCGAAGGCGCGCGACTGAAGTCGATGGAGCCGAACAGCACGATCTCGATGCCGGTGAAGTTCGACTGGATCGAGATCACCCGCTGGGAGACGTCCGACTGGACTTGCTCGGGTCTTGACGGCTCGGCGCCGACGGCTTGCCGCCCCGGCAGCAGCTCGACCGCAACAAGGGCGAGCAGGAGTGCCAACCGCATGATCATGCCCCCGTCACGATCGGCCCGAGGCTGTAGAGATCCTCTGGCGGCACCAGGAGCCCGATCAGCAAGCGGGCCGCCACCGCGAGCACCATGACGGCAAGCAGGAGTCTCAGCTGCTCGCCCTTCAATCTCTGACCGGCATTGGCGCCGAACAATCCGCCGATCACCCCGCCGATCACCAGGAGAAGAGCGAGCAGGATGTCGAGCGAGTGGTTCAATACCGCATAGAGAATAGTGACGACGGCGGTGACGAAAATGATCTGGAACAGCGAGGTGCCAATGACCACGTTGGTCGGCATGCGCAGGAGGTAGATCATGCCCGGCACGATAATGAAACCGCCGCCAACGCCGAGGATCGAGGCGAGCAGACCGACGATGGTTCCAAGGACCAGCGGCGGAATGGCGCTGATATAGAGGCGAGAGCGCGGGAAGCGCATCTTGAAGGGTAGTCCGTGGATCCAGGTGTGTTCGCCTGGCTTCCGCGCCCTGGCCGGCTGGCCGGCGCGCGTCCGCCGGATGGCAGCCACGCTCTCGACCAGCATGAGCGATCCGATGACACCGAGGAAGGTCACGTAGACGAGCGAGATGAAGACGTCGGCGTTCCTGGGC
>NZ_JBOHJB010000180.1:0-2629 GCF_050728395.1 Methyloceanibacter sp.
CGCACCGCCTCCGGCGCCCGAGCCTGCTCCCGAGGCCGAGCAGCCCACCGCCGAATAGCTTGGCGAAACGCCCTCAGAAAGGGAGATCGCCGGCCCGAGGCTCCCCGCTCCCCCCTTGCGGGGGAGCACGTTCGCGCAAAGCGCGAACGGAGGGGGGTGAACGACGGGCTCTGCATTCGGGGTTTACCCCCCTCCCTGCCCTCCCCCTCAAGGGGGGAGGGGGCGCGAGTGGCGAAGCTCGAATCTTAACGTCACCCGACAAGGTGCTCGTGGGGGACATCGGACGCCCCCAAGGCTTGCAAGGTGAAGTGCGCATTCGCTCCTTCACCGCCGAGCCTGCTTCCATCGCCGAGTACGGACCGCTCGAGGACGAGACCGGCACGCGCCTGTTCGAGATCGAGTCCTTGCGCGTCACGCCGAAGGCATTGACCGCGCGCCTCAAGGGCGTGGAGAGCCGCGGCCAAGCCGAAGCCTTGACCGGCACCAAGCTCTACGTCCCCCGCTCGCGCCTGCCGGAGCGGGCGGAAGACGAGTGGTATCATTCCGATCTCATCGGGCTTTCGGCCGTGGACCGGAACGGCGTGGCCATCGGCACGGTGATCGCGATCCACAATTTCGGCGCCGGAGACCTCCTCGAGATCGGACCCCCGGGCGGAGGTGCGACCGTGCTGATGCCCTTCACCCGCGAGACCGTGCCTGAGGTCGACGTGGAGGGCGGCTGGCTGCGCATCGCGCCGCCCGAAGGCCTCTTCGAGTGACGCAAGCGAGTCGTCATTCCCGCGAAAGCGGGAATCCAGTAAACACCGTGGCTGCAGAACTAGTTAGCTTTGTGGTTACTGGATCGCCCGGTCAAGCCGGGCGATGACAAATCTTGGTTGACTGCATCCATGACTTGGGCCGCCACCGTTCTCACCATTTTCCCGGAGATGTTTCCGGGGCCGCTTGGCTTGAGCCTCGCTGGCAAAGCGCTCGCCGAGGGCAGATGGGCGCTCGCCACTCTCGATATCCGCACCTTCGCCACCGGCAAGCACCGCTCGGTGGACGACACACCGGCAGGCGGTGGCGCCGGCATGGTGATGCGCGCCGATATCGCCGCCGCCGCCATCGATGCCGCGCGTGCCTCGGTGCCGGCCGATACGCCAACGATCTATCTCTCGCCGCGAGGCAAGCCTCTGACCCAAGCCCGCGTGCGCGAGCTGGCGGGAGGTCCAGGAATCATTCTCTTGTGTGGCCGCTTTGAAGGCGTCGACCAGCGGGTGCTGGATGCGCGCAATGTCGCGGAGGTGTCGATCGGCGACTTTGTGCTGTCGGGCGGCGAGCTTGCTGCCCAAGTTCTCATCGATGCCTGCGTGCGCCTTTTGCCGGGGGTGGCTGGAAACGAGGTTTCGCTTGCCGAGGAGAGCTTTGCCTCCGGCCTGCTCGAATATCCGCACTACACGCGGCCTAAGGAATGGGAGGGCCGGGCGATCCCCGACGTGCTGCTCTCAGGCGATCATGAAAAAATTGCCAAATGGCGCCGCGAGCAGGCCGAGAAGATCACCAAGGAGCGCCGCCCCGATTTGTGGGAAAGGCTCAAGCGCCGCTAACTCTCCACTCGTCATTGCCGGGCTTGACCCGGCAATCCATTCCACTGATGCCTACCCCCTTGAGGCGAAACGGAATGGATGCCCGGATCAAGTCCGGGCATGACTCCGATAAGGCGTTTGGGGGGATTCTCTCGCCCAAATCCATCGACAAGGGCGAAAGCTTGCGTTAGGAACAACCCTCCGCGCGCTTCCCGCCCGCGAAATCAGGTCAGGATCAATCAAAAAGAATGGCGTTCGCCTCATGGCCGATGGTCAAGGCAGGCGCCCCGGAAAGGTTTATCGCCATGAATATCATCGAGCAGATCGAGAAGGAGCAGGCCGCGGCGCTTGCCAAGAAGCGGAAAGTGCCTGAGTTCGGACCGGGCGACACGGTAAAGGTCAACGTCAAGGTGGTCGAAGGCGACCGCGCCCGCGTGCAGGCCTATGAAGGCGTTTGCATAGGCCGCTCCGGCGGCGGGATCAACGAGAACTTCACCGTGCGCAAGATCTCCTACGGCGAAGGGGTCGAGCGCGTCTTCCCGGTGCATTCGCCTTTGATCGATTCTATCGAGGTGGTTCGCCGCGGCCGCGTACGACGCGCCAAGCTCTATTATCTCAGAGGTCGCCGCGGCAAGGCCGCCCGCATCCCCGAGCGCCAGGTCGCGCGCGGCAAGCAGGAGGCCTTCAAGGGCTTCGCCAAGCCCAAGGGCGCACCCGACGATCTGAAGTTGATCGCCGGCATCACGCCTGAGCTCGAAACGAAGCTGAACAAGCTCGGCCTGATCAAGTTCGAGCAGATCGCCAATCTCTCCGACGACGAGATCGCCAAGCTCGATGAGACGCTCAAGCTCGACGGCCAGATCGAGAATGACGACTGGACGTCGAAGGCGGTTGCCCTGATGGCCGAGACCACCGCCGACGAAGTTCCCGCCGGTGAGGACGAGGCCGAGGACGCCGCCGAAGCGGCTCCGGCCGAGGCCAAGGCGCCAAAGGCTGCGAAGTCGAAGCCCGCCAAGAAGGCCAAGAAGGGCTAGTTTCTCGAGCCGTGCCCACTTGGCCATACC
>NZ_JBOHJB010000181.1:0-2555 GCF_050728395.1 Methyloceanibacter sp.
CAAGCCAGGCTGGTGGGAGACCATGGTCGGTCCCGGCAAGCCGATCGATACCGACCGCTATTTCGTGCTCTGCCCCAATGTGATCGGAGGCTGCATGGGCTCGACCGGGCCAAGTTCGATCAATCCCCGCACCGGGCGCTCCTATGGGCTCGATTTTCCTGTCATCACCATCGCCGACATGGTGCGGGCGCAGGCGAGGCTGCTCGACCATCTCGGGGTTCCTGACGTGCTCTGCGTGCTCGGCGGCTCCATGGGCGGCATGCAGGTTCTCGAATGGGCGTCGACCTACAAGGACCGCGTATTCTCCGCTGTGCCGATCGCTTGCGCGGCGCGCCACTCCTCGCAGAACATCGCCTTCCACGAGGTCGGGCGGCAGGCGGTGATGGCCGATCCGGACTGGTGCCAGGGCCGCTATCTCGATGAAGGCACGAGCCCGCGCAAAGGCCTCGCCGTCGCCCGCATGGCGGCGCATATCACTTATCTCTCGGACGACGCGCTGCACACCAAGTTCGGCCGGAACTTGCAGGACCGCGACAAGATCACCTTCGGCTTCGACGCCGACTTCCAGGTGGAGAGCTATCTCCGCTATCAGGGCTTGAGCTTCGTCGACCGGTTCGATGCCAACTCCTATCTCTACATCACCCGCGCCATGGATTATTTCGATCTTGCCGCGGATCATGGCGGCGTGCTCGCCAATGCCTTCCAAGGC
The DNA here is from genome assembly GCF_050728395.1 of Methyloceanibacter sp. GTDB lineage: Bacteria > Pseudomonadota > Alphaproteobacteria > Rhizobiales > Methyloligellaceae > Methyloceanibacter. The sequence continues at coordinate 710 of NZ_JBOHJB010000181.1, forward strand.
ACGCGCACGCGCTTCTGCCTTGTCTCGTTCACCTCGGACTGGCTGTTTCCCACCGAGGAAAGCCGGGAGATCGTGCATGCACTGAACGCGGTCGCCGCCAATGTCAGCTTTGTCGAGCTAAAGACCAAGGGCGGACACGATTCCTTCCTGCTGCACGAGCCTGAGCTGTTCGACACCATTCGCGGCTTCTTGAACGCCGGTGCGCGGCAGCGCGGCATCGCCGAGCCGGAGGGCTGGCTCCCATGAATTTGAACGTGCCGCCGCATGGCTTGCGCACGACGACCGACACGTCGCGCGTCGACCTCCTGCTCATCGCCGACATGGTGACGCCTGGCGCACGCGTGCTCGACATCGGCTGTGGCGACGGCACGCTGATGCGCCTGCTCGCGGCGAAGCGCGGCGCCGATGCGCGCGGCATCGAGCTAAGCCAAGCCGGGGTGAATTCTTGCGTGGCGCAAGGGCTCGCGGTGATCCAGGGCGACGCCGATACCGATCTCGTCCACTACCCCGACCTCGCCTTCGACTACGCCATTCTGAGCCAGACCATCCAGGCGACGTACAGCCCGAAAGACGTGCTCGAGCAGCTGTTGCGCATCGGCGGTCGAGTGATCGTGTCCTTCCCCAATTTCGGACATTGGCGCGTGCGCACGCAGCTTCTGTTCGGCGGCAAGATGCCGAAGACCGACAATTTGCCGGACCGCTGGTACGACACGCCAAATATCCATCTCTGCACCATCAAGGACTTCTTGGATCTGTGCCGGGATGCCGGCGCCAAGGTCGAACGAGTGGTGGCGCTCAACGCCTATGGCACCAAGCTCGGCGTCTCCATGCCGCTCTTCATGCAGAATCTGTTCGGCGAGCAGGCGGTGTTCCTGCTGTCGCGCTGAGTCTACGCCTCATGCTTCGAGACGGGCGCGATGCGCGCCTCCTCAGCATGAGGACCTAGCATCCTCATCCTGAGGAGGGCCGAAGGCCCGTCTCGAAGGATGAGCGTCGCTCGGCGTGACGCCGGCGGGGACCGGCACCACGCGGCGGCGGTTGGTGCGGACTTCCTTCACCGGCAGCGCGGCGTAGATCTGCTTGGTCGCCTCGACCAGGATCACGCCGGAGAAGGCTGGCCACAGCACGAGGCCTAGCCGCTCCCAGAACACCGGCCATTTGAGCAGGACGCGCCAAGAGAAGGGCGGCATATAGAGCGCGTATTGCCACTCCTCAGGCGAGAACATGGCGTCCTTGAGGAGCTTGGTGATTTGCGAGCGGCTGAACGGGCGCCCGTGACCGAAGGGCGTGGAGTCGACCCGCGCCCACAGGCCGCGCCGGTTCGGCACGATGATGAGCAGCCGTCCGTTCGGCGCCAGCACCCGCCACAGCTCGCGCAACAGCGCGCGCGAGCGCTCGCTCCATTCGAGCATATGCACGAGGAGAAGCCGGTCGGCGCATTCGTCGGGAAGCGGCAACTCGCTATCATCGACGAGCACGCTCAATCCGTTCCCTTCCTTGGGCCAGGAGATGACGCCAAGCTCTTCAGGCATGAGCGCGCCCAAGGGACAGGCATCGGCGCGGAAGGCGCCAAGGTAAGGCGTGGCGAAGCCGAGGCCGAACAGACTCTGGCCCTGCAGATTGCTCCAGCGCGCCCTGAGCCTTGCCCCGAGCAGGCGGCGCACCACGCCGCCAAGGGGGGAGGCATAGAAGTCCTTGAGATCGATGGCATCGAGATGCATGGCCACCATCATAGCTGGTGGACGCAAAGCGCGGCATCCCTCCCCTCATGAGGGAAGCGCGGCAGATGATGACCTTCTTCATCCCTCCCCTTGACGGGGAGGGTGGCCGCCGAGCAGCGCTCGGC
>NZ_JBOHJB010000182.1:0-2450 GCF_050728395.1 Methyloceanibacter sp.
TACCGACATGCATCCAGTGCCCGTCGAGACGCATGCCGTAGAGGCGCTTCTTGGCAAGCGCCCGGTCCCACAACAGGTTCAACGAGAATTTTCCGTCAGGCGCGTCGGTGAACAGTCTTGCATCGCAGAGCGATACGCCGGCAAAGGCGAAGGGCACGATCTGCCGCTCGCCTCTGCGCGTCAGCCGACCGTCAGGCGCCATGGTGAAATCGCCCTTTCCCCCATAGCCGATGCTCGAGGCAAGCGGCGCGAGTAGCAGCATGCAGTCCATGGTTTGCGGGTTCCACAATTTCAGCATGCGCGGCAGCGCCGGGCTTGGGCCCTCGCTCCATACCGTGTCGGCGTTGTGGATGAAGAAGGGCCCTGGTCCAAGCAAGGGCAGCGCGCGCTTCGCGCCTCCGCCGGTATCGAGCAGCAGATCGCGCTCATCGGAGATGAGGATCGCGGGCTTGGTTCCCCGGCGGCGAGCAACGCTCTCTTCGATCTGGTCCGGCAAATAATGCACGTTGACGATCGCAGTCTCGACGCCCGCGCCCCCAAGTCTGTCAAGTACGTGGTCGATGAGCGGGCGCCCGGCAAGCAGCACGAGGGGCTTCGGCAGGCGCAAGGTCAAGGGACGCATGCGCTCGCCATAGCCGGCGGCAAGCACCATCGCCGTCTCAGCGTGCGCCATGAATGCGGCCTTCACAGGATGAGCGGGGGGAGCTTGTGCAAGGGCGGCAGCTCGTCGGCGTACCAGGCACGCAACGACGCAAGCGCCGGATGCGCGAGATTGCGCTCAAGATAGCGGGCGACCCGGGGAATGTGAGCGAGATAACCGCGCTTGCCGTCACGTTTCGCCAACCGCGCAAATATGCCGAGGATCTTCGAGTTGCGTTGGGCGCCGAGCGTTGCGTAGAGCACGCTGAACTGATCGCTCGAAAAGTGCGGATCGCTCGTGCTTCGGGCCGCACAGTAGCGAGCGAACTGCCGGGCTTCAAGCGATTCGGGAACGTCGAGCCTGGCATCCTGCAAAAGCGACACAAGATCGTAGGCCGCGGGGCCGAGCAGCGCGTCCTGGAAGTCGAGGATGCCGACCTTCTGGAGCGCCGCGCGGTGCGGCAACCACATCAGGTTCGGCGAGTGATAATCACGTAAAATCAATGTGTTATCTGTGACCGCAGCCTGCTCCAGCAGCGGGCGCCACAGGTCGATATAGGCCTCGCGTACCTCTTCGGGGGTAGAGCGGCCTTGGAGTACAGGCCAGAACCAGTCGGTGAGCAAAAGAGCCTCGGTCAGCATTGCGTCGGCGTCATAGTGCGGCAGCCGGTAGGGCGCATGGCCTTCGACGCGCAAGAGCGGCGGCGTTGGTTCGCTCACGATGGCGAGCAGCACGTCGATGGCCGGCGCATAAAGATCTTCCATCTTCGTGCCGCGCGCGATCTCGGCGCCAAACACCCTGTCGGCGAGATCCTCGATCAGCAGAAACCCCTGATCGAGATCGAAGGCGTAGATCGCCGGCGCGGCAAGCCCGCGTCGCCGGAGCTCATCACCGACAGCAATGAAGGGTGTTACGTCCTCGGCGAGATGCACGAGCTTGCTATAGGGCTTACCGTCGCGGATCGGCGGGCCATCAGGCTGGCGCGGGGCGTTCATCAAAATGGCGCTGCCGTCCGCCAGCGCGAGCCTCGCATAGGAGCGCGTCGAGGCGTCGCCTTGCAGATATTCGGCGGCGGCTTCGGCGTAAGGCGTGGTGGCGATGAAGGCGGAAAGCGCTTGCAGGCGCTTTAGCCGCGGGGCCCAGCTGCCATGTCCGGTGAGCACTACGCGGCGGCGATAGGGCTCCGCCGTCTCGTCCATGGCAATGTCGAGCCGGTCCATTGGAAGCCAGTCGCCGGCGCGCTCTGGCCATTCGACGATGGTCACTGAGCTTGGCAAGAGATCGTCGAGGCCGAGTTCGGCAAGCTCGCGCGGCTCGAGCCGGTAGAAGTCGCAATGATGCACGGTGAAGCGCGGGCTCGCATAAGCCTGCACCAGCGAGAAGGTCGGGCTCGGCACCTCACCCTCGACGCCGAGGCGGGCGAGCAGAAACCGGGCGAAACTCGTCTTGCCGGCGCCGAGCGGTCCCGACACCGCGATCAGGTCTCCCGGCTTGAGCACGAGAGCGAGCCGCTGGGCGAGACGGTCGAGCTCGACGAGGTCGGCGCCGTCAAGGCTCCAACTTGCGCTCATCCGGCGCGGCTTGATCCGTAGCGGCGCGGTTCGGGCTCGACCGCAGCTTCGTGCGCGAGCGGCAGGCGCGCTCTGATCTTCGTGCCGCGCCCTGGCGTCGAAATGAGCACCACCTCGCCGCCATGCATCTCGACCAGGTTCTTGACGATGGAGAGGCCTAGGCCGGCGCCGCGATGGCCCGATCCATTGGCGCGGCTTTCGAAGCGTTCGAACACCGAGGCCTGATACTCGTCCGGGAT
>NZ_JBOHJB010000183.1:0-2358 GCF_050728395.1 Methyloceanibacter sp.
GCCAGGGCGCGGCACCTTGATGGCTGATGCGCTCCGCGCCTGGCGTAGCCTGCCGAAATTTCTCGACGCAGTCTCTGTCGCTCTTATCGAGATCAGCCCGGTCATGGTTGAGGCGCAACGAAAGACTCTCAAAGAGGCGCCGGTGCCCGTCCGCTGGCACGCGAAGCTGGATGAGTTGCCGGAGGGTCCGCTCATCGTGCTCGCCAATGAATTCATCGACGCCCTCCCCGTCCGGCAGTTCATCCGTAGCGGCGGCTCCTGGCGCGAGCGCCTCGTTGCGCGCGACGGCAGAGGCGGCTTTTGCTTCACCGAAGCGGAGAAGCCCGCGCGCGGCGATCAAGCGGGAGATCTCCCGGACCCGGCGCCTGATGGTTCCATCCTCGAAACGAGGCCAGCGTCACAGCCTCTCTTGCGTGAGGTTGCTCGCCGCGCCGCCCTTTCCCCCCTCGCCGCCCTCATCATCGATTACGGCCACGACGAAACCGGCTTCTGCGACACGCTGCAAGCCGTGCGCGGCCATCGCTTTGCCGCACCGCTTGCCGATCCGGGAAGCGCCGATCTCTCCGCCCATGTCGATTTCGCCGATCTGAAGCGGCAGGCGAGCGCACTCGGACTGAAGCCCTACGGCCCGGTGCCCCAAGGAGAGTTCCTGCTCAAGCTCGGCCTTGGCGAGCGCCGCGATCGGCTGCTTCAGCGCGCCACCCCGCCGCAAGCGGAAGCGATCGCTTCAGGCGCGTCGCGGCTCGTCGATCCTGCGCAGATGGGGAGAGTGTTCAAAGCGCTCGTCCTTGCCGGCGCCAGCCTACCATCACCCCCTCCTTTCGCTGAGAGCAATTGACCGTACCTTACCGACCGGCCATGGTGACACCCGACAGGGCCATGTTCTGCGCCTCGACCATCGAGAGCTGTGACGGCATCCGCCACGGATTCTTCACCCGCCAAGGCGGCGTTTCGAAGGGCATTTACGGTTCGCTCAATTGCGGTCTCGGCTCCCGTGACGATGCGGAGAATGTGCGGCAGAACCGCATTTTGGTGGCCGAGACCTTGGGCGTGGTGCCCGAGCGCCTGTTGACGCTCTATCAAATCCACAGCGCGACAGCATTGATTGTCGACAAGCCCTGGAATGGCGACGCGGCCGAAGCCGATGCCCTGGTCACGCGCACGCCGGGCCTCGCCATCGGCGCGCTGACCGCCGATTGCGCGCCTGTCCTGTTTTGCGATCCGGAAGCACGGGTCATCGCCACCGCCCATGCCGGCTGGCGCGGCGCGCTTTTTGGCGTCGTCGAGGCCACGGTCGCGTCCATGGAACAACTCGGCGCGAAGCCTGAGCGCATGGTGGCGGTCATCGGTCCCACGATCTCACAGCGCGCCTATGAGGTTGGGACCGATTATGTCGAGCGCTTCCTGGCCGAGGAACCTTCGAGTGCGCCCTTCTTCATGACCGACGACAGCTCCGGCGAACCCCATTTCGACCTTGCCGGCTATGTGGCCGAGCGCCTTGCCCGCGCCGGCATCGGCGCCGTCTCTGACCTTGGGCTTTGCACCTATTGCGACGAGACCCGCCTGTTCAGCTATCGCCGGTCACAGCATCACGGCGAGGAAGACTATGGGCGCCAAATTTCTGCCATCGTGCTCGCCTGATCCTCATTCACCATAGGCTCGTTGGGGCGCACGCCGATCATCCTTAAGCTGGACGCAAGCGGGGCAGGTAATCTATTGTTTGGGCGAGGTTTGGAAGCCCCGCCGCGGGTACTTGAAGGCAGTCGCGAAGGGGGCTTTGCGGCCAACAGAGGGAGTATTTGTTGGGCGCGACTCCACTATGCGTGCGCCGCCGGCTCCGGCGTGTCGCAACCACGGCGCTGACCGCTGCGGTTGTCTTCGGCCTATACGCCAGCGGGTTCGCGGAGAGCGCCAAGGCCGGTTTTTTCAGCGACGCCACCAGCAGGCTCTTCGGCCGCTCCTCCACCCGCATGGACCTCGCCCCGATCGTCGGCGCGCCGGCGAATATTGCCAAGCAATTTGGCCAGGAGCTTGCGACTGCCGGCTCGGACAACAAACTGACGATCACGCCGGATGGTACGGGCTCCCCCTACACGCTGAAGGGCTATCTCGTTGCAACCAGCGAGAAGAAGGGCGCGAAGATCTCATACATCTTGGACATTACCGATACGAAGGGTCAGCGCGTCGGGCGGGTCTCCGGCGAGCAGATCATCGCCGGCCGCGCGGGGGCTGATCCCTGGAGCGGCGTGGACAGCGCGGCGCTCCACGGCCTCGCCGCCAAGATCGCCCCACAAATCGCCGCCACCATGTCGGGCGGCGGCTCCCCTCCGCCGGTGGCCTCGACCCCGGCACCGGCCC
>NZ_JBOHJB010000184.1:0-2276 GCF_050728395.1 Methyloceanibacter sp.
CATGCGTTCCCCGCCGCACAGGACTCACCGAAGCCGTCGTTCACAGCTATTTCAAGCTGCTCGCGTACAAGGATGAATATGAAATCGGGCGGCTGTACAGCGGGCCTGAATTTGTTCGAAAACTTGCCGAGCAGTTTGAGGGGAACTATCGCATCGCGTTCAATCTCGCACCGCCGCTTTTGGCCCGGCGTGATCGCGCAACTGGTGTACCGCGCAAGATTTCGTTCGGACCTTGGGTGCTGTCGGCTTTCAGGCTCCTTGCGCGGGCACGGCGCTTGCGTGGCACGTTGTTTGACCCCTTCGGCTGGACCAAGGAGCGTCGCAACGAGCGGCAGTTGATTGGACAATACGAGAATCTGATTGCGGAGATCCTCGAAGGGCTTGAGCCGTATCGCTACGAAACGGCCGTGCAATTGGCTTCGCTGCCGCAATCCATACGCGGATTCGGGCACGTGAAGGCGAAAAGCATCGACGACGCAAAAGCGCAAGAGCGGCGGTTGCGCGAAACGTGGCGCACGGCGCGCCCGTTGGAACAGGTCGCCGCATGAATCCTGGTTGCAAGAAGCGGGCACTCGTGACTGGAGCATCAGGCTCACTCGGTCGCGACATTTCGCCAAGACTTTGGCGCGCGCCGGAATGCAAGTTGCTTGCCGCGCGTCGCGCCGAGGCGCTCAAAGCGACCGTCGAGGAAATTCAAGCAAGCGGTGGAGAGGCCGTTGCGGTCGAGATGGATGTGACGGACTCGACTAGCACTACTTTGGCAGATTATTAGCGGGCACGGGATTCCCAAATCACTTTTTCTGTGACTCATGGGTGGTCGGCTTTTGGAGGGGCCGACCATGATTAGCAGGACGTGGGACTGGGAGAACGAGCTTGCCCGCTGGCTCAAACCATTTCTGAATCGGCTGGGGCACAAGGCGCGGCGCCAGATGTGTCCGCTCTACGTATCGGGGCTGATCGGCCCTGGCGATCGCAAGAGCATTCAGCCGATGGCGAGGCGGCTTGCGCTCGGCGAATGCGATCAATTGCACCATTTCATTGCGGCCGGGGTCTGGGATGCAACGCCTGTGGAAACAGAGCTGCTCGTCCAAGCGGATAGGCTCGTCGGCGGCAGCGATGCAGTGCTGGTGGTTGACGACACCGCGATACCCAAGAAGGGCACGCATTCGGTGGGTGTCGCCGCGCAATATGCTTCGGCGCTCGGCAAGACCGCCAACTGCCAGACACTGGTGTCGCTGACGCTTGCCGGCGGCGAAGTACCGGTCATGCTGGCTTTGCGGTTGTTTCTTCCTGAGAGTTGGACGAGCAATCGGGCTCGGTTGGAGCGAGCGGGCGTTCCGGCCGAGTATCGAACGGCGCGGACAAAACTGGAGATAGCTCTGGCGGAGATCGATCGTATCATCGCCGCCGGTGTGCGCTTCGGCTGTGTGCTGGCGGACGCCGGGTATGGGATGAGCGCGCTGTTCCGGCAGGGGCTCACGGCTCGCAAATTGACCTGGGCGGTCGGAATTCCACGCCGCCTCAAGGTTTACCCTGCCGATGTGCGGATGATCCGGCCGGTTGCCAAGCGCGGTCGTCGCCGGCGGCGGCAGGTCCCAAATATTCTATCGACACCGGCCGAAAACATGCTGGCCAAAGCCGAATGGCACACCATCAGTTGGCGCACCGGCACGAAAGGAAAGCTCAAGGCTCGTTTTGCTGTTGTCCGCGTGCGGGTCGCCGACGGACCAAGGCAGCGGATCAGGGACAAAGGCCAGCAACATCTGCCCGGGGATGAGGCTTGGCTCATCGGTGAACATAGAGATTCGGGTGAGAAGAAATGCTATCTCGCCAACCTGCCGGCAAAAACTGACCTGCGCACTTTGGCGGCCACCATCAAGGCGCGATGGATTTGCGAGCAGGGTCACCAGCAACTGAAAGAAGAACTGGGTCTCGATCACTTCGAGGGCCGATCCTGGCAGGGCCTGCATCGTCATGCGCTAATGACAATGATCGCCTACGCTTTCCTCCAGCATCGCCGGCTCGCGACAGCAAAGCGGAAAAAAAAGAATCAACGGGCCGCCGCCTCAACCGACCTTGCCAGCCGTGCGCCGAGCCATCCTCGAACTCATCGCTCGACCACCACCGCAACGATGCCCGCACTGCCGAAAATGGATTTGCAGCGAGCGGCGGCATGAGTAAATCTGCCAAAGTAGTGCTAGTAGCGATGCACTGTGATTTTGACCGTTTGAACGGGCTACGCCACTTAATCCCTCCCCCGCGAGCCAGACCGGGTG
>NZ_JBOHJB010000185.1:0-2195 GCF_050728395.1 Methyloceanibacter sp.
ACCATGGTCGCGGCAATCAGAAGTCCTGCTGCGAGAGCTAAGAGACGCATCGTCGTTCCTCCGCTTTGTCGAGTCGCGTTTGCACGAGTCTCGTGAACGAAACTGGCGAGGGTGTGGCGGCGGCAAGGCCGGCAGCCTGAACGCGCGAGCTTCGATTATAGGCGCCGTGGCCTTCCATCGCGCCGGGGCATTGGCGAGGTGAGGGCTCTCGCTCATCGCGGTCCTTCCAGCTTCATCCTCTGCATTAAGCGCGTGTCATACCGGCGGAAGCCGGTATCCAACGCGCGAAGCGCAAAAGAAAAGAAGGTCATTGCCCGGCTTGACCGGGCAATCCAGTAACCGCTGCCGTCTGTCGTAATCAAGGTCCTGGGTTACTGGATGCCCGCCTACGCGGGCATGACACAGAATCCCGCGACGGAGATGCCGTCCGGGCTATGCCAAGGTCTCTCCCCCGAAGGGAAGCGGCGCGCCGAAAAGCGCAAACCTATGGTGTCCGCATCCGTTGCCGGATACGGCGGGCGCCTGTCGGCGCGCCACTGCGCTCAAGGTGCGCCAGGAAAAGCGCAACAAGAGCATGCGGCGTTCTCACTCCGGCGCCGGACCGCGTTTTCCAATTTTGGGTCATGCGCCAAGGCGGAAGGCCCGGTCGCGCACTCAATCATGCGCTCAACTAGGCCGAAGGCCGCTAGCGCAACCCAAAACGTCAGCCAGCTCCTGGCGGGGACTCGTAGTGGTCCCGAGCGGAGCCCCGGCGCCGCCCGAGTGCCTGATCCGCGTGACCAGACCCGCGGGCGCCGCGCCCCGTCCCGCCTCAACGACCGCCTCGCGATGGCGCCCTTCAGTGGACGGAGCGCGGCGATGATAGGGGGGCGTGGAGAGGCGGGGATAAGATTTTTTGGGGGTGAGACTTTACTTCTTTCTCGTCGCCAGTCGATCCCGCGACTGCCGCTCGCGGGCTGAAACGCCTTGACGGTTGCGTCCAATTCAGATTGAGCTCTGCTTGTCGAGGCTACAAAATGAAAGTCAGGAAGGCTCTGTGACCGGTCGACCGAAGCCTACAGCGATAGGATTGTTTGCTGGCGCCGGTGGTCTGGATACTGGCCTCCAAGCCGCGGGATTCAGAATTGCGCTCGCGGTCGAACGCGATGCTATCTGCTGCGCAACACTACGAGCCAATCACGGCTGGAAGGTCGTCGAAAAGGACCTCGTAGATACGACACCGCAGGAGCTACTGAAGGCTGGGAAGCTCCGTAGGCGTCAGGTCGATTTGATCTCAGCTGGGCCCCCCTGCCAGCCCTTCTCGAAGTCTGCGAATTGGGCCCCGACAGGGGTGCGCCGCTTGCGTGATCCCCGCTCCGCAACTCTTCATAATCTTATGGACCTCATCGGGCATGTATTGCCGCGTTGCGTCCTGATCGAAAACGTTGAGGGCTTCCGCCGCGGTGGCCTTCGCCTCGTATCAGCAGGCTTGCGACAGATTAACCGGGTCGCGGGGACCAGCTACCGCGCATCGTGGACAATACTCAACGCGGCTGATTATGGCGTGCCGCAAAAGCGCCGACGATTCTTTCTGGTGGCATTTCGCGATGGACGCGACTTTGAATTTCCCGAAGCGACGCACATCAACAACCCTGTGACCTGCTGGGATGCGATCGGGCAACTCTCTAAGAGGAAGCGGAGCGATCTCGCGTTGAAGGGAAGATGGGCGAAGCTCCTGCCCTCCATTCCCGAGGGACGCAACTACCTGTGGCACACTAATCGCGGCGGCGGTGACCCGCTATTCGGCTGGAGAACGAAATATTGGTCATTTCTGCTTAAGCTAGCAAAAAACGAGCCTGCGTGGACAATCCCCGCGCAGCCAGCACAGAACGCCGGGCCATTTCACTGGTGTAATCGTCAGCTGACCACAGCAGAAATGCTGAAATTGCAAACATTTCAAATTGATACGTTCTTGGCCGGGTCCCGCGCTGATAGGCAACGCCAGATAGGGAATGCGGTTCCCCCGCTGATGGCGGAAGCGATTGGACGAGCTATTCTCGCATCTCTTTCTGGAAAAAAGATTCGGAAGAAAGGGTATAAGCTCGCCATCCGACGACGGGGGACATCGCCAAAACCGTCCCGCGTATGCTCCCCAGACAAGATTTATTTACATATGATCGGCCGGCTCCCCCTTCTGACGACGGTTGGCGGATATG
>NZ_JBOHJB010000186.1:0-2150 GCF_050728395.1 Methyloceanibacter sp.
GTCATCACCACTACGACCATATGGGTGACTATCCTCGGTTGCTGTTGACGCGCTGGGACCAGGGCGCCGGGAAGATACCGGAGCTCGAGGTCTTCGGCCCGCCGCCGCTTTCGCTGATCACCGAGCGCTTGATAGCCGACGATGGAGTATTCGGGCCGGACTTGATATCGCGCACGCAGAACCAGGCCAGTATCGATGTCTATCGTGCCCGCGGCGGCGAAGGCGCGCGGGCCCGGCCGCAACCCAAGGTGACCGAGCTCGCCACCGACGACGTGGTGCAGCGAAATGGATGGTCGGTGCGTGTCGCCAAAGTCAATCATTTCGCCCCTCACCTTACGTCCTACGGTTATCGCCTGGATGCCGATGGAAAATCCTTCGTCTATTCGGGCGATACGGGACCCAGCCGTGCACTGGCAAAGCTGGCGCAGTCCTGCGACGTGCTGGTTCACATGTGTCACTACCTGAGCGGGACCGAGCTCAGCAAGACATTCAGCACCTTCACCATGGGTCACCTCGAAATGGCTGAAATAGCGAGAGAAGCCGACGTGCGCAATCTGGTGATCACGCACGTGACCGAGCAGTTCGACCGGCCTGGGCTGCGAGAACGGGTGATCCGTGAAGTCGGTGAAATCTACAAGGGCAACATTCTGTTCGGAGATGACCTGATGGAGATTCCGATGGATGGCTGCCAGGCAGCCAAGCTTGCCTAGCGGGAAACCTCGACTGGCTCGTGCTGAGAGCCTGCGGGGATGGAACAGCGGCGTGCCGACACAGGAATCGCGTCACGGTGATGAACCGAGTGCAGTTTCAACGGGACTGTCGATGCCGGATTTCTTGCCGCGATACGGGACCGACGCGCGATCCCAGGCACCGCTTGCGGCTTGCGGGACTTCATCGCTGACCAGGTGATGCTAAGAGAAGCCGCGGAAGGCGCAAGGCCGTGGGTAAGGTTCAGGAGCAATTCGCTCGTGCTCCAACTCGCTTCACTGATTGCCGTCATTGCGGCATGGCAGGTCATCTCCGGCCCGATAATCAACTCCTATTATCTGAGCACGCCGCGCGCTGTCTTTTCGCAGATCGTGCTCTGGATCACGAGCGGCGCGTTATGGCCTCATCTTGTTTCCACGCTTGTTACGACGCTTGTCGGCTTCGCGATTGCTGCTGCCGTCGCCATTCCGCTCGCACTCTGGATCAGCTCACACCCGTTCGTCGACAGGGTGCTGAGTCCAATGATCTATGCCGCTTATTCGATGCCCAAGATCGTCCTGGCGCCGGCTCTGATCCTTTGGCTCGGAATCGGTCACCTGCCTGCCGTCACTTTGTCGGCGGTGACTGCGTTCTTCCTGGTGTTTTTCAATTTCTATCTTGGCCTCAAGCAAGTGCCGAGCATCTATGCCGATACCGCGGCGCTACTGGACGCGTCGGGTTTGGACACTGCCTTGAAATTCCGCTTGCCGGCAGCATCCGCCCATCTGGCGACGGGGATCAGCCAGGGTTTGATCTATGCGTTTCACGGTGCGCTGGTAGGCGAGATGACTGCCTCGGACACCGGCATGGGCTATTTGATCCTGTTTGCGGGTTCCAAGATGGATTCCACCGGCGTGATGGCAGGCCTGATGATCGTCGGCACTTTGGCTCTCCTGCTGACGCGCTTCCTGAATTTTGCATTCCGCACCGTTGTTCAGCCCGGGGCTGAAGGCCATGTCTGAAGTCGGCTTGGCTCCATCAAAGTGTGCGGCCGTCGATGCCCAGCAGGTGCTCGCATTTGAAGGCGTCAGCAAGAAGTTCGGGGACATTGCGGCGGTTGAACGTATCAGCCTCACCGTCGGCCATGGGGATTTCGTCGCGCTCGTAGGCCCTTCCGGTTGCGGCAAGACAACCTTGCTCAATCTTGCCGCCGGGCTCGCTCGGCCGGACACGGGCATCGTGCGTTACGGCGGCACGCCTCTGTTGAAGCCCAATACCAAAGCCGGATATCTCACCCAGGACGACGCCTTGCTACCGTGGCGCGACGTCCTGACAAACGTGGCATTGCCTCTCGAGATCAAACGCGTCGACCGGTCGATTCGTCTAAAGCAGGCGAGGGAGATCATCAGCAAAGTCGGCTTGGCGGGCTTCGAGAATAGACGCCCGTCGGAGCTCAGCGGGGG
>NZ_JBOHJB010000187.1:0-1535 GCF_050728395.1 Methyloceanibacter sp.
CCTCCGTCCCGACCTCGCGCTCTTTCGAGCGCCGCGCCCAAGCGCAGTCAAGGCTGGCCGGAAGGCCACCGCCGCAGGCGGCGCGGCCTTGACGGCGCGAGCACGGCGCTAGCCTGGCGAGGCTGGGGACGAAGCAGGCTCATGCGGCCTGACGCAGCACCTCCTTCTTGTGTTCACGCAAATGCTCCATGTTGAGATAACGGGTCGTCTCTAGCCAGTTCTCATGCGTCTCGACGGCAAGCGCCCGGATGAGCCGCAAACAACTCTCGGGGTTGGGGAAGATTCGCACCACATGGGTGCGCCGCTTGATCTCCTGGGTGCGCCGCTCGAGCATGTTTGTGCTTTTCATGTGCTTGTGATGGGCAAGCGGTGGCCGGTAATAGGTCAATGTCTCCTCGATGTTGTTCTCGACCCAGGCACACAGCCGCTCGTCTTTGCCCTGCCACTTGGCGAGCCATGGGGCCAAATCGCGGCGCACTTCCGCCAGCGCGCGGCGGTCATCCATCCACCGCAGTTCTTTTAGGCAATCGTCGCTTGCCTTGCGGGGTAGATGATCACGGGCATTGCGCAGGAAATGGACGTAGCAGCGCTGCCATGCCGCCTCGGGCAGGACTTGCGGGATGGCCTTCTTGAGCCCGGCATGATCGCCGGAGACGACGAACTCGACGCCAGCCAGGCCGCGGTTCTTCAGGCTCAAGAGAAAGTCCTTCCAGCTCGACGGACTCTCGCGGTTGGCGAGAGTGACGGCCAAGATCTGGCGCCGGCCCTCCCAGGCGACTGCGACCGCGATCGGCACCGCCTGGCTTTCGATCACCCCGCCCTCGCGGACCCGCTCATAGCGCGCGTCCAGAATCAAGGAGGGATAGGCCTCGGGGAGCCGCCGCCCGCAGAAGGCCGTCAGGCTCGCATCAAGCTTCTTGACGATGCTGCTGATGGCCGAGGCCGAAAACTCGTGCCCGCACAGGTCTTCCGTCACCGCTTTCACCTTGCGTGTCGAGACCCCTTGGACGGACATCTCGATCAGGCTCGTCAGCAGCGCCTTCTCCGCCCGCTGATAGCGCTCGAACAGCTCGGTTGAGAAGCGCCCCTGGCGGTCCTGCGGCACTCTAAGTTCGAGGGTTCCAACCCGCGTGATCAGCAACCGGCCGTAATAACCGCTGCGATAGCCAAGCCCCGCGGTTGTCCGCTCACCCTTCTCAGCTCCCGGCGCCGCCGTCATCTCGGCTTCCAGCGTCGCTTGAACGATGGCCTCAACCATCGTCCGTAGATAATCCGGGTCGCCAGACAGCAACCCTTTCCACTCAATCCGTTCGGCCTTGCTTTCTCGCTTGGTCATGCTCGCTTGGTCATGCTCGCTTGGTCATGCTCGCTTGGTCATGCTCGCTTGGTCATGCTCGCTTGGTCATGGTGTGCATCCTTCGTGCAGGATCGGTGACGTTGAACATCACCCGCACCCCATGACCGCCGGGCCTTCAGGCCACGTCAGCGCTTTGCAAAACTATCAGAACACTATCATGAAATGGCAGGGGCAGGCG